>PKCN01000154.1 GCA_002862205.1 Planctomycetaceae bacterium | reverse complement strand
AATGTTTTATGCAGAGAGTCAGGGGCCGTGGAATGGTTCCTGCAGTTTGAAAGTTTTGGAACAGGGTGGGTTCATGGGGCATCCCGTCAGTTTCAACTGGTACGACTTGGCCAAGGAGATGGGAGACAAGCCAGTTGTGCCTGAAACGCGGTCCAGGCTGATGATCGAGCGACAGCGTGTCAAGGAGTTAGTGCCCTACGCCGTGGTCTTCCCTTACATTCGGATGGGGCGATCAATTTCTGGATTCATGGTTGATCAGACTGGTGGAAAGTTCGGTCCCTTTGAGAACCAATTGTTTGTCACAGACTTCAGTCTTAGTGTTGTCATGCGTGCGACGACAGAGAAAGTCAACGGTGTATGGCAGGGTGCTTGCTATCCCTTTCGTGAAGGCTTAGCGACGGGATTGTTGGCCTGCCAATTCACTCCACGTGGTGACCTGATTGTTGGAGGGACCAACCGAGGTTGGCCGGTGAGAGGACCGCGTGAGTTTGCAATTCAGCGTCTGGATTGGACAGGGGTCGTCCCGTTTGAAATCAAAACAATCAATGCTCGATCAGATGGGTTTAGACTGACCTTTACCAAGCCAGTTGATCCAGCTGTCGCATCTGATCCGGCAACCTATTCTTTATCAACTTTTACGCATGTGTATCAACAAGGTTATGGCAGTCCCGAAGTCGATCAAACCAAACCGCGGGTAGTGCAAGCCACCGTTTCAGAAGATCGGCTTCAAGTCGACATCAAGGTTGATGGACTAGTTCAAGGGCATGTGCACGAGTTCGATCTTGAGCCGATGCGTGAGCCAGAGGGTGGGAAACTTGTTCATGAGAATGCGTATTACACCCTCAATGAAATCCCACGCGATTGAGCCGCAGAAGATTACCCGTCTGATGGGTTAGCCCGAACTTAACTCGAGATTCGTAACGCAGTGGCGTTGGCTACGTTTGGGCTGGAAAGAAGTTGAACGCGACTTGGCAAGGAATCGCGAAGAAAAAGGGATCCCTCTTTGTGGTTGGCAATGCTTCACCCCGGATTCAGTGTCCTCGTCGCGAGCTGACGCTCGTGTTCAAAAAAACGATAGGACGTTTTTGTGTCTCTTCTTTCGATAGTTGATGGCGTTTCAGGCACGTTTTTACTGGGAGGCGCCAGGATGCTGCGAGTTGGCGATGGCACGTTTCTAGCGATTGCAAATGATATCACGACTACGACCATGCAGACTGAGAAGACCGTCCAGCTTGCCTCGCCATGATCTTCACGTTTGAGTTTTATTATGACAATCGCGGCGATGACAGGTCCGCCAAGAACCAGTAGCGGGTTGTACCGAATGGCATCGCTAAGACGACCTGCTGCTAATGCACCCACGGCTCGCGTCGCGCCGCAGCCGGGGCAATGCAATCCGGTCACTTGGTAAAGTGTGCACTTGGGGTAGAACGAGTACTCCGCCGGATCAAAACGTCGTAGCAGAAAAATCGCAGCGATGAAAAAAGTTACGAGTAGGACACCAGCAACAAGCTTGCGTGAAGATCGGCGTCGTCCTGGTGGGGTGTTCATGGGCTCTTAAAGACCGCCGGGCTGCGCTGCTGCAGCTGCTCCAATCACAACAAAAACCACAACGAAGTAGGCAATTGTTCCAAGGATCGTTATCGCAAGTGATATATAGCCCATGATCATGCCTGCCATCGCCATGGCTCGTCCGGAGGCTTCGCCGTTGTCGGCTTGTTTGACGCCCAGATGCCCGCAAATGATTGCTGGAATTGCGGTGAATACTCCACAGAGCGTGAGAGAAAGAATACCCGTGACCAGTGCCGCAATGGCCATTCCTTGTGGAAGCTCCTGCTGGAAATTCGCACCTTGTGGATTTTGATGGGGATGGTTACTCACAGGAACACCCTTATCCGAAAATGGGACGATTCGTGGGTTGGCTTTGATTCGCGGCACAGTCAGCAGCGAGTGCAGCGTTGCGAATTTTCATTATCATACAGATATCGAGGTTTCCGCGGCGTGGGACCTTGTGAAAATGAAAGTTTTTTACCGTGATTAGATTCTGTAGCGAGGCGTGGATAGGCGGTGAGTAAAGATGACGACGTGCATGATGTCGGTGGAGTGAGCGAAATTCATGCACATCAGAGTGAAAATGCCTTCAAAAATATCAGTGTATTCAGGGTGATTCTATTGGAGCACGTAATCACTCATATGGCTTTGGAAATTGGAGATGCCTGGCCGCTTGTGAAAAAATTTGAGCGGAGCGAATACGTACCTGCCTTGGTTCTTCAAGCGTTTGTAGTAACGGACGCTCCTCGGTATTTGAATCAAGAAACCTTCGGAAACCCGAGTTAAATACCAATGCCCAAGAAAATTGAATCCACGATTAGTTTACAACTTTTGTTCCTCGTTCTTGCACTTGTTGTGAGCGGCGTTTCGCAAGCATCCGATCAAGCAAACCCCAATATCCTGTTCATTGCCATCGATGACTTACGGCCCGAGTTGGGCTGTTATGGTTCACCGATTGCCAAGAGTCCACATATTGATCGGCTTGCTTCGGAGGGGTTGAAATTCAACCGTGCCTATTGCCAGCAGGCGATCTGCAGCCCGTCACGGGCAAGCCTGATGACAGGGGCACGGCCAGACACGATTGGGGTGATTGAAAACACTGCCTATTTCCGTGAATTGAATCCGGATATTGTGACGTTGCCTCAGCATTTGATTGCCAATGGTTATGAAACGGCATACTGCGGGAAAATCTACCACGCCAAAATGACTGACAACGATCAGTCATGGAGTCGTCGTCCCGCGTGGAAGACGTGCCGTTACCAGCGTCCAAAACTCCCCGGTACCTATGCCTTGCCTGAAAATCAGCAGACGTGGTTGGAAAACAAGCAGGCGATGTTGGCCAAGTATGGTCCCAGTGGTTCGGGTGGTCTTGTCCATGGTCCAGCCTATGAGGCGGCCGATGTTGAGGATCATGTGTATGGCGATGGCTTCAACACTCAGTTGGCGATCGCAACACTTCAGGACCATCTTGAACATAAGCCTGACCAGCCTTTGTTCCTGGCTCTGGGATTGGTCAAACCGCATCTGGATTTCATCGCACCCAAGAAATATTGGGACCTGTATGATCGCAGTAAGATCAAGACTGCGTCTCAGGTATCACCGCCTGAGGGTGGAGCAGCAACCGGTCTGCACGCTTCGTTTGAATTACGGACCCGGCACGGTATCCCCAAGTCTGGACCGATCGGCGAAGAATTGGCTCGTACCTTGTTGCACGGTTACTACGCGTGCGTCAGCTATGTCGATGCACAGGTCGGATTGATGATTGATGCACTGGAACAAGCGGGTGTGCGAGACAATACGATCATCATTGTCTGGGGTGATCATGGTTGGCATCTCGGAGACATGGGCATCTGGGGAAAAGCCACCAACTATGAAATTGCCACGCGTGTGCCGATGGTGATCTGGACTCCTGATATGAAGACGCACGGTGCAGCGACGGATGCCTTGGTGGAACTGGTCGACATCTATCCAACGCTCTGTGATCTCAGTGGTGTTCCGTTGCCTGAACATCTGGAGGGGCAAAGTTTTGCTCCTCTGCTGACAGAGCCCAATCAGCCTTGGAAAAAAGCAGCGTTTAGCCAATTTCCAAATCCCGCGCTCCGTGAATGGGCAGCGAATCCTCTATCGGCGGGGATGCGACAAACTTTTTTTGGTCCTTTGATACAGGATGTTGAAACTCGCATCATCAAGCAGCAGGGTGATCGTTGGGACCGAGATCTCTTTGAAAATCACCTGATGGGCTACACGATGCGAACTGACAGGTACCGGCTTGTGTTGTGGCGTGACTATCGTGATCCGGACCGGCCGCCGGTCTTTGTCGAACTGTATGACCATCAGAATGATCCCAGCGAAACCCGCAACGTGGCGCTGGAAAATCCGCAAATCGTCAAGCGGTTGACGACTCAGTTCAATCAGGGTTGGCAGGCAAGCCGATAAGCCACTTGCATCTTGACGTTCGGCCACACCCGTTCACGGGGCGAAGCTTCACTTGTCCAGATTTTCTTCTATCTGTTCCTGATTGGGCTGTGGTGAGGGACAGCCATCTTTCGGAACTTCCACATTCGCCGTCCATAGAATTGCATTGAGCATGACTTTGCGAAAATTGTCATCCTGCCAACTGCTATGGTTATGGGCACCTGTGAACCCGAAGCCTCGGCCGCCTTCAGGACGCTCGTATGCCCAGGCAACATGCTGTTTTTCACCAGATTCCACAGCTTTACGTACGGCTGGATTCCCACTTCTAGCGCCATCTTTGCGTTTCAATGTTTCTGGTGGCGGAAGATCAGAAAGAATCGGCGTGACACCTTTCATGTCATCCACAAAACGCATGTGGTAGTACCATTCATCATCGATCTTGAACGGTTTGACGCCGTTGCTGATGGGATGGTTGGGAAAGGTTTTGAAGTTGGGAGCCCAATGCGGATTGACGGACCAGTCGAGATCACAGAAACCTCCCATCCAATCCAGAAACTTCTTTCCAGGAGCGCCTTTTTCCGCTTCGGTGGCCCAGTGAATCATCACGACACCGGTGCCTTTCTTCATCAGAGCATCAAACTCGGCCAGATGGGGATTGAGTACGTGCCCCCGATGGCCTGTGCAGAAAATCACAATCGTGTCTGCGTCCTGCAGGATTGATGTGTCCTTGGGGTATCCGTAGTGCGGCACCAGTTCCGCCTCGATATCAAGGCCAGAGTCGTTCAATGCCTTGGCCAAAATCATGTTCCCGGCACGATGCTCGTGATGCATGCGTCCATGACTGGGGGTGCCAGAAATGAACACGATTTTGGCTTTTTCAGCAGCATTCAAACCACTGGACGCAGTACTGAATGAACCAGTGAAAAGAACGGCAACAAGAACGATTCTGAGATTCATGGATCACTCGCTGATGATGACAACTTTGTTCCAGTAAGCCCACTCATTCATCCAGTTGTTGGGATGATTCTCGATGGACAGACGAATTTTCTTACCTGCGTACGAGGTCAAGTCAACAGACATTTCCATCCATTCGTCATCGCCTACGGACTTTGAGCTTACCAGTTGGTTCTCAATCATTTTTCCGTCAGCAAGAACACGCAACTGCCAATCACCATGGGGGTGGTGACTGACTCGCATGTGCAGGGTCGTTTTCTTTTCCTCGGGGATCACTGCCGTCCGATGCAGACTGCTTGCTCTGTTTTTGTTGAGCGGATGGGTCTGGACGGCTTGGGCATTGCGAAACACTTTGTGCTCCACAACGCCGCCTTCTCCCACATTGCGCACATTGAATCCGGGTGCGACCTTCTGGATGGTTGTTTGCCATTCCGGCTTGGGTTTTGGCCTTTTCGGAGCACTCAGGTCCACCACGGTTTCTCCGCTCAGCATACGGCGGGCCACAAACTCCTGCAGTTTCGGGATCTTTCCAGACACGGCCAGAGCCAACGCTTTGTCTGTGTGTTTGGGGACCATCGGTTCCAACGCGAACCAGTACATTCGAGGCAGATTATGATCATCTACATCTTCGGCGTGTGAGACCAGGCCTTCAAGAATCGTCCAACGATCGGCAAACGGTAGTCGTCCCAGTGCAGATGCCAGATACAGGCGTACAATGGGAGAAGAATCCTGGCTTGCCATCTCAACAAACTTGGCATGGGTTTCGCGACTGACAACTGGTTTTTTGGTTGTCGCAGCAGTCTGAAAGGAATGGATGCTGCTTTGATCGCACAGCAGCTGAATGCTCCATCCGCGAACGTACTCATCGTCGTGGTCCAGTAAAGCTTGTAGTCGATCTGTACCGAGCCCATCAGTCACGTGCAACGCCCACAAGGCACGCAGGCGTTTTGGGCCGGTAGTCTTCGGATCATTGAATAGCTGGTTCAGCTTCTCGTGAACAGAAGCACTGTCCAGTTTGCCAGCAGCTGTTCGTGAGTGCAGCAGCAACCTTGCCTGCCGCACATACCAATCGTTACTGTGCGATTGCAGGTCGACCAGTTGGGCATCAGTCATGGCCCTAAGATTGGGGCGTTCAATCGGCTTCGCACCCTTGGGCGTGATTCGATAGATTCGACCGCTGTTGGCAAAGTTGATTGTATTGCCACAGACATCGGTGTCATGCCAATCCAGAACGTAGACGCCACCCTCAGGACCCGTTTCCACACTGAAGCCAACCCACGCGAGGTCATTGGTTGGCATGAAGTCATCGCCGTGGCTTCCGACGAAGCTTGAGCCTTTCGGGGTTAAAATATCTGTCAGCACGGCATGTTCATGGATGTTGCACATGAACAATCGATTGCGATACTCGGATGGGAAAGCATCGGCAAGATAGACTCTCGCACCCCCGTGTGCCGACAGGCGGTTCTTGTGGGTCCGGATTGTTTTGATGTCGTCGTAAATATGTGGATTGACGTGAGGGCGGCTTTGTTTGGTGTACACACCGCCCTGCACAATGTGATACAGGTGCGGAATCACGCAGCATGTTACGAATCCCTGTCCTTGATCATTGAAATCAAAACCCCAAGGGTTTGACAAACCACGGGCATAGACTTCGAATTTCTGCTGTGTGGGGTGATAACGCCAGATGCCGCCATCGATAAACTGTCTTGCTGCCTCGTCGTCGCCCGGTTTGCCAACTCGTGATTGTGTGAATACACCGTGGCATCCATACAGCCAGCCATCGGGACCCCAGATGAAACTGTTCAAAGTCTCGTGGCGATCATTGATTCCCCAGCCATCAAGCAGTACTTGAGGCGGTCCATCCGGTACATCGTCACCGTCTGCATCAGGAATGAAAGTCAGGTTGGGAGGTGAGCCAACAAACACTCCGCCAAATCCGGGGGCCAGACCGGAGGTGAATGTAAGTGTGTCGGTGAAGGTTTTCTTTTTGTCGAAGATGCCGTCGCTGTTTGTGTCTTCAAGAATCTGAATACGGCTGACTGGTTCATCGGTGTGGTTTCGACGGGTTCGATAGTTGAAGTTTTCAGCCACCCACATCCGGCCACGGTCGTCAAAGCAAAATCCGATGGGTTCGGCAATGTCTGGCTCTGACGCATAGACTGACACTTCAAATCCCTCAGGGACTGCCATCTTCTTGACGGCTTGTTCGGGTGTCAGAAATGGAGCATCACTGGTTTTGTGCTGCTTTTTCGGAAGTTCGTTGCGGTTGTCCGCTGCGAAGGTGACCGATGCAGTCAACATGCACAACGCTGCGCAAGACCATTTCAATTGGACGAAACTTTGTCGCTTCACTTTTCTATCTCCACCTGAGCGGTTGTTCTGAGATACTTGATCAGATCAAGCATTTCCTGTGGTTTCATCTGTTCCAGTTGCCCATCGGGCATCATTGATTTTGAAGATATCTTCCTTGCCTCAATGTCTTCCTTTGCGATCACGACTTGAGGTTGCTCTACTGTTTTGAGCACGACTCGCCGAGCATCTTCCTCCGCTACCACTCCATTGATTAGTCGCCCGTCAACGGTTTGAATCAAGACCATCTTGTAGCCTTCGGGTACATCATAGCTTGGATCAACACTGTTAAGCAGGATGTAGTCAAGATTCGCACGATTCGAACCTGTCAGGTCCGGTCCGATTTTACCACCCTCACCGTACATCAGATGACACGAAGCACACGTTTTTGCAAACACGGCACGCCCGCGTGACGCATTCGCTTTTTCCATTGCTTCGGGGCTGCACATCGCCTTGTATTTGGCCATCAAGTTTGCCCGGTCTGCGGACAAATCCTGAACTTCCCCGAAAACCTTGATAAATCGGTCACCCAGCAGAACATCAAGCGAACGAGCCACGTGAGCAGGAATGTCCTCTCGGGCAATCTTGCCCGACTCAATCGCTGTCAATAAACCGGCTGCATATCCCTTTCGCGTTGCCAGTGTTTCGATGACGGCTCGCTGCAGAGGCTCATCAAGGTTTGCGTAGCGGCTTAACAGTGTCTTGGGGGCGGACGGAATCTCAATCGAGGCGTAGCCCCGTATCGCATCGAGACAAATGGCAGGGTCATCGAGCAGGCTTTCCAGTTTCAAAGCCACTTGCTTGTCCTGTTGAGCCAACAACGAACGCAGCGCCTTTCGTCTCGTTTCCGACTGTGCCTTGGTGTCCAGAACGGTCGCCAACGCTTGCTGCATCGCTTCCGTGTCACCAAAAATCTGGGACAACTGTTGCAATAATGCTCGCTCTTCTGCATTTTGGCTCGACGCAAGTTTGTTGCTGAGTTCTTTCCAGCCCTGTGGAGCGTCCACGTTGCGGCGTCCCGCCAGCCCACTCAACATCCCTCGCATTAAAATGGTGCGAACCTGCGGGTTGTCAGTCGAGTTGAGTGTTTTTACCAGAAGGTCCAGTGAAGCAGCGTCACCTGCTGCCCTGGCTGGTGCGAGATTGCAGATGCTGAATCCCAAGAGCAAAATTAAAAAGCAATGTTTCATGATTGGATCGGGGCAGTCATGGCCCAATGTGCCAGCCACAGCTTTGGTGAGGTGGTCGGCGGTGGAAACGTGAATGATGGGCGATCGCATGCCCCGCGTCTGGTGTCTCGATCAGCAACATCGGTGAATGTTACGTGACGTGACACTCGTGGGAACAAGCGAATCGTGGTGATGCCGCCTCGGATAGGACCTTTGGGTGCGAAAATTTGAAGCGTTTGGCAATCACGGGTTCATTTCTTCGGGTAACAAAATTTTATGGCTTCGATGGACTGGTTCCCATGAAATAAAGCGCAGAACATCTGAGATATTTTACCACCCGCCCCACGCCTCGCGATGTGACGGATTGTACCCATTGATGCCATTTTTTGCAGGATTGCAGGTTGGAATCGTGAGATCACCCGTCAGAACGTCCATCTCTCCGGCCTTTATTTCCC
This sequence comes from Planctomycetaceae bacterium, assembly GCA_002862205.1. Lineage (GTDB taxonomy): Bacteria > Planctomycetota > Planctomycetia > Pirellulales > Pirellulaceae > Rubripirellula. Next base: position 20,344 of record PKCN01000154.1, on the reverse strand, counting down.
GCAGGCTGCCAATGGACGCAACTTCATGCTTTGGCCAGATCACCAACGACTCAGGTCAATTTTGATGCTGAGCTGATGCTGAGCTGAGGTTGAGGTTGTGGTGCTGGTGAAGCTGTGTGGAACCTCGTTTGTCCCGTTCGTGAAACTGATACTTGGCTCCGCAGCAGCGTTTTTACGCATGTTAGGGCATTGGAAACGGCTGTTGCAGGCAAGATGTGCCGATTAAGTAATAAATGCTAACGGTGAGGGTTATAGGGAAACGATAGATGGAATGGCGTGATCCGGCACCGCTGCGCAGACATTCCGGATTCCAGCGTGGTTCTACCCACTTCACGAGACACATTCATGCGTCGGATTCTAGCCAAGCCCCATCTGATCATTGTCACTGTATTGATGACAATCGTTCTGGGTGGTTATGCCTACACACGCATTCCAGCAGACCTGTTGCCGCAATTCGATACGCCTGCAGTTCAGATTGTCTGTTTCTATCCTGGTATGCCACCAGAGGTGATGGAAAAAGACATCATGAGTCGCTTGCAGCGTTGGACTGCCCAGTCCGTGGGCATTGAGCATCAGGAAGCCAAGGCGATGCAAGGTGTCTGTGTGGTGAAAGACTTCTTCACTGAGGGCATCAGTAATGCGGAAGCGATGGCGCAGGTCTCATCCTATGCGATGAGTGATATGTTCTATCTACCACCGGGGACGATTCCGCCGATGGTGATGCCGTTTGATCCAACTGCCAGTGTTCCGCTTTGTCTGGTGGTGGTCAGCAACCCTGAGATGGACGAGCAGGAGCTTTACGACATTGCCTACTACGAACTGCGCAATAAGTTGCAGTCCATCAGTGGCGTCATTGCTCCAGCGGTATATGGAGGAAAGCTGAGGCGAATTCTTGCCTACGTGGATGCTGAAAAGCTTGAGGCATATGGTCTGACTCTGATGGATGTGCAGGAGTCGTTGCGTAAGCAGAATGTGCTGATCCCGGCGGGCAGTATCAAGATCGGGCGACAGGATCTTCAGATCTTTACCAATGCGATTCCTGAAAAGATTGACGAACTCAATAGTACTCCTATTCGTGTCGTGAATGGGGTTCCCGTCTTGATGAGTGATGTGGGTGAGGTCAAGAATGCCTCACAGATTCAATCGAACATTGTTCGCATCAATGGTTCGAGGCAGGTTTATATCCCGATTTATCGCCAGCCTGGTGCCAACACAATTGAAATTGTTGATCGAATCAACAAGCAGCTTTCGACGATTCTCGTTCGTTTGAAAAATGAGCGAGCAGAAGATCCCAAGATGAAGTCGTTGGTGCTCAGTGTTGCCATGGATCAGTCGGTTGGGGTCCGATCTTCGATTGCAAGTTTGCAATTAGCTGGAGCATTGGGAGCCTTGTTGGCCGGTTTGGTTGTGTTGGTGTTCCTACGTAACTTCCGCCTCACTGCCATCGTCTTGGTGGCTATTCCTGTCGCCATCATTGCTGCCTTTCTGGTCATGTTCTTCACGGGCGATTCGATCAATGCGATGACACTTGGTGGCTTGGCGTTGGCCATCGGGATTCTGGTCGACCAATCGATTGTAGTGATTGAAAATATTGTTCGGCACGCGCAGATGGGCAAGAATCCATTCGACGCGGCTGCTGATGGCACCTCAGAGGTCCTCGGGCCGATTCTTGTCTCAACCCTGACCTTCGCGGTGGTATTCCTGCCCGTTATCTTTCTTTCGGGACTGACGCGGTTTCTGTTTGCACCATTGGCGATTTCCGCGGTGGTTGCCATTTTTGCTTCATTTCTTCTGTCCATTACGCTCGTCCCCGCCTATTGCGCTTACCTGTTGCCCCGTCAGGAAGTGGTTGACGAGAACGAGGACGAGCAAAATGCAGGCTGGTTTGCTGATCTGTTGCGAAGGGCAATTGCGGCACGATGGCTGGTGGTCGGCGCTTCAGTTGCTGCTTTTGTTCTGGCGGTATTGCTGAGCATGCGGCAGGGGCAGGAGTTGTTCCCCTCGGTTGATAGCGGCCAAATCACCATGTACGTGAGGCTGCCATCGGGGACAAGAATCGAAGAAACCGAAAAGGTAATGAAGGAGATCGAAGCCACCATCATTGACCAGATTGGCGAACCCGATCCTGCCTTTGCTCTGGATCCAAATAATCAGGAGCATCCTGATTCGGCTCTGCAGTTGTTGATTTCGAACATCGGAGTGTTGATGGATTGGCCGGCAGCCTACACACCCAATACCGGGCCCATGGATGCTTTCATGCTGGTTCAGTTGAAAGATCGTTCGGAAACGCGTGATGCTGACAGCTATGTCGTTGATCTTCGAAAGTTGTTGTCAAAGAAGTTTCCGGATGTCGAGATCTCATTCGATACCGGTGGGATGCTGACTGCGGCATTGAACATGGGTGAGCCTGCCCCAATCCACTTCCAGGTGCAGTGCAGTGATCTGGAAAAGGCTCAGAAAATCGCAGCCATCATCCGCGATACAGCGGACAAGGTGCCGGGGGCTACCGATGTTCGAATCGCACAACGGATCGACTATCCAGCACTGGAAGTCGAGATGAATCGTGAGCTGGCTGCCCGCATGCAAATCACTCCCAAGGACGTGATGACCAACCTGGTGGCAGCTACCAACAGTACGATCAACTTTGAACCCACTTTCTGGATCGACAAAAACAAGGGCAACCACTATTTCTTTGGCGTCCAATATCGCGAAGAGGATCTCAATAGCGAACAAACGATTCGTGACATCCCGGTGATGGGAGGTGACCATGCGATGAGACGTCTCGGCAGCGTCGCTGAAATCAAGCATACCGAAGGGCCAGCAGTTGTTCATCACCGAAACATTTCACGTGTCACGGATGTCTATGCAGGCGTCCTGCCGGGTTATGACGTGGGGCGTGTTGTCACGGAAATTGAACGTCGCCTTGAGGCAGACAAAAATCTGGGTGTGACGCTGGGTGTTGACGATCGTGGTCCAATTGCCAATTTGAACGCAGAGGAGTTTGCCGGAACGAGTTACCGAATGATGGGTGAAGTCAAATTGATGCGTGATTCATTCTCTCAATTGAGCGTCGGATTGGTCATTGCAACTCTGTTGGTTTATTTGGTGATGGTCGTCCAGTTCCGGAGTTTTACCGATCCCCTGATTGTTCTTCTGACAGTTCCGCTGGGGTATGTGGGGGTGGTGATGCTGCTATTTGCAACCAATACTCACCTCTCTGTACCCGCTTTGATGGGGATTGTGATGATGATCGGAATCGTAGTGGAGTATTCCATTGTTCTGGTGGACTTCGCGAATCGACGCATGGCAGATGGAAAAACACCTACCGATGCCGTGATCGACGCCGCTCGTATTCGCTTGCGGCCCATTCTGATGACCTCGTTGACGACCTGGCTCGCTTTGCTACCCATGGCGATTGGTTTTGGTGGCAGTGGTACCAACGCACCTCTGGCAAGAGCGATCATTGGTGGTGTGATCGGAGCGACTGTTCTCTCACTGGTGGTTGTGCCCTGTCTGTATGTCTTGATGAAAAGAAAATCCGTCATTTCGACGGATGAATCTCCTGCGGCGACTGCGATCTGAAATGCCCATTTGGAAAATAATTGAGATGAACTCTATCATTCGAATTTCGTGTGTCACCCTTGTCAATTTGGTGTGGTTTTTCCCGCTTGCGTCTGTCGCTCCGGCACAGGACTCCGGGAACGTAAAAGTTCGACTGCCGATCATCCTTGAGGGTGATCTGAAAACCGAACTGCGTGCCCGCATCGAGGGCTATGTTGCGACCGTTCATGGTGATATCGGCGAACGTGTGACGAAGGGGAAGGTGCTCGTTACCTTGGACGCACCCGAGTTGGAAGCGACCGTCCTGCGGAGGCAGCGAATGCTCCAGCAGGCACAGGCCAAGCTAAGTGTCAGCGAAGGAATGATAGAGATCGCCAAAGCAAAACTGAGCCAGGCTCAGGCTGCCAAGCAGGAGCAACAGGCGTTGTTGAGCCTCAAAATCAGCGTGCGTGATCGATACGAGGCTTTGGTGAACGGTGGTGCGGTGCAAAAAGAAATGCTTGATGAAGCTGTTTTTGCCGTCAGTGCGGTGACCGCGGCAATTGCCAAGGTGGATGCGGACATTGCAGCAGCACAGGCTGATGTTGGTGCTGCTGTCAACGAGGCGGAGTATTCACAGTCTGGCATCGAAGTTGCCAAAGCGGAACTCGGTCATGCGACTGCTCAAGACCAATTCCGACAAATCAATGCTCCTTTTGATGGGATCATCACGGAGCGATCTGTCGATCCAGGGCAACTTGTCAGTCCTGGGAATGTCAATGAAAAACCTTTGCTCGTGATTGAACATGTGGATGTGATGCGGGGTGTGTTAACCGTACCTGCTACTGATGCAGCCATGGTTCAGATCGGTGATCCTGTAAAGCTGGTCGGGTTTCCCGAGACGGACAAAGTAACTGCTCCCGGAGGCGGTCCGCTGAAAGTCAGTCGAATCAGTCAAACCCTTGATATGACAACTCGCACGATGCGGGTCGAAATTGATCTGCAAAATACGTTTGATGAAAAGAACGGGCGATATCAATTCTTGAGTGGCCAATACGGTTCGGCCAGCGTCACGGCAAGTGAAGGAAATTGATCATCAAACGAGTCGCCACGAACGGCAATACACAGAAGCGCAAGGAGGCAGAAGTGCCTGAAAAATATCGAGCAAAGCGTAGTCGCTCCTGGCATCGACGCCATTGGCTCACGCTATGCCTTTTGCCAACCGTTGGATGTGCGGTTACTTCTCCCTCGACCGATAAAGAATCCTGGTTCTCCAAATTGGACCCGCGGCGAGGGACATCGCAAATCGAAACTGACGCTACCAAAGCTCAACTGGCGGTGTTCAAAGAACGCTCTCAAAGTGACTTGTTGGCACTCAATGCTGCCGCGCAGGCCCAATTGAGAAAAGTGAATGCTGAAATGCAGCAGTCGCCGATTTCCCAACCAGTGCAGCAGGACGACACCAGGTCTGCCAGTGATTTGATGGAAGTGTTGCCTGCTGCGGTGTCTCCCGCTCATGCGACCATCAGTGATAAGAGTGTGGGCAGTTCAATGCTTGAGTCGCCGATCATTGAAACAGCTGTTGGGATGGAACAGGTTGGCCTGATCGATACTGCTCAGGGAATTGATTTGGCATCCGCGTTGGGAATGGCTGGAGGTAATGCGTGGGCCATTCAATTGGCACGGCAGAAGACCGTCGAGGCCCATGCCAATTTGCAGCAGGCCGAAGCGTTGTGGTTGCCCACGCTGCAGTTTGGAGTGGGGTGGAACAATCACAGTGGCCGGATTCAAGCGACAGATGGAAATGTCATCGAAGCCTCACGCGGTTCCCTGTTTGTCGGAGGCGGGGCAACGCTGGGCACCGCTCCGGTTGCCGGTGGTAGCGGCGGGCCGCTTCGCCTGTTCGCAGATCTGGCGCTGGTAGATGCGTACTTCAATCCAAAAATCGCAACGCGGCAATGGTCGGCTAGCCGAGCTGGTGTGTCGGTTGCAAAAAACGACGCGCTTCTGAATGCCGGATTGGCTTATGTTGATCTTTTGCAAGCGGCGGGGCAAATCGCGGACACTGAGGCTGCCATGGCTGCGGTCCAGCAGTTGCTGAATTTGACCGAAACATTTGCAGCAGCAGGTGCGGGGGCCCAGGCTGACGTTGATCGGGCTGCGACTGCCAAAGCGCGGCTAGAGCAGAAATTGCACAATGCCCAGAGGCTCTTCCGCACACGTTCAGCATCCCTTGCTCGACGGTTGCGGCTGGATCCGAGGTTCGAATTGCATCCTGCCGATCAAGTGATTGTTCCGCTGGAACTGTTGGCCGATTCCAGTGATCAGGAAATACTGATTCAGACAGCACTTTCAAAGCGTCCGGAAGTCAGTGAATTGGGGCATGAGATTGCCAGCCTCTGTCTCGAAGTCAAGAAGCAGCAAGTAGCACCCTGGATTCCGCTTGTTGCAGTCACGAGCAGTGGCGGCAGCTTTGGTGGAGGAAAAGGATCTGAAATCGACAATCAGGCGGGAAGAGCCGACCTTGATGTGCAGGCTCTATGGCAACTCGACAGCCTTGGGTTGGGGGTTGTTGCAAAACGCAACCGCGCTGGCAGTCGTTTGGCTCAGAGCCGGACCGAATTGTCAGACCTTCGCGATGAAATCACGGCGGAGGTGATATCGCAGCAGGAGAATGTCCTGAACTATCGAATGCAGATTGATTCGGCTAATGAATCTTTGGCAATGGCAGAATCAAGTTACGATCGTAATCTGTTGCGTGTTCGTGCTGATGAGGGTCTTCCGATTGAGTTGTTGCAGGCCATTCAGGCTCGCGCTGCGAGCCTTGAGGATCGCACTCTTGCCGTTGCAGGATACAATCGGTCGCAGTTGCGTTTACTGTATGCGACGGGACAGATCGGACGGTAGTCAATCGGCTGACTGGCCAGAGCGGGTCAGGACTTCAGGATGTCCGTCAAATCATTGGTGCTATCGGAAAAAGTTTCCTGTTCCGAGCCAACACAATGCAGCATCGTCAGCAACAGATTTGACATCGGAATTTTTTCTTCGAATCGCAGATACTGTCCGTGTTGCAGGCCCAAGTCTCCACCACCAGCCAGTACCAACGGGTAATTTCTGTTGTTGTGCGTAGTGCTGTTGCTGCTGCCGTACAGGACCACTGTGTTGTCCAGCAGTGAAGACTCGTTCTCTTTTGAGTCTGACATTCGGTCGAGGAAATACGAGAGCTGTTCGGCCATGAATTGATCCCAGCGACTGAGCGCCTCGGCGCCACCGGGTTTGTTCCAGTCGTGGGCAAGTGAATGAAGCGAAGACTTGAAACCTTCCAGTTGAGGAAACTTGGCCGCTTTGGACGAGCAGTCCGCCATGTTGGTAATTTGGTAAGTCGCTACGCGTGTTGAATCGGTCCGAAATGCCAGGTAGATCAGGTCGTACATGGTGCGAATGAAATTCCTGGGAGCCTCATCATCTGCTTCCAGATGCAGTGTTTCGCGATCTTGATCACTCAACTCGGGACGAGGCACTTCAAGCCACTGCTGGGATCGTTGCACGCCCCGTTCAATCTCCTCGACTGATGCAAGGTATTCATCAAGTTTTTCGCGGTCGTGATTGCCCAGTCGTTTTCGCAGTGATTTGGAATCTTCCAAGACACGATCCAGCATGCCAGCAGCACTCCTGAGTCGCCTTTGCTTGCGCAGCACGTCTGCGTCTCCCGCACCAAAGAAACGGTCAAATATCTGCTGCGGCTGATTCAGGGCAGGCAGGGGGCGGCCTTTGTGATCGTATGACAGGGTGCTGGAACGAGTCGGTTCGCCGACACCGCCATCGGTTGACATGACCAACGAAGAAAACCGGGTTTGTTCTGGCGCTGCCAAGGCAGCCACCTGATCAATCGAAACCGTATTCTGCAGCATCTTGTTGTTGAGATAGGCACCCGTCAGGAAAGTGTCGCCCGTGTCATGCGCCCCCATGCGTCGACCATTGGGATGTGACAAGCCACCCAGAATGCTGAGGTGGTCACGATGCTTTTCCAGAGGCTGAAGTGTCTCGGTGAATTCGAACTCTTTTCCGTCGCCGTTGGGAAACCACCTCCACTTGGCTTGATCGCTGTCTTCTTTGGGCAGGCTGACTCCAAATCCAAAGTAGAAAGCACACAAACGTTTTGCCTTGGATTTTTCTGCCGCTGACGCGTGGGACGAACCACTCATGCACTCAAGCCACGGCAATCCCAGCGAGACTCCAGTTCCCCGAAGAAATGTGCGTCGGTTCAGATGCCACGATTTAGTCGCCATGGTTGATGATCCCTCAATCGCCTGATGAAGATGCCAATGGTGAAAGTGCTATTTGGTTCGAAACGGTGGGCTGAGAACCAATTGGGTAATCAAGGTCCGAAAACGATAGTTGTCAGCCTTGGATGATGAAGTCAGCGCCACTACTGCGTCACGGTCTGTCAGCTGAATCGGCCTGCCAAGCGAGTAAGTCAGCAGATGAATCACCAGTGAACGTGAAAAATCCTCTACTCTTTCCGTCAGAAGATGACGTTTAAGCCCTTCTGCATCAACCAATTCTATTCCATTGGGCAGCCGATTCGCAGTCGCAGGATAGGTTTTCTCTCCGCCTGGCTCCGTTTTCGGTGGATCGCGATACAACCCGGCTGCATCATAATTCTCCAACGCAAGGCCCCATGGATCAAGGCTCTGGTGGCAATTGTTGCAGGCCGTTTTTTTGCGGTGAATCTCCAGTTGCTCGCGAATGGAACGTTCCCTGAACTTCGGGTCTCCATTCTCCAGTGTCGGTACATCCGGTGGAGGAGGTGAGGGTGGGTCATTGAGCAGGCGATCACGGACCCAAACCGCTCGACGGATCGGATGCGAGTCCGAACCCGTTGAATTCGCCAACAGGATACTGCCCTGCGTTAACAGACCGCCGCGGTGGTATTCCGGCAGCGTCTCGACGGGACGCATGCTGGCTCCCATCACCCCAGGGATTTTGTAGTGACGTGCCAAACGTTCATTGAGCATGACGAAGTCGGCATCGATCAACTGCAATGCACTCAGGTTTTCGTTCAGAACTTTGCCAACCAGAGCGTGGGTTTGCTTCCGCAAATCCCGCTTCAATGGTTCATCAACATTGGGGAACCGTTTGGTATCCACTGCAATGCTTTCGAGTCTGTCCAGTTGAAGCCACTGGTCCGTGAACTGTTCGATAAAACGTGAGGCACGTTGATCGGACAGCATTCGTTCGACTTCCGATACCAGTACGGTATCTTTCAGCAAGTCGCCGTTGGCAGCAAGATTCAGCAGGTGTTGGTCAGGCATCGTACTCCACAGGAAATACGACAGGCGTGATGCCATCTCCCAGCCGGTGACAGGTCTCTTTCTGTCATTGGCCGGTTCCACGAGATACAGGAACTCGGGTTGAATCAGAACCAAAGCCAGTACTTCCCGCAACGCTTCGATTTGGGAAGGAAAGTCAGAGCGAATGAGTTCGTAGTGGTCAGCAAAGCGTTGAAGCTCTTCATCATGGACCGGTCGGCGAAAGGCCCGCGTCATGAAATTTGACAGGATCTTGCGCACGTACGCTGTGTCTGAAACATTCTGCAGGGGCGATTCAAAAACAATCTTCTGGTGTGTCATGGGAGGCCACTGCTCAAAGACAGGGCCTTCAAATTGGACCGACTGAATCAACAGCTTTGGCAGGTGTGGTTCATCAGGATAGAACTTCTTTTTCTGCTCGTCTTTCTGTTCTTTGGGAAGTGCACTTCCATCGTCGTAGACATTCCGAATGCGAACGACCAATCCCGGGTACTTGCCCTGTCCACGCACGGGCATGGGAAAGTCCTGCAGTTGGCCTCGGAACTGAAATACCTGTTCGTCTTGGCTCGACACCTCGACCGGTTCAAATTCTCTGATCAGTATCTGTGTGTCCGGGCAGTATCCGACAGAAACTTCGAGTAGTGGAAATCCGCCATCGGGTATCAACTCTGCTGTGAGTTTTACTGTCACGATGAACTCACCCTCGTCAGGATATTTTTTCATCTTGGCGAGGAATTCCTGCTGTCGACCCAAGCGATTTGATTTTATTGCCGTGCTGATCCACTTATCATTCCGGCTTTCTGCAAACTCGTGTTTGAATACCTCCGGGGCTTCACCTGATTTCAGCACGCGGTCCATCGCACGGCGTGCTGTGTCGAGATGGCATTCCAGTTGATAGGCGGACATGCGAAGTGATTGACCATCATTGATGAATCCATCCGGCGAGACCGCGTCAGGTGGCAGGTCCCCAACGTAGTCCATGTCGACACCCAGTAAATCCCTCATTGTGTTCTGGTATTCCTGCCGATTCATTTTTCGCAGAATCACACGACCATCAGTTTGTTTGCTTGCTGCAATTGCCTCGTTGATGCTTGTTGACAACCATTGCGTCAGTTTGTTCGTTTCTGTGGCAGTCATGGTGGAAGCATCTTCGGGCGGCATCTTGCCAGCTGACACCACGTTCAAGACCTCATGCCAAACTTCGGCGGCGTTGCGATCTTCAAGCATGTTCTGGGATAAAACGTCCAGTCGCACTCCGCCTTCCTGCTCCTGCTGGCCGTGGCAATCAAAGCAGTGTTTCTTCAGTACTGGCAGCACGTCTCGCTTGAATGCAAGTTTGGTTTCCAGTCCTGTGGGTGTCGTTGTATCTTCGCCAGTCGTTGCTTCGTTACCCGCTGCGGCGAACAAGATCGGGACTACCAGACAGGCACGTCCAACGTGCAGCAGAAGCTTGGCAGACCGAGGGAAAGGAAAACGCAAAGTAGACGGTCGGGTTGGTGGGGCAAGGGCAGTCGCGAGGCATCAAAGACGATGCATCTCAGCCAAAGGGCGGACTTTCGAGTATACAGCAAACAGGCTTTCGCCACACTGCAAATCGCAGCCTGTCAGTTGCTCAAGACACCTGTGACCGGCGAAAAAGGTTGCACTTTCTGCGAGTTGTCTCACACGCCGCTACCATCCGTCGGATGATCCTGCCAAGTCCGATTGACTCACTTCGGAACCGTGTCTTCCAACGTTATTGATCGGCCGGAGTGGCTTGAATGCAATACAGGTGCTTTTCTCCACGAATGAAGACGTTGCCCTGTTCAGGGACGGGAGAGCCAATCACAGGCTCATCCATCTCGTTTTCCGAGATCAGTTTGAACTGATCATCTTTGACACTGGCAACAAATAATGCGCCGTCCTCGCGAGGCGCATACAGGATGCCATTGGCAATCATTGGGGAGGCATAGTAGGAAGCACGACCCTTGGGTAAGGCATCGCTCCAAATGGTCTTGCCAGTTACTGGATCAATGCACTCAACCTCTCCGCGGTCGCGGACCATGTACACTCGCCCTTGGTAAGCAACAGGACTTGGAACGAAAGTTGAAATGTCGTCACGCTGCCAGAGGTGGTTCGTTTCAGTGACGTCACCACTTCCATCAAGTCGAACTCCAAACATCAATGGCAGTTTGCGGTCGTTTCTGCCAAAAGCAATTACCGCTACATCATTAACAATGATTGGCATTGCGATGGCAGGCCACAGCTTTTTTGATTCGGGATTGAAGCCGCCGCACGACCACAGAGTGCTACCATCTTTTGCATCGTGTATGGTCACGTGCTCGGCACCCCAGACCAGCAATGCCTGTTTGCCCTCGTGTTGAATCACCAGGGGGGATGTGTAGCCATGGTCACATTCCACTGGTGTTTCATAGTTGCGTGATACTTTCCAGGAAAGTTCGCCAGTCTTTTTGTCGAAGGCTGCAAGCCACGATTCACCGTTGTGCATTCTCGCCAGAATTGCGTGTTGATCGGTGAGCACGGGTGACGTTCCGTGGTCCCAGAACAGAGTGTCTTTGCCATATCGTTCGACGATGTTGGTTTGCCAGCGGACTTCACCGTCAGGTTCTACCGCCGCGAACGTTCCGCTTTTGAAGTACACATAGATGGCGTCACCATCGCTGACGGGTGAAGCGTTGCTGCCTGATCCATTTCGGTGTTTGCCTTTGGCTTCGGGGCCAAAGGAGGTGGTCCACTTGACTTTGCCGTCCCAGTCAACGGCTAGCAGGGAATCGTTCCCGTCTTTGGGCGCCGTCAGATAAATGGTTTCATTTACCACGATAGGCGTTGAGCAGCCTTTGCCAGGTAACGGAGTCTTCCAGCGTATGGTCTGGTCGCTGATTTCACTTGGGTAATCACCCTCGGCAATGCTGCCCGTGTCATCTGCACCTCGCCAGCTGGGCCAATCCGCATGGGCGGTCGATGCCAGTTTGGTCGATGCAATGCTTACGAGAATCAGAAACAGGGTGCTTTTCAATGGTGGCATGGCAGTGTTCGTGACAGCAAGGGAATGATGGAAATGCGGATGTTGGCTGTGAGGTGTATGTGAAAGATCACCCCAACGCGAATCACGGGTTGATGACGTCAGGCATTACTGAAAATGGAATTTTCCAGAACACCGGTGCTGTCAGCGAATGAGTCGACCTGAATGCCCATCGAGCGTAGGATGCTGAGGTGCAAGTTCGCCATCCGGGTTTCGCCTTCTCTCCAATATTGGCCATGCTGCAGACCCATGTTGGATCCTCCCGCGACCAGTGTTGGCAGATTTCTTGACCAGTGGGTCGTGCTGGCACCGCTGCCGTACAGCAACACGGTATTGTCCAGCAGTGTCCCATCGACATCCTTGTGCTGCTGCAGTCGATTCATGAAGCCAGCGATTTGTTCGCTCAGGAACAGGTCGTATTTGGCAAAGGCCAATTGTCCAGCTTTATCACCAGCATGTGACAGCTGGTGGTGGGTTTTGCTGAGTCCCAATTTGAGCGGAAACGTGTCGCTGATTCCCATGCCGTCTTCCCGATTAAGCATGAAGGCAACACTACGGGTGATGTCGGCGTCGAACGCGAGTGAAATCAAATCGAACATGTTTCGATAGTATTCACGCGGGTCATCTTCTTTGCTGACATCAAGATTCAAATGCGAGTGGTCCTGGTCTTTGACAGGAATGTCAATCCATTTTTCAGAAGCAATCAGGCGTGATTCAATCTCATTCAACGAAGCGAGGTATTGGTCCATCTTTCGACGGTCTGCAGCACCGAGTTGTTGATTGAACTTGCGTGAACTTTCAAGGACCGCATCGACCAATTTGATCTTCGCTCGCAACTTTTCGCGTTGGACTTTGAGGGATGTCTGGTCAACCCGGAACAAACGGTCAAAAACTCGCCGAGGACTATTCTCTGCAGGAATGGGGCGCCCTTGAAGATCATAGGAAATGGTGCCAGTTCGAGAAAGGAATCCGACTCCTGCATCGATCGACAGTACCAGCGAAGGCTGGCGGCAGTGCTGCTTGGTGTGTTGGGCAACGACCTGGTCGAGTCCCGCAGTGTTGTATGTTTCTCGCGTCGAATCATGCAGCGGTGCGCCAGTCAGCCACATGTCCGAACAGGTGTGAGGATCAGCTTTGACTCCGTTTTCGTGGTACAAGCCACCCATGAAACTGAGGTGTTTCCGAAACGGTTTCAGTGGCAGCGTTGATTCTCCGAATACGAAGCTGCCCGCTTCTTCTTTTGTTGGAAACCAACTCCATTGGTTGATCCCGTGACCTGTTTTTGGCAACGACATGCCGTTGGCTGTGTAGATGGCGCAGAAACGTTTCGGCAAATGGTCGGTGACCTCGCTACCCATTGCTTCCAAGGGAGGCAGTGCCAACGCGGCACCCGCGATTCCCTGCAGGACTGAACGTCGCTTGATCTTGGCTGGGTGGAACATTGCGTCTCTTTTCAGGGCGGGACGAGTTGCAGGTTTTGGATGGCAAGAATTACTTCTTGAGAAACAAATCACTCGCGATGACAAACTGGATGATGTCAAGCATCCCGTAGTTCTTCGCCTTCAATTCTAAACACTGTTGCTTCAGAACGCGATCCTCATTGTACGTCAGCCTGCGACCCATGGCATAGATGGAAAGGTGTCGCACAACGCTGTACCCGATGCTGTCCATTCGGTTATTCGCGAGATGTTCCCGTAAATCGTGCAAATTATGAACTTCATGTCCGTCGGGCAGCGTTGACGTAGCATCAACACGATCATTTGAAAATAGTCCCCCTGCATCATATTGTTCAAAGGCGAGTCCCCAAGGATCAATGCCCTCGTGGCACTTGGCGCAGCCTTTGACGTTGCGGTGTTGTTGCAGGCGTTCACGCAGGCTGAGTCCGCTTTCATCTTTCAGTTCCGGAACATTGGGTGGGGGATCGGCAGGTGGTTCGGCGATGATCTTCCTTGCAAACCACGCACCGCGTTTTACAGGATTGGCTTCTTTGCCATCCGAGAGTCCGGCCAGAACCGCAGCCTGGGAAAGAATGCCACCAAGATGCGGCTGTTGATGTTTTAAGGGAACAAATTCAAACCCGCTTTCAGATTGGTCACCGAGTCCGTAATAGTTGGCAATGATCTCATTGACGACTACAAAATCGGACCGTATCAGGTTTTCAGCCGACAGGTTGTTCTGGAACAGGTATTCCAGAAATCTTGCAGGCTCCTGACGAATCTGACGCTTGACCGTTGAGGTCAGTCGTGGATAACGCTTTCGATCCGTTTCCACCACGTCAAACTTGTCGATGCTAAGCCACTCCGCTGCAAACTGATCCGCGAAGTTGCCGAATCGTTCGTCCTGCACCATTCGAGTGACTTCTGAATTCAGACTCTGTTTGAGCTTACCAGAGCGGGCTAAACCAACGAGGCGGCTATCAGGTGGCCCGTTCCAGAGAAAAAATGAAAGCTTCGACGCAAGTTCCATTGGATTCAGATCTTCTGGTTGCGGCCCATCGCTCTGTTCAACAATGAAAAGAAATGATGGAGATGTCAAAATGACGACCAGGGTTTCCCTGATGCTTTCTTGAAAGTCCTCGTTGACTTCATAAAACGTTTTCCAGGTTTGTTCTAATTGTTGTAGTTCCTTGTCGGTGATCGGTCTGCGAAAAGCTCGGCTGGCAAACTCCCGAATGATCTCTCTTGCATAGATGTCGCGATGTTCCCGATTTTCACTTGGAATGAAAATCCTCTGATGTGAAGCAGGCGGCCAGGAATCATACAGCGGGCCTTCAAACTCAACTGAGGCCAATAGCAGGCGTGGCATGTCCCGGCCGTCGGTGTACTCATTTCGAACCGTAATCTCACGCACTCCCGCCAAGTAATTGACATTCCCTTTTTCGACAAACGGTCGTGGGAAATTGTTGATTGAGCCTTCAAAGACATAGCTCTGCAAATCGGTGTTGGCAACCAACTGGGGTTGTTGCACCAGTAGGCAGGTGTGACCACAATCCCGACGCAGCCCCATGTAGACGCCAAGGTTCGGATTTCGACTCTCAAATTTCTTGAACTCGTTCGCCAGGCGGCTATCTTCTGCCATTCGGGTGAGAACAAGCCGCCCCAGCTTTGCAGTATCCTTGCCCGCATTGACACTGAGTTGGCGGTCTCCGGCTGGAATCCGAACCGCCAGAAATGCAGATTCACCCTTATTCAGTTTTGAGCTGAACACTCGATCGTCCAAGCTTAGCTCAAGCTGTTGAGGACCATTGAGTGGCGGTGGCTTCGCGAATCGGCGGCCTGGTTCGAGCAATGCCTGCAATTCAGCAGGTTCCAAGGCACGGCGATAGAGTCTTACTTCATCGATTTGTCCCTTGAATAGCTGCGCATCTTGAATACGTCCAAGGTGCAGGTCGACTGATGGGTTATCGAGATTGGTCGCAGCAATGGTCCCCGAAGCAACCTTGTAGCCATTCACATAAAGGTGGGTCTGATTTTTTTCGCGACGCACGACTGCTGCAACGTGCTGCCACTGATTGACCCGTATGACTCCGGGCCGGGATGAAACGGTTCCATTGCTTTTGTTGTCTGGAGAGGCAGTTTCGATACGCAGCACACCTTGATTGTTGGGCATGTCGAAATACCAACCATGAGTCCATTTGTAGCGTCCCAGGCAGACGATACCGCCCTGTCGCAGTTGGGTAGGTTTGATCCATGCTGAGACAGTAAAGTTTCCTGCTCCAACGTTCATGGAATCATCTCTTGGCACGACAATGGAAGCCTTCGATCCGTCCACGCTGATCGCTTTGCCGTGCTTGCCTACGGGTGAGTCGACGGTTTTGACGCCACCACTCAGCGTGCCAACGTGCTTGCCTGTTGTGGATGTCCCCGGGGAATCACCGTCGAATGACCAGTGTCCAATCAGCCCCTCGGAAAGTCTGGTGTTGTCGGGCGCCGCATCGATCGGTTCCTCAAGCGGTTTTGGATGCACGTCGATTTGATAGATGCCTGACTCATCGATCTTCAGAATGGAATCCCTGTTGTTGGTGATGTATTCGATTTGCCTGATGTTGGACGAATCCTCTTTCTGAGTATCTGCTGGTTCAAATCCACGCCCGGTAAGTAACAGTCCGTCCCTGTATTTTGCGGCTTTGATGCGGATTCGGAATCTGCCGTCTTCGGGGAGTTCTCTCAAAGCAATTTTAAAGTTTGCTTTGGGTCCATAGGTGCTTGATTCTCGGAAAATTTCACTGGTTGGAATCGAGGGACGTAATAGCAGGCCATTCTTGACAGTCCGGTAGGGACTGCCCTTGGGGTAACCGCCGTCACCTCTCATGCATGCGAACACAGCGTGATAGATACTGTCATAATCCCGCCAACCTCGCACCGTACTGTTGCCTCGATAACCTTCGTTGAATCGATACTTTGTTTGCATGCGAAACGGTTTGAACGCAAAGGGTTTGTCAGCATCCAATTCGGTGATGCTGAAGTCCTGGTTTGGCAACAGGCGACTGTTGGCTCCCAGAATCAAAGACTCACCGAACGGTTCTGGATTGATTGACTTGCCCAAATCCATTCTGAAGTTCTGGATCGACGGTTGGGATGATTCATCGACCAAGCAGGCATCGACCGCTTTTTCGGCAATATTGAACCACGCTTCGACTTGGAGAGGCGATGTCAGAAGCGTGTCTGCGTCGTTGGTAAATCCATCCCGCGAGATTCCATCGGCCGGTAATACGGCAGCAAAATCTTCTTCCAGCCCCAACAGCTCTTGAAGAACATTTCGGTACTGCTGGACTGTCAGGCGTCGAACGGATCCATGCACAGGCTTTTTTCTTGCACGAGCTTCATGTAGTGCTTGGTGGATCCAATGGACCATCTGTTTTCGTTGTTCAGCGGTCGGTTGTGGCTCTTCTTCGGGTGGCATGGCTGCCATTTCAATCTGTTCAGAAATCTCTTCCCACAGTTTCAATGTGTTTTCCGGAAGTTCTCCGCTGAGTTGATCCACCCGGATACCGGATTCACGTTCCTGTTCATTGTGACACCGCAGGCAGTAATTTTTCAGAAAAGGTGACGCGATGTTGGCGAATGCCGATTGGGATGTACCCTCCACCGACGGCTCAATTTGAGTGGTGGTGGTCTGTTGTGCGGAGGTCGCTACCGGATCCAGCATCATGACCAGGCATGCCGCAGTGGTGATCCAGGCGCACCGAGTGGCCAAGCGGAAGAATGGTCCGTGCATCTGGCTTCATTTATGAGGGAATGACTTTGGTGGGGCTTGTGGTCCAATGAACTCAATTCTTTCCTCGGGCACAAGTAGCATTTTATTATAACTGACCAAGGCCCGAATGGGCGTTGGCAATTTTTTCCTGGCATGATCCTCACCTTATTTCTCTTGTATCCCGCCCGGCCCTTTCCCCACCCGGGGATTCCCCTGCTCGACCCGTGTCTAGCGGTGGTTCGCTTTTCCCATCCGATCGCGGGCGCAGGGTAAACTGGGACGCGTTCAGTCACAGCAGCCAGTTTTGAAGGTTCTGTATTTCAAGGCATCTGAGTCCGTTGGGAGAATCATCGATGACACCCGTCTCCAGAAGAAACATGCTTGTTTGCGTTGGTGCTGGTTTGCTTGCCACCGCAAACCGGACCGAGGCAATGGGACCTCAAGATGCACCGAACAAGAATCGTTCGGTGGATGGAGATGATCGTGAGGGTGTCGATTGGGCAAATGGATTGACCATCACCGTCGATCAGAAACAAGGTGACATTGTCGGGCGGGATGACAAAGCGATCCAGGCGGCTGTGGATTATGTCGCGCGACTTGGAAGTGGGACCGTCAAAATTGGTCCAGGGGTTTATCGACTGCGGAATGCGATTCATTTGCCATCGCGGATCCATCTGCAGGGATGTGGATCCGATAGCATTTTAACGAAAATTCCATCACAAGAAGTGCAGTTGGTGGAAGATTCTGATTGGTACGATCAGGAAATCACTCTCGCCGGGACGGCTGATTTCCGCGTGGGGGACGGGATCGCGCTGATGGGAAAGAATCCGCATCATGGTGGTGCGCAGGTCATCAAACGGACGCTTGTCGCCCGCACGGGAAACCGGTTCAAGTTAAATGAAGGGTTGCGCGAGAATTTATGGGTAAGTCAGAAGCCAAAGTGCACGTCCCTGTTTCCACTATTGACCAGCGAAAATTGCTCCGATGTTCTGATCGAGAATCTTTGTCTCGACGGGAATCTTGAGAGTAACGCCAACTTCAATGGCAACTATGGAGGGAATATTTTTCTGCAGGATTGCAATCGATTCACCATCCGTAATGTTGAATCCCGCAATTACAACGGTGATGGAATCAGTTTCCAGATTTGCCACGACGTTCATGTTGAAAAATGTCATGTTCATGGCAATCAGGGAAACGGTTTGCATCCTGGTTCAGGTTCGCAGCGACCGATCATGCGTGGGAATCTGCTTGAAAACAATAACATCGGGTTGTTCTGGTGCTGGGGTGTCAAACAAGGAATTGCCGAGCAGAATCGGATGCATGGAAACCGGTCACAGGGAATGTCGATCGGGCACAACGACACTGATAATGTGATGCGGGACAATGAGATCACGGACAGTGGGAAGGTCGGTGTGTTGTTTCGTGATGATTCGCGCGGCAATGATTTTTGGGCCAATCGTAATGTGTTGGAAAATAATCGGATCATTAACAGTGGCGATGAAAATGGCATCGCGATTAATATTCTTGGTAACACCAAGGATGTTGTTGTGGCCAGAAATACCATCCGTGAGACTCGCGCCGCCGGTAAGCGGCAGGGGATTCACATCGCCCAGGCAGTGGAACGTTTGACGTTGAATGAGAATGTGATTGAAGGTTTTGATGAGCCGATTGTTGATGACCGCAAATCCTGAGGTCGGTCAAGACTGGCTCACCGGGTGACAGGTTGGAAAAGTGCCTGTCCCCATTGCGGACACCGTCCCCATTGCGGACACCTGTCCCCATTGCGGACAGACATCCGTTGAGGCGAGAGCAGGCTGCTGGCATGCCGCTGATCGTCCGTGGCATGCCGCTGATCGTCCGTGGCATGACGCTGATCGTCCGTGGCATGACGCCAGCGGCAACTGTGCGGATGCCTGGATTTCCTGAAAACGGCATTCGCTGGGATTGCCGTGTCTGAGGGTGGGCTGCGGAATTACCGGTTTTTCCGGTCTGAAAGTTGCCTGCAGGCGTTGGAAAACTGGTCTTGGTCGAAATCGTGAATTCAGGGACCATAACGGCTCAATCTTCCCAATTTCGCCTGCGGAGACACTTTGTCATGACGACGAAGAACATATTGTGCATCAAATGGGGTTCCAAGTACGGCGGTGCTTACGTCAATCGATTGTACGAGGGTGTACGTGAACATCTCTCAGGGAAACTACGCTTCATTTGCTTGACCGATGATCCTGCCGGGCTAAGTGACGAGGTGGAGGCTTTGCCGCTGCCGGTAACACCGTTTGATGAGGCTGAGTTTGATCGTCGACCCGGTGGCTCAACGTGGCGAAAAGTTGGCTTGTTTCAACCCGGGTTGGCTGACTTGCAGGGCGATACTTTGTTTCTTGATCTCGATATTGTGATCACAGGATCGATGGATGAATTCTTCCGTTTCGCACCCGGGAAATTCTGTGTCATTCAGGATTGGCTGGAAAAGCGACGGGCAAAATACTTGCCGGGCAGAGATGGGCGAGTCGGAAATACATCGATCTTCCGTTTCAACCCCGAAAAGCATCAATACGTCTATTCGCACTTTGCCAAGGACGAAGCATGGGCGCTCGAGAATTTTCGGATTGAGCAGCAGTATGTCAGTCACACCTTACGCAATGATTTGGAATTCTGGCCTGAGAAATGGGTGCGTAGTTTCAAACGTAGTTGCCGGCCAACTTTCCCATTCAATCTGATTCGGGAACCACAGGAACCAGCCGACATGCGGATCCTCGTGTTCCATGGTTATCCCCTGCCTGATCAGGCTATCAATGGCTACAAGGGCGGTTTGCTGAAATCAACCTTGCCTGCCCCGTGGATCAAAAATTACTGGCGAGCCATCGAGGAAGCAGCGTGAACTGGTGGTGCTGATCGGTTCTTGATTCGAGATGTCACGCTTTGATGAAATCGAACCTCACCTCACAACTGTAGCCGTGGGCTCTTCTGCTTGGAAACATTTCTGTCTGTGTGCGATCTGCCACAATCCGTGAAGTGGCTCGAAAATCGGACAGGATCACCCATCACTTGGGGATTGCTTCCTGAAGAGATAAAACTCGCTGCGAGTTGCTGGGGTGGGTAAACTCTGGCGATTGGATCAGACAATGCACTTCACGTCCTGGGTTTGAGTTCGCCTCCGTGTCATGCCCGCGTACCCCTGTTGGCGGAACTGCGGTGGAATGGTGATCCAGTGGTGATACTTGGACCCATCGCGAAATCACTTCAGGTTGTCACGGTTCGCTGTGGTGGAGTTTGC
>PKCN01000022.1 GCA_002862205.1 Planctomycetaceae bacterium | reverse complement strand
GTCTGGCTGCCGGATCCAGTGACGAGGTCGCGAGGGTGTGCCGACTTTGGGCAACTGGTTTTGTCCAACCGCTGCTGGCAACATGGCAGGGGCGTCGGACTCCTCGGTGGATGTGGAAGTTGAGCCCGTGCTGGCCAGTGTACCGGTAGCCATTTCGGTAGCTTCAGAATGGAGTTGTGCAACCGTCGGGAACTTTTTCATCGAGCCGTCGATGGGGGGGGCTGATTTGCGTTGCCTGGTTGCATTGGTCTGCACTTGGCGTTGGTCTTTCGTCCCTGGTTGCATGATGGACCGCTCGACCCGCGCATCGCCATTGCCAGGTTGCAAAGCGAACCGCGATGGGCCGGTTGAGGGCGGAGCCTGGGAAGAGGTGGCCGTCATGGGTTCCATTCGGGGCGGGGGGGTGTCGGCCAGACGCTCTTTTTCCATCTGAATGCTTTTGACTGCGGCCGTGGCATTGAATCGTTGCTGAACAATGTCAGGCATTTCGATAGGCAAAACGAGGTCTTCGTAAGTCAATGGAGCCTCGGGAGAACGTTCGGCTTTTGTCATTTTGGACATCCGATCCAAGCTTTTCAAATGCGGATCTTTGACCACGTCAGCAGCGCGGGCGTCTGAGTGGGTGGCGAGGATGGAGCCGGGGATCATCGCGTCGGCCATCTGAGGCGGGGTGAAGACGGTGCCCGAAATCGGGTTGATTGAACCCATTTTCAGAGCAGAATCCGTGGGGCCCGTGGCATGCACTGGAGTGCTCGATGAATCAGGGATCGCCTGATACCGACGGAAGGGTAGGGCGGCAAGAGTACCGCCAGAGACGATCAAAACGCCAAGTGTGAGAGTTCGCAAGGGAACGGGTCCGGAGCTGGAGTGGGCGAAAATCGCCGCCACCGGGCCGAAAAAGCTGGGCGTAGGCGCGTCTACCAGCTTCGTCCATGAATGCTATGTCAAAATGCTTCGTGCAATAAGGCAATTCGGCAGATCTCATTTACCAACATCATGGGAATCACGATTTTTCCTCAGACCGTCCAAAGAGCTGCCGATCCGAACCGAAAAATCGTTAAACCTTCCCACCTTCGTTCTGTAGGCTTGGACTGATAACATTTGAAGAATCAATGCCCTGCCTTACTCGATTTGATACGGACAGCCATGGAAGCCGGAATTGTTGGCTTGCCTAACGTTGGCAAGAGTACCCTGTTCAATGCTCTGACCAGCTCACAAGCAGCACAGAGCGAAAACTATCCCTTTTGCACGATCGAACCCAACGAGGGAATCGTCAATGTTCCTGACGAGCGTCTTGGAAGAATTACGAAATTCATCGTGCCTCAGAAAACAATCCCTGCAACCCTGAAGCTGGTCGACATAGCCGGTATTGTGAAGGGTGCCAGTGATGGTGAGGGTCTGGGAAACAAGTTTCTCAGCCATATACGCCAAGTGGATGCGATTGTCCAAGTTGTGCGATGCTTTGAAGATCCGGACGTGATTCATGTTTCCGGTGAGGTGGATCCCATCGCGGATATCGAGATTATCGAAACTGAGTTGATGTTGGCCGATATGCAAACGCTCGAGAATGCTCTCAGCAAAGCGCAGCGCACGGCTCGCAGTGGTGACAAAGAAGCAAAACTAAGGGTAGAGGTGATCGGAAAATGCAACCAGCATCTCGAAACCGACTCTCCATTGAGGACGTTGCAACTCAATGAGGCTGAAGCGGCAGCCATCTCCAGTTATGGACTGATGACTGCCAAGCCCGTTCTCTATGTCGCGAATGTCGGTGAGTTGGATCTGGATGGTAAAGATCCATTGGTTCTACGTGTTCGCGAGCATGCCGAAAACAGTGGCGCCAGAGTTGTTTGCGTTTGCGCCAAGTTGGAGGCAGAAATCGCTGAACTTGATGAGGAAGACCGGGCCGAGATGCTGGCAGAGGCTGGTCTGGAATATGCCGCACTTAGCCAGATTGCTCGCGAAGCCTATCGGACACTCGGTTTGCAAAGCTACTTCACGGCCGGTGAAAAAGAGGTCCGGGCGTGGACTGTCCACGTCGGCGCAACCGCTCCGCAGGGTGCCGGTGTGATTCATACCGATTTCGAAAGAGGCTTTATCCGAGCAGAGGTTTACACTCTGGAGGATCTGGAAACCCACGAAAGCGAGAAAGAGATTCGTCAAGCAGGTAAACTGCGTTTGGAAGGAAAGAACTACATCATGCAGGACGGTGATATTTGTCACTTCCTGTTTAACGTCTAAAGCTGCTGAGTTGCCGTTCGCAAATGCGGACCCACTCAACGTCAAAACATTTGTTTCCCCCCCTTTGAGGTTTTCATGAACAAGATGTTGATCCCGATACTATTTGCCCTTGGCACCGCTTTGTTCTGGGGTTGTTACGGTCCCACGATCGGAAACGCTCAGACGCCTCGTCTGGATGGCCGCCCAATGACACCTCTTCAAGGTGGTTGGACACCATTCAAACCCTATGTTTTCATTGGCATTGCCTACCTTGTGATTGCTGTTGTTGGCGGCCTGGTCATGATGAAGGTCAAGGGTGACAGTTTCAGTTTCACAGGCACGCAATTCCCAACCATGAAATGGGGATTCCTGGCAGGCACCTTGGGTGCAGCAGGGGCTCTTTGCTTGACCACTGCGATGATGACCAGTCGTGGAAACGCACTGCTGGTGATGCCGATTGTGTTTGGCGGTGCTGTGTCCGTGACTGCGATTGTGTCTGTGTTCCGATTGCATGATTTCAGTAACATCAGTCCGTTGCTATGGGTTGGGATGTTGGTTACCGTTGCGGGTGTTGTGACTGTTGCCATGAACACACCTCATGGCCATGCACCTGCAAAAGCTAAAGCGGGGGCAGTTGAAACAGCTGTCGGTGGTGATCCACCAGCAGCGATGGATGCGGCGTCAAGTGAGAGTCCCGGGACTGATGAAGAGTCGGTTGGCTGATGACTGTTGAGAACACCGATCCAATCGATCAGGTCCGAGCCATCGACACTCAGGTCACGCATGTCTGGATGATACGCACCTTCCTCAAGCACGCGGATGAAGCTGAGGATGATGAGGATTTGCGTGCGATCGTGCGTGATCTGTATGACTTCATTCTGGCGGTGGGTCCGTTGGATGAAGTTGAGGACCCTGCGGTTTATCTGAAAATGGCCAAAAAGAAAGCGTCAAAACTGCGTCGTGCCACTGAGCTTTACGAAGAGATTCAGCCCGAAGTCAGTGGTCACACCAACTTTGTGATGGCGGCTCGTTCACTGAGGACAGCCGTCGATCGGATTCTTGCCGTGATCAAGCCTCCATCATCCCAACGCTGATCTAATTCCAGCGCTGAGCTAATTCCAACGCTGTACTAGTTCCAGCGCTGTACTAGTTCCAGCGCTATTCAGCCCAGCCACGAAAATGCTATTCGCGACCTGGTTGATCAACACGAAACTGAATCAGGCGTTGTGAATCAACCTCGGTGACATACACCGTTCTCCGGTCGGGTCCGCCAAAGCAGAGATTGCTGGGGCGTTTTCCCATCACTGGAATTTCCCGCAGAATCTTGCCGCTCGGCGTCATCTTGATCACGGTGCCTTTTCCGTGTCGAGTGATATACAGATTGCCCTCGACATCACAACGCATTCCGTCGAATCCGTGATCGTCGAACTGTTTGATCAAACGTTTGTTCTTCAGTGTTCCTTGGTTCGTGAGATCAAAAGCCCAGACGTTACGCTGCTTCGATTCATTGACATACAATGTTTTCCCGTCCGGACTGACTTCGATACCATTCGTTGTTCCCATGTCTTCTGCAATCTGAGTGACCTTGCCATCGCTGTCGATCCGCCACAGATTGCCTGTTCCGTCTTTCCAATTTGGATCACTTGCATAGAGTGTTTTTCCATCAGGGCTGAGTGCTAAATCGTTGGGTTGATTCATGCCATTGTGATGGGCATGAACTGAGATCTTTCTGTCACGAGGGTCGACCCGCAGAATGTTGTGTTTCTTGTAATCGGCAACAAAGAAACTTCCGTCAGGAGCAAAGCGGATTCCGTTGCCGATGCTTCCCTCGGGTAGGGCAACGAATAAGCTCGCGATTCCCTCAGGTGTGACTTTGCCAATCGTTCCCTGTTTGTCAAAGTTGACAGCAAAGACGTTTCCGGCCTGGTCGCAGGCGGGCCCTTCGATCCCATTCGTGAATTCACCTGAGCGAGTTAACACGCGTGGCGTCCAAAGTGGATCGGGTGCATTGAAGACGATGTCGCTGGAACCGCCAAACTTGGCTGGTAGTGGCATGGTGGTAAGCTCCACCTCGTTTCCAGACTTCATTTGCCATGTACCGGCCAGTGAGAATGTCTCCTGATCAGTCTCGATGTGTGGTGCGTCCAGCATCTTGCCCCCTTTGATTTGAATGACAAGCAGATTCGCGTCATCAATTGTCACCGCACTGCGGGGGACATGAAACACCAGGCTTTCTGACTGGTTGGTCCTGTTTTTTTGTTCGACGCCGTCAATCCAGATCCGAGCATTGAGTTGGTTGCCAACGTGGATGCCAATGGTTGGTTCCGATATTTTTTTGTTTTGACTGAACCATCTTTCCGGCATTCGCACGATGCAACGGAAAGAACTTGGCTTGCCTTCTGAAAGTCGGTTTGCCAGGGTTGTGGAGTTTGTATCAGAGCTGGATCTGGAAGGATC
Source organism: Planctomycetaceae bacterium (assembly GCA_002862205.1). Classification (GTDB taxonomy): domain Bacteria; phylum Planctomycetota; class Planctomycetia; order Pirellulales; family Pirellulaceae; genus Rubripirellula. Next base: position 24,734 of record PKCN01000022.1, on the reverse strand, counting down.
GCTGATGGTGACCCGTTGCCAGTGGTCGTCTGCGGGTGGGTCGTTTTCAGTGGGGATGGCACTTTGGTTGGTGTCGCGGTCTTCGGTGAATCGAAAAGACGCTCCGCCAAGCCATTGATCGCTGGTGATCGTTGGACATACGTAGCGTTCAATGTGTGAGATGACTCGCCGCGTTCCTTCGAAATGACTGACATATGGCCAGCGGGCGGGGTTGTACATGGTGTCGGTCATATCTCGCATCAGCACGACATGTTTTCCATTCCTTGCCATTTGCCGCAGGCCAAACGGTCGCCCGAGGACACACATGTTGGTGTGCACTCCAGTGAGCACGACATTCTTGATCTCCTGTTGGGCAAGAACATTCCAGACTTCGTCACCGCGGTCGCTGATATAGTCTTTTTGTGAATCGATCGTGATTCCAGAGTTCTGCCGTTGCCAGGGCATATTGGGATTACGTCCCATGTTGGTCAGTTTTTTTGCCCATTCGGCATGAACCGACCGGTCGTCGTCTTCACCCCCGTCTGACTGATCAATCGGATAGGTGTTCTTTTCTTCTGCTGGGATCGCAGAACACCAGGAACCAATGTCAGCCGGTTGATCCTTTGCGCGAGGGGCAGCGATTGCCCGGCGTCGAGCCGGGTGGTTCTGATAGGCATCCATGCAGTCACTTGGTGCGTGGATGATTGTTACACCATGGGACCGGGCAGATTTCAGCACCGCGTCAAGTCTTGGCAGCAGCTGCTCAAGGCGGGCCACAGCATTCGGACTGTGGTGATAGTCCCAGACGTCGCACACGATGATTGCGGTTTCGGCGGGAAGCCATTTTTCATCTCGGGTGACCACGCTGAATTTGGTGGGATCATTCGGTGCCGGACGTTGCAACTGCAGTTGCACCTCGAGGGGATTTTCGGCAACGGCGGTGGATGCTGATAACAAGGTGAAAGCCAGAGCGAAGGAAACGAGCAGGTGCCCTGAGCTGAGACCGGAGTTGAGGATTGGCTTTTTCAGCATCGTTTTGTCTTCTCGTTGTCTTTGCAGGGGCGGGAATGGTCTTTGCCAGGTCAGGAATCCCATGTTTCACATGATAACAGTCGTGAAACAGTTGCTGTTCCTGACGCCTGGTATGAAATCACCGTTCTCCATAAAACGGTCTAGCGATCTTTGGTATTCCCGTGCTACAGACGGTTCAATTCGCCATTTTTCGATTGAGGCTGCTTTTGATCGCTCAACCCATTTCGTCCTGCTACTGCCATTGGTTGTGCAAGTCCCTGCTGTGGGCTGCATGTTTCCTGGCAATCGCTTGCACGGGTTGTGTACGGCGGAGGATGACGGTCCGGACCAGTCCTCCGGGGGCCACTGTCTCGATCGACAATCAAGTGATCGGCACTAGCCCTGCTGCCACCAGTTTTGTGCATTATGGCACCCGCGAATTCCGGATTGAAAAAGACGGGTATCGCACCGAAGTCATTCGTCGCAAAATCAAACCACCGTGGTACGAATGGCCGGGAATCGATTTTTTCTCGGAAACATTGTGGCCCGGTGAATTGCGGGATGAGCGTATCATAGATGTGCAACTTGCACCGAAAGAACTTGAGCCGGCAGAAGACCTGATGAATCGCGCTGATACACTGCGCAATCAGTCCAAAGCCGGAATCATTACTGCACCTCCTTGATCTGTTGACCATGTCGTATTCGAAAACGAGCGTTTTCTTTGCGCCCGTTTTGATTGTGGCGTTCTTTGCTCCCTCATTGCTCGGCGTTGATCGTCTTGCCTTCCGTGATGTAGGGCATTTTTATACGCCCCTGTACGACTATGTGGCCGAACGCTGTCACGATGAGTGGCTACCACTTTGGAATCCTCTTGATCAGACCGGAATGCCTCTGATCGGCGAAACGACAACAGCGGTGCTGTACCCGTTTCGTTACCTGATTTTTTCATTGCCCATTTCGACTGAGTCAGCGATGGCTTGGTACGTCGTGTTGCATTTGATCATCGCTTCCATGGCCGCCAGGCTGCTGGCTTGTTGGGCCGGTTGTCGACCTTTCGGTGCCGCGATCGCATCTGTGCTGTATCCGCTTTCGGGTTCCGTTCTGTTCCTCTACACCAATCCACCGTTTCTGGTGGGAGCTGCGTGGCTGCCGATTGCTTTGGGAGCAATGTTGATGCCCGAGTCGGGTAGTCGCCGTTCTCGAATCATCGTTGCGGGCATGGCGATGGCGATGATGATGTTGGGAGGAGATCCACAGTCGGCATTGCATGTGATGATTGTTGTTTCTGTGATTGGACTGGCGCGTTGGATCAAGCGGTCTTCGGAGCGAATTGATGGGCGGGTTTTTTTGGGAGTCCCAATGCTTGCTGCTGTTCTGTCGGCGCCCCAATTGGCTGCGTCAATCAGCTGGAGCCAGCAGAGCGAACGACTGCACTCTGTCGAGAGTGATTCCTGGACTGATCCACCTCAGGTCGGTGGTAAACGCGATCAGGCATTCCAATATTCTTTGCCGCCGTGGCATCTCGCCGAAATGGTGACCCCCAATCCGTTTGGATCCTTTCTGCCAATCAATCAGCGGTTCAGTCGTTTGTGGCCCGGTGATGGACGCGCATGGACGCCTTCGATTTACATGGGTGCGGTCACCTTCCTCGCCTTGTGGATTCGGCTGCGTTTTCGCCGTGAGCGTTTTTGTGGACCCTGGTTGGTGCTTTGTTGGCTGTCGTTCCTGTTGGCTCTTGGCCATTTCGGTTTGGTATGGCTGGTTCAATCAGGGACGGGCGGAATGCGGCAGTACGATAGTGCCATTGGTGGACCCTACTGGATTCTGTACCAATGTTTGCCGGGTTATGATTCGTTCCGGTATCCCACCAAGTGGTTGCCACTGTTTGCCTTGGCTGCCACCTTGGTGACAGCTCAACTGTGCGATCGTATCACGGATGAGCGGCAGCCAGCCTTTGGCTCTCGTGTTGCCACTTCTGCGTTGTGTCTTGCGGTTGGGGTGACTTGCACCATGATCGGGATTCAACTCTTTCGCTGGATCTGTTTTGATCAATTGAATCTCATTCGCGAACCCAGCGATTCCTGGTGGGGGCCACTCAATGTGATCAGAGGCTTGAGGCAATTGACATTCTCCCTGTGTCAAACCACTCTGGCCCTCGTTGCTGTGGCATGGATTCTCCGACGTCTCAGTCAGGGTACCGCGAAACGTAGCCGTTGGATGATGGCCGCGATATTGGTCGTCTGTCTGGATCTCGGGCTCAGTGTGCATGCAATGGTGCATCAGGTTTCCAGTGCAGATGTCAACGAATTGATGCTTGCTTCTGGAAGACCTGCAGGAATGGGACAGAACCGCTGGATGCGAACCAGAACAGGATCAGGCTGGCCGACTGCATGGAGTCAAAACAGTAGCCAGCAGCGGTTGCTGGAGGTGGAAGCCAGTAGCCGCCTGGCATGGTTTGGGCGTTGGCATCTCGCTGATCGGGCTCATGTCCTGAATAACATGGTTTCCATTCGCAGCAGGAACGCCACCGTGTTCTGGCAGGCGGTCAATCAAATGACCGCCAAATTGGACGTGGATGAACAAACCCGGTTGTGGCAGTCCCTGCGCGCATGGCTGGCGATTGAAGGGACCGTTCATACTTCGAATCATGTCGACACGTTTGATTTGAACGGAAGGAAATTGGATCTGGTCGATTTGTCGTCACGCTTTCTGAAACGCGAAGGTGATTTATGTGCCTATCCCGATTGGCAGGTATCTTCGGAGCCTTTGACCGCAGCTGTTCTGGTTGACCGGTTTCAGCAGGATGGATTTCTGTTGAATGAAAAAGGTCAGCGTGAGTTTGGGCAGCAGAGACCTGTGATTGAAACGAAAATGGCCATTCAGCCAAGTCCGGTTGTCGACAGACAGGCATCCGAAACATCCGATCCCAAGTCGCACTCATTTTGGGATGCGAAACGTTTGCAGCAGAAACCCCAGTCGGTGGTCTATCAAATAAAAATCAGGACTCCTGTGTTGATCACACGCCCCACCATTCAGGATGGAAACTGGAACGCACGTTTTACACCGGTCGAATCGAGTGGATGGTCAGCTGAACGTGGACGCAGTTCATGGCAGGCGGCAGATGTACATGGCGTTGATGGAATCACTCAGGGGGTGTTTTTGCCTGAGGGTCAATGGTGGTTGGAGTTCTACTATCAACCGTGGTGGCTGGACTGGTCCATTGCAACATTGTCGATTGGTTGGTCAGGCGCTGTTGTCTGCTTCATCCTTTGGCGAAAAGATTCTGTGGCCAGTGTCCTTGGCGCTCCAGTTCCAGCAGCAGACGTTTCGTGCTGATGCCACCTTTTGCACTATATCCTTGAAGGCTTCCCGAGGCAGATACAACGCGATGACAGGGGATCACCAACAAGACCCGATTGCGTGACATCGCGGCACCCACAGCACGACTTGCCCGTTCATTGCCCGCCAAGGTAGCAAGCTGCTTGTAAGTGATCGTGCTTCCATAGGGGATTTCAAGACAGTGTCGGTAAACACGCTGGGTAAACGATGTCCAGCCTGTAGGGTCAATTACAAGTTCATGCCACGAAACTTTGTGTCCGCAGAAATAATCGTGTAGGAGTGTATCAAGCACGCTTGCCTGATGGTTTGGGAGCAGCGTCTCCTGACAGGAGGGATCATGGGACGGTGTTTGCCAACTGAGTCGAAAGAGACCGTTGGCAGTCCATGTTGACCACAGCGACCCCAACGGGCTGGGGTGCTGTGCTGTCAGCCATTCGTCAATGGATACTTTTGACACAGTAGAACCATGCATCGGGACAACGCCTTTTCATTTACCGATGCAGAAACGGCCAAACACTCGATCAAGAATATCATCGGTGTAGACGGTGCCTGTCACTTCACCAAGGCATTGGGCCACGGTGCGCATTTCGGCGGAGACAAACTCATGCCCCTGTTGATGAATGGTCAGTTGAATTGCCTGTTGAATCGCAGCAATCGCCAGATGAAGGGATTGCCGACAGCGGGCAGCGGTACCCACGACTGACCCGATCTCTTCAGTATCGTGCTTTTTTAAATGTTCACAGAGGGATGTTCTGAGATCGTCGATTCCTGCACCGCTCAGAGCACTGCATTGAATCCAGGGATCGTCGGGATTGAAAACAGGATTTGGGGCAATCGCCGCATCCATTTTGGTGGCGATCCAAAGATCAATTGTGTGCGGTTTTCGGGTGCGACTTGCTAACTCTTTTACCCCGGTCGCGTTCGAAGCAAAATGATCGCTGCTTGCATCAACGCACCAGAGTCGCAAGCGAGCTTCATTGGTGGAACGACGAGACTGGGCCTGTGACTGTTGTGAGACTTCTGTTTCCGCTTCTTCAATGCCGGCTGTGTCGATCAGGGTAATGTGATTGCCCTGCAATTCGATATCAACCGTCACGGTGTCGCGAGTGGTGCCTGCCACGGGAGCAACGATGGCGACTTGTTGCTCCGCCAGTCGGTTGATCAGGCAACTTTTGCCAGCGTTGGGCGGTCCGCACAGGGCGACTGTGATGCGAGCCGATCCGCCACCGCGGTTTTGCATCAACTGAAGGGTTTGTTCGAGTTCGGTGGCGATTGCGGTGAGTCGATCAATGAGAGCTTCGTCACTGATGAACGAGATGTCTTCGTCGACGAAGTCGAGGCCCGCCTCGACATCCGCAAGCAGATCCAGCAGTGCGTTTCGCATTCTTTCCAGCGGTTGTGACAGGTTTCCGCTGAGTTGTCTCAACGCGTGATCGAGCGTCCCGCGTTGTTCTGCTTCAATGACGCCCAGAACCGCTTCAGCCTGGGTCAGGTCAAGGCGGCCCACCAGAAAAGCACGCATTGTGTACTCACCAGGTCGGGCTGGTCTTGCACCGCAGCGTCCCGCTTCGTCGACCAGTCCTCGCAACAGAGGCAAGGAACCGTAGGTGTGCAGTTCAGCAGAAGGTTGCCCGGTATAGCTTCGCTGTGTGGGCCAAATCATCACGTCCACCGGAATCCGTCCTATCGGATTTCCCAAGTCGACGTGCGTTGATATTCGCCGAGGCCTGTCGATTCCATCGGTTGGGATACCCATCCGCCTGAGAATGTCCAAAGTTCCATCACCGGACATGCGAACAACACCGCGGGGTGCGGGTGACGTCGGCGAGGCAATCGCGACGATCGTATCATCGGAGTCAAGCAGAGTCATATTCGCTGGATCAAACGGTAGGCTTGCGGGGCATTGTCAGATTCAAGTTCACTGTGGAACGACGGTAGCGAGATTCTGGTTGCGACCCGAAAACGACAGGGAAGAACTGCCAACACTGGCGCCTGCTCTGCGGAGGGCGTCAACGACCGCCTGTTGTGTGACAAGGTCCCGCATGATGATCGGTTCTTTTTTGCGATCTCCTGGATAGATGACGAGTAAGGGGATGGAACGTGAGTCCAGTTCACTCAGCTTCTGTTTGATTTTGTCATCAGGGTCCGTCCAGTCTGCATACATCGCGACGGCGTTCAATTCGTCTATCACTTTTCGGGTCGTCGCGGTGTTGAGTGCGACTTCGTAATTGACAATGCAATTGACGCACCATTTGGCACCAAAGTCGATCATCACTGTCTTGCCTTCGTTTTGTAATTGCTGCAAACGAGCTTCGTTGTAGTCCTGCCAGTCCAGTTCCTTGACCTGCTCAAGGTAATGAAACGCTCCGATGCTGATCACAGCCGCAGCGGCGATCCCACCACACCATGCGAAAATGCGTTTTTTCAAGTTCGCGTAGTTGGGAACTTTGCCGATAATCCAGCAACCGAACCAGACGGCGATCAGCGAAACAAAAACAGGAACTTTTTGCGTGTCGTTGAATTGTGAGAAGAAGAAAGCAACCGTGCCCAGAAACAGAAACGCCATCAGTTGCTTGAGCGTAACCATCCAGTCACCAGGCTTGGGGAGCCAGGCGATCAGTTTCGGTCGGAACCCAATCAGCAGGTAAGGAGATGACATCCCCAGCCCCACGGTCAAGAAGATGGCGATTGTCTGAGCGGGAGCCAGATTCAAGGTCAGACCGAGGATGAATCCGAGCAATGGTCCACTGCAGGGTGTCGCCATGATCGTGGCAAAGACACCTTTCGAGAAAGCCCCGAAAAAACCCTCGCGATTTTGCAGGTCCTGCGAGGTCTTGCCCGCTGCCATGCCGGGAACCGGGATTTCCCAGACGTCCAGATAGCTCAATGCAAGTGCGAATAGCGCGAGCGTCAGACCAAGACGAACGGGGAAGTAAGTGAATTGCTCTCCCCAGCCAAATTTTGTAACCGCTGCCACCACCGCCAACAGTGCAAAGACTGCCATGATGCCAGCCACGTAAGCCACATTAAGCATCAAGACTCGTTTGCGGTCTTCACCGGCCTGACTGACGAAACCCATGATTTTCAGGCCGACCACGGGAAGCACACATGGCATGACATTGAGGATCAGGCCGCCAATGAACGCAAACAACAAAATCAGTGGGAAGGAAGTCGCTGAAGCTCCTTGAGCATCGCTTGCTGTCGAAGTATCCGCTTGAGCTACATCCGTTTTCTCCGTGGGATCGGTTTGCGCGGCTGGTTCTGGAGGTTGATTTGCATTCGTGCCTGTGCCACTGCCAGCGGCAGAAATGTCATCGGCTGCTGGTGTCTTGGGTTCGCCGGCAGGTTTCGTGATCGGGTCGACCCACCTGGTCTTGGCCGCAGCATCCTTGGCGTCATTGGATTTGCCTGCGGTCAGCATGACCGCAGCAGGTGTTTCGACGGTTGATTCGGCAACGTTCAGTGGGGCTTTGAATTTGAGCGCTTGTGGTTGCAGGCAGCTGCCGTCGGTACAGGCCTGATAGGCGATCATGCCGTCGATCGTTTTGCTACCGGGCTTGGCTGTCGAGGGGACCATGAATGGGATTCGCCAAGTCACCTTTCCCTTGAAGTACCCGTAGGGCAGGATGCCCTTCTTTTGAGTCACCGACTGGTTGGCAACCGGCTTTCCAATTTTCAGGCCGGATTTCTCCGTCACCACGAAGTTGGTCGATAGCTCTGCGTCGTCAATCGCGGTTTCGTAAACATGATAGGTCGCATCAGGCTTGGCAGTGAAAATCAACTCTCCCCACTGCCCTGCCTTCAGTGTCGATGGGAAAACGAATGCTGTCCATTCGACGGCGTAGTCACCGTCACGAAACGGCTTGGCGGCTTCGCGGAAGAGTGACGATTCCGGGTTCACGTCCGAAGTCAATTGCGTGGCTTGAGTTGCCTCGCTGTTTGAGTCACTTGCCGCGACTGCGTCAATCGTGTCGTCAACGGGGACACAAGCTTCTTTGCAGACGAGACCATTGACTTTGACTGAAATTTTTCCATCAAAACCAGCGGGTGTCTGAATCGATGCGGACCAGGTAACGCTGGATTCAAATTCTTCAACCGTCAATCCTTTGTAGACGCTTGAAACGCTGCTGTGAGGCTTGTGGTCAGGAGTGAATTTGCCAGTCAGTTTGACATTGGCCGGCGAGACCAACGACATCGTGGTTGGCGTTGGTCCCCCAGAGGGTTGCGTCATCGAGTAGATATGCCAACCACTGCCCAGTGTCGCAGTGACATCGATCTGGCCTTTGCCGCTGTCATCAATCTTGTAAGTTGCCAGCCATTCCACAGGTTCTGCTGAGTCTGCGCCAAAACCACCCAGCGAAAAGTCAGGGAACAAGTCTGCGCCCCCGCCAAAGCTGTCTTGTGATTGGACGGGAGCGATCCAGCAACATCCCAGCAGGGCCAGCATGGGTAGCCAGCGTGTGGGACTTGTTATCCAGCGTTGGATAGAAGATTTCATTCTGTTTCGCTCGGTTTTTCAGTGGTTATCGTCTGGCGACTATTCTACGCGTCACGGGATTTCCGGGTCAATATTCAGTGAGCCGTCAGTCGTGTGCTGTGGCCACCCGGATCAGATTGTAGATCCGCTCCGCCAAAATCCCTGGTGGGGCTTCAAAATCCCTGCGTTCGACCAGCAGCCAGACCAACCAATTCGCCAAGCTGAGCCAAGTGCCTGCAAAACAGAGATTTTTCGCCATTCGGACTAGCTGCTGCTCATCCCCACTGCCGGTCAGCTCACACGTGGATCGATACCCCTCAAATGTCGCTTCCCAGATATCCCCAGCGGAGTGTTGACCCGACAAAAAACTACCTGCCCAGCGAGCCAGATCGGAGGCTGGAGTGTCAATGCGAACCGCATCAAAGTCGATCAGTCCGGTCACCCGACCGGATGAGAACAGGATGTGCTGAGCATGAACATCACGTAAAACGTATTGGGTAGTGACGCTATTATCGCTGTCCTGTAGTAATGATCGGTGAATTTTGTCTTGAGCTTCATCCCATTTCCAGTGGATCAGACTGGCGGCGTCTCGCAGAGATGCCGCCAAATTCCCGTCCCTTCCTGATTGCTGAATCCACTGCATCGCTGCCGGCAAGTGCTGCTGGTGAGATGCCAGCACCCTCAAGCGTTCTTGAATGATTGGTGCCCGTTGGCAGTGGGATTCCAGAGCAGCTGTGGCTTGATGAAACTGACCAATCAATTCGCCGCCCAGCCGGATTGCGTCCAAACCTGCATCGGTGGTGGCTGCCACACCCGGTCGCCATTGAGCAAGTTCCCAGTTTTCACCCGCGGCTGAGAGCACTGTGTCCGAGGAACTCAGGCGTATCTCGTTCGTCAACGGGTGTACGCTTAGCGGTCTCGCAACGGTGGTGCAGCCCTGATTCCATGCGTGGATGACAACACGATGGATCGATTCAATACGGTTGAGAGGAATGGAATTTGGCCAACGCTTGAGTGCGTATTCCTGACCATCCGCTGAGCGGCAGTGGGCTACCATCCCACCGCTGAGGCCTGCGTCCCGTTTTTTGATGTCAACGATTCCACGGCTCTTCACAACGGCACGGACAACGGCTGGTGGAATGTCCGAGTCAATCATCTTCCAGTGAACCGATTCATGGTGAAGTGTCCTGTCGCATCCCGCAGGTTAGCCCGTCTGGTTGCAGGTTAGCCCGTCTGGTTGCAAGATCCGAGCCTTGAGAGCATCTGAGGGGTGAGGGGTGAGGGGTGTTGATGGAGTCGCGATGTTGGGGGTCCGTCCGGCGAGAATACGCAAAAATCCTGCTCTGCACCAAAACGCTTGCCAATTTTGCTATCGCGGATTTGGCTTTTCAGGCAGGATCATGTTTGGCCGACCGCAGGCAGCTTTCCTGCGGTGTCAGCGTTAGACTGTGCCCTGACCTCCAAAAAAGATTGGCTAAACCGTTCCTGCCTGAGCCTGCCGGCCCCATCATAGGACACCGCATGGTGTCAGGTCTTGATGAGTGGCAATAATACTACCAAACAGAACTTTCACTGCGTAACCTGCGAATCAAAACAGCCATGACCTCCGAATTGCCGCCCTATGATTGCTTTCTGCTTGTTTCCTTCGGCGGCCCCGAGGGGCCCGATGATGTGATGCCGTTCCTGGAAAACGTGCTTCGCGGGAAACGTGTTCCCCGCGAGCGGATGTTGGAGGTTGCCGAGCATTACAAACAATTTGGGGGTGTCAGCCCCATCAACCAACAGAATCGTGAACTTTTGGAAGTGATCCAAGCTGAATTTGAACGGGTTGGCGTCGAGCTTCCGATCTATTGGGGGAACCGGAATTGGGACCCCATGCTGCCTGATACCATCCGGCAGATGCGGGATGACGGACGTAAGCGGGCATTGGCGTTCTTTACCAGCATGTACAGCTGTTACAGCGGTTGTCGTCAGTACCGCGAAAATATCATCGCTGCGAGGGAGGAGGTTGGCCCGGATGCCCCGCTGATCGAAAAGGTCCGAATGGGATTCAACCATCCAAAGTTCATCGAGGTGATGACCACCAATCTGCAGGATTCCATCAAGGCGTTGGGTAACACGTCCGAGGAGTGCGTGGTGATGTACACGGCGCATAGTATTCCGCTGTCGATGTCCGGGAATTGTGACTACGAAAAGCAGCTCAAAGAAACATGTCGTCTGGTTTCTGATGCTTGCGGTGTCAGTCAGTGGGATCTTGTTTATCAAAGCCGCAGTGGACCGCCTCAGCAACCTTGGCTGGAGCCGGACATCTGTGACACAATCAAGGCACGCGACGACAAGCAGAAGCTTGACAGCGTGATCGTCGTTCCCATTGGGTTTATCAGCGATCACATGGAGGTGATGTTTGATCTTGATGAAGAAGCAGCCGAAGTCTGCGAAGAACGGGGGATTCGCATGCACCGTACCCGAACTGCTGGCATCGCTGATGGTTTCGTGGCGATGATTCGCGATCTGGTGCAGGAGCGAATGGAAGGCCGGCAGGATCGAGCCGCTGTGGGTGAATTGGGAGCGTGGCATGACGTCTGCCCCGAGGACTGTTGTCTTTACACACCACAGCGTCCACCGGCAGTCGGCGGTGGTGAGGGTCGACCGCCAGCGGGGAGACCTGCGAACGTCTGACTTCGTAATGGCCCGATGCTGAATTTCGGTTCCGCAATGCGTTTCAACACTGCAAATTCAACACTGCAAATTCAACAACGGGATTTGCAGCCACGGACTTTCACGATTGCCGTTTCTGATGGCGATACGGATTGAACAGCAGGTAATTGAGGTGGCGGTACAGATCGCTGGTTGCCAGCAGTTCGCCGTGATTGCCCTCCCCAGCCAATCTTGAGCCGTTGAGCAGGACCACACGGTCGGCGGCTCGCAGTGACGGCAGGCGGCGAGGCAAAAGCACTACCAGGGTGCCTTGGCGGACCAGTTTTTTGAATGCGTTCAGGCAGGGGTCTTCGGCCATGTGCTCGGCGGGGGGCGGTGGCTCCAACGCCAGCAAAATCGGTGGCTTATGTAATAACGCTCGCGCGACCGCAATGCCGTAAGTGGTTTCGACACCGAGCATTGAATCATTGGCACTGACGATCGTATTCAGGCCTTCGGGTAAACGTTGGATTCGTTCGTAAACATTGACTTCGCGGAGGGCGTCGAAAACGTCGCTGCTGCTGATGCCGCTGTCATTGCCTGACAGATTTTCCAGAATCGTTCCATCCCAGATGGGACCATCCGGTTCGATCCACATTACGTTTCTTGCCAGAGCTTGCGGGTGAATGTCGCGAAGCGGGATTCCGTCGATTGAAACACGCCCCTCGCTGGGAAGACCAAAGCCCATCAATAACTCGGTCAACGCTCTGGTTGATACCTGTTCAGTTCCGAGCAAGGCGACCAGTTGCTCCGGGTACAGGTCCAGACTCAGGTGGCTCAGGATCAGTTGGCTATTGGAATCGCTCAGCGTGACATCACGAATTTCGACATTTTCACGCAGACCAGCTAAACCAACTCGCTGTTCACTGGGGGCAACTTCATCGCTCCGTTTCAGATAGCGATAGATGGTATCACTTGCTTCTCCGCTCTCGCTCAACTGGCCGGCGAGTTTCTGTAATTGTCCGGCAGCCGAAGCCGCGCCGGCCAACGCCAAGCCCAAGACCAATGCTGCGGGCACGCTGAGACCATTTTCGCTACCCAGAAGATTCACACCCAATCCGAGAATCATCACGGCGATGGCGGTGGAGACTGCCAGGAATACCAACGGCCAAATGCGTGCCTGTCGTCTGTCCTCCACATCAAGTCTTCGAAACATCGATTCGAGTTCCTGTTGATAAGCTTGATCAGCGATTCCCTGAGATTGAAGGCGGGCCAGCAGGGGAGCTTGGCCGACCAGTGACGCCATTCGCTGCCGTGAACGCGGGACTTCCCAATGTCCGAGTTCTGAATCTTTCTGTTGGTGCAGTTTGTGGAAAAAACGACGTAAAAGTACACCGCTGATGACAGCCAGCAGGGCAAGCCAAACGTTGACCAATATTGCCAGAAAGACACAGCCGACCAGAGTCAGCAGGCTGCGTGGGATCGCTTGATACCACTGCGAGAGACCGGTTTGAACGCATGGCAGTTGGTGGCCGATGATATCGTCGGCACGGACGTGTTGTGCGGCGGCGCCCTCGACTTCAGCACGCCTCAAACTTTGTTTCAGAATTCGTCCATGCAATGCTTTGACGATTCGATTGGCGCGAGCATCGGCCGTTCGCCGGTAGAGCCACGCGCAACCCGCCAGAATCGCTGCAGTCAGTAAAGCAAAACCAACCAGCTGTGTGAGCTGCATCAACGGTTCCTGATCCGTGAAAGCTTCACTCATGGGAATCACCAGATGGGTTCCCAGGGTGACCGACTCATCCTTCAAGCCCTGAGAGTTCGGCGAATTGAGCAGCATTGCGATCACGCCGATCAAAACCACCAAACCCGGCACAAGTAGACCTGCCACGCTGGACCAGATATACGAAATTTGGAACCCGCGAGCCTCAGGCTCGTGTCGTAGTTGGGCAAGTGTGTTGAATCGAATCAATCTTGTCAGCTCCTTGGAGAGATCGGTTTGGAGCAGACAGGAATGGGACTAACGTACGGGAAGGAGCAACGCTGCATGCCCGTTCCTGTTCGAGGTCTCAGTCTCGCAAATCAAGCCAAGTCTCGGTCATCAAACAGTAGCATCGCCAACATCCAGACAGCGATGGTGAAACACACAAGGTAATTGAAGGCACCTGCCAAGTAGAGAACTGGAATCTGATTTCCTGCATCTACGGCCGATTGGACGTTGAAAATGTTCAAGTTTGGCACCACCACCGCTATCAACTTTCCTACAAACCCAACCAATTCATTATTTCCCTCCGTCGACGCCACCAGCGGAGAGGTCAGGTTCCCGATCACATAAATCACAAAACAGGTGATGAAATTGGCGAGCAGTGGCAGCCTTGTGGCCAACGCGACGGCGACGGCACCAATCGCCATGGTCTCCATGAAGTACAGTCCCAGCACAGGCACGGTCGTCATGACTTCCTCGTGGCTCTCCTGCCATGTCGTATCGCCACGGGCGGTCTCGCGGGCATCATAAATCGGCTTGTAACTGATCACGACCAGCAGCACCGAGGCGATGATCAGGAACAATACCAGCACGGAAAGCATGATCCCGGCGTACTTGCCAAGAATGAATGATCGGCGACTCACGGGTTTGCTGAGTACGGTCAAGGCGGTTCGGCCCTCGATCTCGTCACTCACGCTGGTGCCAGCACTCCAAACGGCCTGAAGCATGCACAGGATCATGATCAACGTCACTCCACTGTCTTTCAGCAGACGAATGTCATCGCCAAGTGTATTGAAGGGATAAATCGCAAACAGCAACACACCCACCAAACCGATCGTCAGCAAGAGCAGGTACAGCGGTTGGGCCATCTCGTTCTTGGCGGTGGAAAGTGCCAGTGCCCAGACCCGAGGCGCTGCCTGTCTGAAAACCATGATCGCGGTTGTTGCCAGAAAGAACAGGATTGCAAGCAGCAGAATCGATGAAGCCTGCGGAACCAGAGGCACGTACTTGAATGTGAAAGCAACCGTCGCCGGGTCAAGCTCACGGTTCTGAATGTGGAGCAGGCTGGGGTCTCCAGGAACGGGCGGAGCTTTGCTGTCTTGAGAACGAAACTCAAGCTTTTCACCTGGGTTGACCCGAGTGGGTGCCGCATCGAAGTTGGCAGAGTCTGCAGCATCTGCGATGAGAATGGTTCGATCGCTCTCAATGGTCAACTCGGCTGCAGAACGCAGTTTGTAGTCAATGTTGGCCGGCGTGAAGGGAGCCAGATCAACTTCGGTATCGGCACTGTTGCCCGGGATGGTGACCACCGAGCGAACGGTTCCGTCTCCCACCAGATTGACTTGCGGAATGGCTTCGATGAACAGCATGGGATTGGTCAGCATCGGTGTCGCAATCGCAGCGATCACAACAAATACGCCGGCAATCGACAACAGATAAGGAACGATTCCCTCGCTCAGAATCTGTAGCCACTCGACGCGTGTGCGGTGCCAAACTCCATAAATCACGCCAAAACCCAGTACCATGCCAATGCAGAAGAGAGGTAAGAACAAGGCCTCACCGTAGTCCACCGAACCGGGGCTATAGACGGCGCACAACGCGATTGCAAAAAGACCCCCCAGAATCAGCGAGGCAGAAATGCCGCGTTTCGGCGAATCGGCCAAAGTGCCGATGGCAGGCACAAAGGAAAGCATCGCCAGCAAGCCAAAAACCGCTGCCGAAACCAAAGCTCCGATGCCCAGTCCCACGCCAATCAACCATAGTGGCGTCAGCCAAGTGGGGAGCCACTTCAACGCTTGCCCCAGAAAAAGTCCTTGATCCATGAACCCAACAAAGGACAACATTTCGGTCGATCCAACCGTAAATTCAGCAAGGCAAGACGTCATTCCAAGCTACTCAACATTGAAAACAAGAAGACGGGGGAGAAAGGCACCAGGCCATCAAACGCCCGGAAATCATTGCATCTCGATGTGCTTTTGGGGCAAATGCCGTACTCGGTACACCTAGTGTAGGTCTGCTACGCAACCAACCTGAAAAAGGTTTGCCATCATTGGTGGCGTGTGAGTAGCTTTCTTATCGAATCTGGAATCGGGGTTTTCGTCAGATGTCCCTCGGCACCCGGCTCCGAGTCGTGGTTGAGGTAGCAGCAGACCGCTGTAAGGGTTCCCTCCGCGATCAATTCCTCCGCTCGCCGGAAACGGCAGTGGTATTCGATGCTGGTGTTGCCAATCCGCTTCACCTGAACCTCGATGCGGAGTAGATCGTCGAATCGAGCAGCAGTGCAGTAGCGACAATTTGCAGCGATTCGTGGCCAAGTCACCGGGGGTAACTCGGTACCGTCTGCCAGACGAGTCGCCGACTCTGGCAGGACAGGGATTCCCAGAGAGCGGAGCATGGCATGCTCGGCTGCCTCCATCATCGGGAAAAAGGCTGAAAAGTGCACGATTCCCGCGGCATCCGTGTCCCGGAATTCAATCCGGCGTTCAATGGAAAAGGTCATGGCAGCATGGGTACCGACTTGGACGTAGGCTGAAGAATCACTTGGGGAGCACGCAGGCGAAGGTGTCTTAGCCGAAGATTGTTTGAACGTGTTGACTAACCCCTCTCCGGGCATAGTTTAACTGATGGGCATTCCAGTCGTCTGCTGTCGCCGAACTGACCCTGCACTGAATCAGGGTGTCTCAGTACATCCGGGTCTCTAACAACCAACCCACAGGCATCCAACAGTATCCGGGACGAATCTGATGTCCTGCCATTGAGTCGGGATTAGTGAGGCAGCAAATCGCTTGACGGCTCAAAAAGTCGCCTGAAACCAGCGTCCTGCAACTCCTTGATGGGGCGAGCCACGCTGCAAGAGGCACTCAAACACCGAGCAATCATCATGCCTTGGTGGGGACAGCTGAGCGAACCCGAAGGTTGGCTTGCGTTCAAGTCATCATTGGCCTGCAGGCCCTCATGAGGGCCGACATAGAAAACGGGCGACTTGGGTTTGCGTTTAGGAACTCAGGCTCAGTGTGGCCCAAATGTTGTGCCCTTGAGGGGATTTCACCACCTGCAGAGGGCTTCCGAAAGCACGTTGAGCGGTTATTCGCCGACGAATGGCAGCAGTGCCATGAAGCGAGCTCGCTTGACAGCAGCGGTGACAGCATGCTGACTGGCAGCAGTACAACCACTTTTGCGACGTCCCACGATTCGCCCTTGGCGATTCACCATTTTCTTGAGCAGTTCGACGTCTTTGTAGTCGACGTACATCGGTCGAGGCCGCTGACCATCGACGAAAATAGGATCTTTTTTGCGGGTCCTGGAGCGAACTCGGGAGCGTTTACGGGCACGGCTACGCGTGCTCATTGGTCTTGGAGGCATATGTGTCTCAAATAGAGAGGCGAACGGTCTAAACGGCCGACAATCGGAAATTATCGACTCGCCAAAAAATCTTCAGCAAGCCGCTGATACGTCCCAAATCGGGAAGTGTCGAACGGCCGAGCGGAGAGTATGTCCGCGCGGAAACTTGGTCGCAAGGGGAAATTGGACCGAGATTTGCCCTTTCGCGAACCAAAAACCTTTGCCATATTTCCCAAATGCTTCGGTGGACGGGATTTTTTCGGCTGTGAGAGGTTGTTCCAGGGCAGTCTGGGGCTGTCCCCAATCAGGCGTTAATTCGCCCGTTTCATCAACCGTCGTGTGCAGAATGGTAGGGATTTGGCGTCCTGTCTGTTCTGCAGACGCCATTTGCAAACGTCCTGGCCCGCAGCGCTCTTGCGACTGTTGGCACAACATGAGGCTCAGTTGAGGGACGGGTGCAGGGCAATCGATGCACTCGATTCACGCCGAGCGGGAACCGCATGCGGCGTCTGCTTCTATCGAATTCGCTCAACAAGCGATTTCGGTGCTGGCGGCATGGGCGAGTTGTGTTCAGTGTTCTGTGCGACACAGGATTGTCAGGCAGATGGGAAACCACTCTGGCGAGTGCCTCGAACAACATCGTAAACGAAAATAGCCATCCACAACCCCCCGGCGCAAACCGCGCCCAAACAAAACTGAGCTCTCCTTCAGCATCGACTGGATTTTAAAACTGACATGATCTGTTCGACGTGTCACCATCGAAGGCGAAAGTGAGAGCCCTGTTCAGGTGAAAGTTATGAGTCTGGATAAACTGAGAAACATCGGGATTAGCGCACACATCGATTCAGGGAAAACGACCTTGAGCGAGCGTGTCCTTTACTACACCGGACGGATTCACAAGATCGAAGAGGTTCGGGGTGACGGTGATGGTGCCACCATGGATCACATGGAACTTGAGCGTGAGCGGGGAATCACCATCACCAGTGCTGCCACAAGCGTCGTTTATAAAGATCATCCGATCAACTTGATCGATACACCCGGTCACGTGGACTTCACGGTTGAGGTTGAACGAAGCTTGCGTGTGCTCGACGGCGCAGTGCTTGTGCTGTGCAGCGTCGGTGGTGTGCAGAGTCAGTCCATCACAGTGGACCGGCAAATGAAACGCTACCAAGTGCCTCGTCTGGCGTTCATTAACAAAATGGACCGTACCGGTGCCAACCCTTACCGAGTGGTTGAGCAGTTGCGTGCCAAGCTCGGTGCTGATGCATTTCTGATGCAAATACCAATCGGTGCAGAGGATAATTTCCAAGGTGTTATCGACCTGATTGAAATGGTCGGTCTGACACACGCTGGTGATGAAGGTGAAGAGGTCATTGAAGGCCCAATTCCTGCGGAGCTTCAGGACGAAGCCGAAGAAAAACGTGGCAAAATGCTCGAAGCGCTGTCGATGTACAGCGATGAGATGATGGAAATGTTGCTCAGTGAAGAGGAAATTCCCAAGGAATTGATCTACACCGTCACTCGTGATGCCGTGCTCGGTGGTGCGACCCCCGTCTACATGGGTACCGCTTTCAAGAACAAAGGCGTTCAGCCAATGCTTGATGCAGTCATCCGATACCTGCCAAGCCCTCTTGATCGTGATATTTTCGGTCGTAATCCGAAGAACGAAGAAGAGAAGATCGAGCTCACGCCCGATCCAAGTGCCGACTTCGTTGGAATGGCGTTCAAAATTGTTGACGATCCGTTCGGGCAATTGACGTTCATGAGAATTTATCAGGGAACCATCTCAAAAGGTGGTACCTACGTTAACCAACGTACAGGGCGTAAAGAACGTTTCAGCCGAATCGTTCGAATGCATAGTGACAAGCGTGAAGAAGTCGACTCAGCTTCTGCTGGTGACATCATCGCTGTCATGGGAATCGACTCAGCCAGTGGTGATACCTACGGTATCGAACGTGATGCATGCACATTGGAAACCATGTTTGTGCCTGATCCGGTTATCAAAATTGCGGTTTCTCCGAAGAGTCGAGGCGATGGAGACAAAATGGGTAAAGCCCTGCAGCGTTTCCGCAAGGAGGATCCAACGTTCCGCGTTTTCACCGATGAGGAAACCAACGAAATTCTGATCAGCGGAATGGGTGAGCTTCATCTTGAGGTGTACATCGAGCGAATTCGTCGTGAGTACGGTGTGGAAATCGAAGTGGGTGCGCCCAAGGTCAGCTACCGCGAAAGTCCTACCAAAGAGATCAGCTACGACTACAAACACAAGAAACAGTCCGGTGGTTCCGGTCAGTTTGCTCACATCAAAGGTACGCTTTCACCGATTGAGTCGGACAGCGAAGACAGCTTCGAGTTTGAAGAGAAAATCGTTGGTGGACGCATTCCGAAGCAGTACATCCCTGCCGTCGAAAAAGGATTCCGCGACAGCCTTGGAAAAGGCCCCATCGCAGAGTACCCCGTGGTCGGAACTCGTATCACTCTGGACGATGGAAGTTTCCACGAGGTTGACTCCTCGGAGAAGGCTTTCTACACCGCTGCACAAGGTTGTTTCAGGGAGTACTTCAAGAAAGCCGGCCCGAAATTACTCGAGCCAATCATGAATATCGAAATCGAATGCCCGGAAGATTTCCAGGGGACGGTCGTCGGTGACGTGATCCGCCGTCGTGGAATCATGACCAGCAACGATATCGTCGAACAGGTCAGCGTGATCAAAGCTGAAGTCCCTCTCGCTGAAACGTTCGGTTATGCCACTGACCTGCGTAGTTTGACTCAGGGGCAGGGAACCTTCACCATGGAATTGGCAGTCTACCGACAGGTACCGTCGAATATTCAGGAAGATATCATCGAAGAGAAGAAGAAGCAGCAACTGGTGGGTGCCAAGTAGACCCCAGCTGATTCCTCAGCCAGAATTCGAAATTCAGAACGGCAGCGTGGAAACACGTTGCCGTTTTTATTGGGTCCCAGAGTCTTGATCCTTGTTTGCAGATCATGCGTCCGTAGGTACTCTTGGACGCTTATCTCCAGAAACTCTGCCCCTTTTGTACGTTTGGCAAGCGGTTGATTGCTGCGCACGTCAAGATTCATCACAATGTCATATGATGACTGGCGTTGTTGCTGATTTCAGTGCTGATGTCAGTGGTCAAGCCAAATGCATCCTCAACAG
Organism: Planctomycetaceae bacterium; assembly: GCA_002862205.1. Lineage (GTDB taxonomy): Bacteria > Planctomycetota > Planctomycetia > Pirellulales > Pirellulaceae > Rubripirellula. The sequence goes on along the minus strand of PKCN01000022.1, from coordinate 4,799 downwards.
CATGATGTTGTGATTTGGCTTTGGGGGAACACTTTCCTGTTCGCGTTCGACTCTGTTCCGAAGGTTTTTGCTTGATGTTTCGTGTAATCACTCTAGCGTTGTTGTCTGTTTGTCTGGCAACCCCTTTTTCCCACTTTGCGTGCGCTGATGAACGGCCGAATTTTGTCATTTTTGTGGCAGATGACATGGCCTGGGATGACTGTGGAGCCTATGGCAACTCTGCAATCCGCACGCCGAATATGGATCGTCTTGCGGCGGAGGGGATGCGGTTCGATCGAGCTTACCTGACTTGTTCCTCCTGTAGTCCCAGTCGCTGTTCGATGTTGACCGGAAGATATCCACACGCGACAGGTGCTGGCGAGTTGCATCTGCCTTTGCCGAAAGAGCAAACGATGTTCACCAAGCCGCTCATGGATGCCGGGTACTGGACTGCAGCGGTGGGCAAGTGGCATCTTGGTCAGGCGGTCGCGGATCAAGTTGATTATCGCAGGGGGTCCAATCCCGCAGCGATGGGAAATGCATGGGTCAAAGCATTGAAGGATCGACCTGCAGGGCAGCCGTTTTTTTTATGGGCGGCTCACAGTGATCCGCACCGCGGATACAAGCCGGGAGCAGTGAACCCGCCCCATGATCCCGCCAAAGTCATTGTGCCTCCCTTCTTTCCGGACGCCTCACGCGTCCGCGAAGATCTTGCCTTGTATTACGATGAGGTCAGTCGGTTTGATGAACATATTGGGATGGTGTTGCAGGAACTCAAGCAGCAGGGGCTGGAGCAGAATACCTTTGTACTTGTGATCAGCGACAACGGGCGGCCTTTCCCTCACTGCAAGACTCGAGTTCATGTTCCGGGAGTTCGCACACCGTTCATCGTTCGTTGGCCGCAGCAGGTTCAGGTTGGGCAGGTCGCCAAAAATGTTGTTAGCACTGTCGATATTGCACCAACGGTTCTGGAGTTGGCAGGGCTCGCTCCACTGCCAGACTTTCAGGGACAAAGTTTTGTGCGGATGTTATCGGATCCAAAGGTGCAAATTCGCAAGTATGCTTTTGCAGAACACAATTGGCATGATTACCGCGCTTATGAGCGTGCGGTTCATAGTCGAGAATTCTGTTACGTGCGCAATTGGCTCCCCGGAATTGCCGGTACGCCTCCTGCTGATGCTGTGAACAGTCCGACTTACAAAGTGATGCTGGAAATGCATGCGGCCGGTACGCTGACGCCTTCGCAGCAAGGGTGTGTTGAGACGCCGCGGGCAGAAGAGTTTCTGTTCGATGTGACAGACGACCCGAACTGCCTCCTGAACCTGGCAACGCTTCCCGAATTCTCCGATCAAATGCAGTTGATGCGTGCTCAGCTGAAGCAGTGGCAGAAAGAAACAGATGACCAATTCCCGGGGGAAGACGGTTTGACGCCAGATGGCTTTGATCGAAGAACCGGCAAGCGTCTGATCAAAGCCTCACATCCCAGCTTTGTGAAGTAGCCTGCTGTCGAGATCTGGCATTTTCTCAGATGCCAGATTTCTGCGGTGTCTCTGCGATATTTCGCGATCTTTGTCACATCGCCGCAGCTGGTATGGAGGTCGCTAGTCACCCAGTTGATCAGGAGTCGAAGATGGCCTGCATCTGGTTGCTGAACTGTCCGTTGGACAGCACCGTTTCGATGCCTGCCGTCTTGGCCGCATGCAGTTTGTTCACGTCAACGTGAGGACCGTAGGCAATCAGTTTTGCATCCGGGCACTTCTCGCGACAAAGTTCGACGATGGTGTTGGTGAGTCCGCTCCGCGTCGAAAGATCAAGGACCACGTAGGCAATGCTGTGGGTGTCTTCGGCCGGTAGCTGTCCACCCATGCGAAATTGGCGGCCGGCTGCTGTCGCAGCCACTTTCACTCGCGAGCAAAATAGCAGATCGCCCGACAGCATCATGACGCTGCCAGTGTTTGAATTGCAATCCTGGCTCATGCTTGCCTTTTTTCAATTTCGCGTTTCATGAAATGCAGGCCTTCGGTAGCGAGCGTGATTTCGTCTTTGTACATCCGACGCCAGATTTTGGTCGCAGCGGCGATTTCCGGAAGTGCCAGTCCAAAGGCTTCGATGACTAGCCAGCCGTTGTAGCCACTTTTCACTATGGCATCGAAGTTCTCGTCCCAGCGAACCGCACCTTGACCCGGTGTGCTGCGGTCGTTTTCACTGATGTGAATGTGAAACAATTTGTCACCACCCGCGTTGACCGCTTCGGTGACAGACTTTTCTTCAATGTTGGAATGGAAAGTGTCGTACATCATTCCACAGGCGGGGTGATCGACTTCCTGAACGAAGCGAGCGGAATCACCATGCGTGTTGAGGAAGTAGCATTCAAACCGGTTCAAGGCCTCAACGCCAAGCTTCACGCCGACCTGCCCTGCATGTTCAGCGACTTGTCGCATGCTGTCGACGCCCCATTTCCATTCGTCCTGGGTGGGGCCTGCACCACTGAAGTATCCCAAGGCCGAGTGGTAAGGACCAACCAGAGTTTCCACACCTGCTGCGGCGCAGCAGTCCAGGGTTTGTTTGGTCAGTTCAACACCTTTGGCACGAACGCTGGCGTCGGGCGAAATCGGGTTGTCTTCTTCTCCCCGGATCGTCACGGCCGTGCGAGCCAAACCCATGGAATCAAGGCTCTCCCCCAGTGACTTGTAGTCCAGTTCCAGGTTGAACATGGGTAACTCGACCCCATCGTAACCGGCATTCTTGAGCTGCTCGCAGGTTGGCAACATTTCGCTGGTGACTTCGCCGGACCAAAGCAGCAGGTTCATTCCGTATTTCATCGCAAACAGAATCTCTTTTAAATGACAGGGATAGGAGGGAAGTGATTGGCGTCACCAGGTGGTGTCAGCAGCGGGCGACGCCGTGATTCTACCAAGTCCTGAGCTTCGGGTAGCCACCTGGCGATGGCATCAGGCAGAGCAGGCAGGCCGACGCGATTCATCACCTGATTGAGCCGCATCAGCAGTTTTTCGTAGTCCAGGTAGTCGTACAGAAACTCGATTTCGAGAAAACGGTCAATCACGGCTGCCAGTTTTGTGGTCGGTTTGCCGGTAATCACGTTGACGCATCGCTGGATTGTTGAGGGTGAAGCCTGCCGAATTGCACTGTAATAATTCTCGGCATGGCGGCGATCGTCGCGAATCCATAACCCGTCCAGAAGCATTTCAATCAGAATGTGCCCTACAAATGAAGGGCGGAAACCAGCATCCCCAGGCAATTGATCGCGCAACTGAATCGCCAATTCCATGTTGGTTTCGACAAACGCCCGAGTCCCGTGAAACCAGCGATCATCCGAAATATGCAGCAGGATGCCTTGGGCAACCTCACTGAGTTGCACATCGGAACTGTTGACGTGTTGTTCGGCCATCTTGCCACGCGCCCGAATACGTCGGTCGACCACGGTCAACCAGTCCGGGATGCCAGTTGATACCGCCAACAGTGGACTGCCGATGTCAGGCCTTGCCAGGTAAGGGATCGCATGAGAGAGAAAATTCATGCTCTCAGCCTATCGCCGTGGCTTTCCAGCGACTAGCGGTATGCTGCCGCAACCCAAAGCACTGCAACCTTGGGAACTGCAACCCAGAGCACTGCAACCTTGGGAACTGCAACCCAGAGCACTGCATTCCAGAGCACTGCAATGGACCTCACAGCAACAGAGCTTGGTGGAGTCACTGTACTGGCAACCGGACTTGGGTGGAAAACAGGATCAGGGTAAGTCAATTTATGCCGTTTATGCGTGCAAAAGTAACGTCGCTCAGCGGCAGACCATTTCAGCGGCCCGTCTTCGTTGGCAGACGGCGGGCAGGCATTGGATTACACTGTCAGCAGTGGAGTACCGGCACGATCGCGGCTCCTAGGTAATCTTTTCCCAATGGCCCATTTTTCGATGCCCATTCAAATCAAGTGCAAGTGTGGTAAGACGCTCAGTATTCCGGATGGAATGCAGGGCAAGGCGGTCAAGTGTCCCGGCTGTCAGCAAACTTTGCGGGTGCCCGGTGGAGCGGCAGCGGGTGGAGCGGCAGCGGGAGCAGCAGCAGCGGGAGCAGCAAGTGGAGCAGTAGCTGCCGCACCCATGCGTTCCGCCGCACCCGTTGATGACTCCATGTCAGATCTGTTTGACGAGGAGGGATTCAGCACGGCCGTTGAAGCGGTCTGTCCTGCTTGTCGGGCCGAAATGCCAGCCAACGCCGTGCTATGCACGAAGTGCGGCTATCACAAAGAGTCCGGGGCCATGTTGGAATCACACAAGACTGCCGGTGTCGACATCGACCATGGAACGTTGGCACTCGAAAAAGCAGCCGATGACATGAAGCGGGCGAGTGAACTGCAAAAATCCATGATCCGGGGAGCAGGCCTGCCCTGGTGGGGACTGGCTCTGGCGCTGTTCATGCTCGGAAGCGGATTGTTGATCGCGGTTCTGGCAGTCAATGCTTCACGCCGCGTCGATGAAACCATCAGCTTCAACCCGATGCATCTCTTTTTGTTGCTTTCCGGATCAGCCTTCTTTGCGATTTCTGCGGGTGCAAATTTCATGATCATCCTGCATGCATTCAAGAACTCCCTGCAGCAAGGTCTGATCTGCATGTTTGTGCCCATCTTCGGTACGTTTTATTACGCCGTTACCAATTGGCGAGAAACGTGGCGTTTCTTTATCACCAGCCTGGTTCTCGCAGCGATCGGTGGTGGGCTGTTGGTGGGCGCGATGGCCCAACTCAACTAAGACCCTTGCTTTGATACCTTCGCGGTGCGCTGTCAAGACTCGGGCTGTCAAGACTCGG
>PKCN01000023.1 GCA_002862205.1 Planctomycetaceae bacterium | reverse complement strand
GTAGCTAGCATCGGCGTCGTAGCTAGCATCGGCGTCGTCGTGGGATGAGATACAGGGGGAGAGCATCCCTGCGATTTTCGTTGGAATGAACTCCGATGGCCGCTTGATATCTTCCCAGAAACTTGTTGCGGTTCGTTTATCTTTTCTTGTGTTGGTGGGTCTTGTGTTGGTGGGAAACCCACGACATTAATGCTGTCAACTTAGTGCTGCCGGCCAATGCATCCGCAAGGCTTCCCTCTTGCGGGTTGCACGAACAGACGCTGTTACAGGATCCCACTGTTTGCCGTGTTGAGCAGGCGAATGAGCGATTTGCAGTCGCACAGGATCTGGGGGAGCGATCATGGGCTCGACGGCTCAGTGTGTTCGATTTTCCGTATCAAATCATGCTGCTCGGCACGCCCAACAGAGATCAAGTAGCAGTTTGCAGGGCTCATTGAGTCGTAGCAAAAGAATTTTGGTCGGTTGAGCGTAAGAAACACGACTCACCGATCTGGCGGGCCATGAGGATCGCATTTGATTTCAGTCCGAAAACTGCGCTTCATTGAGTGCTTTGAACCAATTCGTTGCATCCACAACCTGGTGCAAAGGTGATTCGGTTGAATCGTCAGTTTCACCCACAGCCAGAGGCGGTGAACTTGGAACCCAGCAGCATGGGAACGCTGGAAGTGAGGCTTGGGAAAGTGGTTCTGGGGAAGTATTTTTGACTTTCGCAGGCAGCAGGACCAGCAAACTGCGACTGAGCGGGTGGCGTTGGGTCGATCAAGCGGGCTGCTGTATTCCTGCCATGTGAAGAGTCATCTTCAAATTCAAAGTTGTTTCAGATAAGAAATTCCATCAGACAATTCATTCAGCGATGAGTCAGCTCTGCCTACCACATAACGTCCGCGGTACTGGACATCTTCGAGCATCCCTATCAGCTCAGGGAAATCAGCAACTCCTTGCCCAAGCGGGACGGCGATGCCGCGGCCCGCAGCCAAATCGATCACACCATCGACAGCGCAGACGATCTGGATCCTGTTCTTGAGCGCCAGCAGGGTTTCGACGACATCGTGGCGGTTGATGATCAATTGGCCAGGGTTGAAAGCGACTGCAATGAAGGCATCGTCTGCACCATTCAAAAGATTTGCTAGCTTGATGCCGGGTTCGGCTCCCGTCTCGGCGGCGAGGAAAGCCCCCACTCGGGTGCCATAACGTCCTAAATCGTTCAATACAGATCGAAGTGATGCCCACTGCTGGCTCTCTTCGTCACCCGGTACAACGCCGACCGAATTGATGACAACCGGTGCCCCCAGGCGGTAAGCGAGTTGCATGGCTGACTTTGTCGCCTCAATCCGACGCTCCAGATTCTGGGTATATTCGTAGCCCCTTCGTGTTTGAAAACGTAAGGCTGAGACTTTGAGATTGCGGTCATCCAGTATTTTTCGCAACTGGCGGAGGCCAGTGTCCGATAATTGAGACGGGTGGATATCATTGCGCGCATCGATTTCCACCGCCGAAGCACCTAGTTGAGAGGCCGTTTCGATTGCTTTACGCAGCGGCATTCTCATTGCGTCAAGTCGGACAGCTACATTCAGTTCAGCCAAGTCTTTCCCCCAACATCGTTCATGACCGGTACTATTCTTGCTGGCATCTTACGTGTCCTCAACTGGATCGCAAACACCACACTGGCAAGTTGCTGTGGCTTGGTGGCGATTACTGTTGCGATGTGGGTGGGTAGTGGCAGCAGTTTGGGTCAGGATTTACCAGCAAATTCGGCGAATCCCGAGTCTGTTGTGGGCAATTCTGAGCCGCCGAGCACCGCGGAGACGGTTCAAGGGCGTGAGGCATCCACGATCAAGACCCAGCCCCGCGAGGAGCTGATCGATCTACGTTATGAGTTTGGCCCGGAAATGGGACAAATCCGCCAGCTGCCAAATGGCTGGAAACGTCAGCGTGGCATCAATTACAAGACATACGTCAAGATTGGCATGGTTCGCGACAACCGAGATTCAGCCGAACTCGAAGCGCTGGTTCGCTGGCTTGACGGTAAGCTGATCTACGGTTGGCAGTGGGTCAAGGACCAACCGCAGTGGAATCCACATCTCAATCTGTTGAATCACCATTTGGCAATTGGTTGGTCACTCTTTGCGAATCAAATTCAGAAAAATTTGAAAGACTTACCACCGTCTCCGGCGGATGCTTTATTCAATCGGTATTTGCGAGTCGACCTCAATGGTAGTGGGGCTATGGTGACATCGCCCTACCTCAATGCCAATGCGTCGCACCAGTATCGATTCGGCTGTCGGATTCGGACTGAGTTGGTCTTTGATACAGCGCGGGTTGAATTTGTGTTTGGGCGTTTTGTCGTCCAGAAGGCGGATGGCGTCAAGCAACGTGAGGTGCTGGAGGAATTGGCGGTTCACAGTACTCCGATGGTAGGCGGCAAGACAGCATGGACGAATTTCGTATTGCCGCTGGTGAGGCCACCTGTCGGAACCACGCACCTGATGACACGTTTGATCGTTGCAGGTGGTGATGATGGATTGGAAGATATCACAGGTAACGTTGGCTTTGATGATATCCGTATTGGAGAGAAGCCGCAGTTGGAAGTCACCACCGATCAGCCAAATGGCATTTACGAACTCGGTGAAACTGTGCGTGCCAGTGCGAGCATCGCTGGCTATCTGCCTTCCGAAATCGATCGGGTGCGGTTTGAGCTGTACGATCTCAACCGCAGATTGGTTGCTGATACGATCATGCCAATCCAGCGTGAGGAAGTCACATCGGATCAAGGAACCAGTGTTACAGGAACCAGCGTCACAGGAACCAGCGTCACAGGAACCAGCGTTACAGGAACCAGTGTCACAGGAACCAGTGTCACAGGAACCAGTGTTACAGGAACCAGTGTCAAGGCCGCCAAGGTGCCACGCACTCGGACTCAGCTCGAGTGGAAGGTCCCAGGACTGCAGCCCGGTTATTATCAAATGACTGTGGCATTAGTAGGTGGAAAGAACTTGCAGCTCAATGCCGAGACAACCCTAGCTGTGGTGCAAGAGTTTGGTGAGCTTCAGCGGGGACTTTATGGCTGGACTCTGGAAAATGGGCATCAGCAGATGGGGGCTGCCGATTTTGCATCCTGGTTATCCCGTTTGGGAGTTTCGTGGGTCAAGTATCCTTGTTGGGAGCCTGACAAGGTCGCCCGTGATGAGCTTCAGGCTGTATTCTCAAGGTTGCAGGATGCAAGAATTCAAACGGTCGGGATGATCGACCAGCCGCCAGTTGAACACATCGGCAAGTTTTCCGAGTCACGAGATATTGTTGCTGCTGAAGTGTTTCGTGATCCTGACACGTGGAAAGACCTGTTGGCACCGATCATGGGGCAGTTCACGCAGAAGATTACGATGTGGCAATTGGGAGGCGAACGGGACTTCAGTTTTCTCGGCTTGCCCCGACTGCCCGAGCAGGTTGCAGAAATCGTCACAGGACTTGAGGAAAGGCACGGGCAGCAGATTGACGTGACGATCTCGTGGCCGTGGCTTGAGCCATCGGCGCCGATCGCTGAGGCCACTTGGCAGGGGACTTGTCGAAGCAGTTCGCCGCCATTGTCGGCAACGGAACTCGATGCATTTCTCGAGAGAAACGATAGTGAGCAGGCCTCCGCTGGTTTGGCAGGTCCAAGGACATGGCTGTTGATCGATCCTCTCGATGCCAGGCTATACGATCAACAAACAAGAATTCGGGATCTCATTCTCCGCATGGCAACCGCTCGCAAGCATCGGGTGCAGGCTGCTTTTGTGACCAATCCGCATGATCGCCATTTTGGTCTCTTGCGCGCGGACAGCCGTCCTGCTGAACTGCTTCTGCCCTGGCGCACTACCTCATTGTTATTGGGCAATTTGAGAGCAGTCGGATCAATGCGATTGCGTTGCCAAGCCATGAATGAGGTTTACATCAATGCCAAGCGGGCTGTCGTGTTGATGTGGTCCGATGAAGAAACAGAAGAATTGGCGTACTTTGGTGATGGTGCCAGGATGGTCGATGTTTGGGGCAGAGTCACACCACTGCAGACATTCGAGGTTAACGGACAATTGGTTCAACGCGTTCCCATCGGACCTCAGCCCGTCTTCCTCATTGGTTGTGATCCTGCTGTCCTTGCGTTTCGCATGTCGGTCGAGCTTGGCAGTGATCGCCTCGAGAGTCCCCTGGGACGCAAGGAGGTGATGAATATTGCTTTCACCAATCCGATGCGAGAGAGCCTCGTGGGACAAGTCAGAGTCATTCCTCCTCAGTCCTGGCGAGTGACACCGGCAAAGAAATCGTGGAGGCTGCTGGGTGGGCAGGATACCGATGTGAGTTTTGATGTGGTCCTCAGTAATACGGCTGATATCGGTGAGTACGAAGTCGAGATACAATTTGCGCTGGAGACAAATCCGCCTGAATTGGTTTCTGTCTACCGGCAGGTCCGAGTTGGACCTGAAGGTATCGACATGGATCTGGAAACGCGGCTCTTGCCTGACGGTCGCTTGAGGGCAGAGTTGGTGATCAAAAATATGACCTCCACGTCACGTCTCTACGATTGCTTCTTCTTTCCTCCCGCTGGAGCGTTCGAGCAGCAGCAAGTCGCCGTGCCCGCTGGTGAGGAAGTGAGAAGGGGAATCAACTTCAGTGATGGTGCCAACATGATCGGGCAACGATTTCGCATCCGGGCTGTTGAGAAGAAAAATAAGCGGGTGATGAATTACGAAGTCACGATAACACGCTAGGGTTGACCACTCGCCATTGTGTTAGCGAGAACGGTTTGGCCGGGGCAGGCCCGTCAACTGCGAGCATGGTCACCAGGGAGCTGTGAAATTCATGAGATTGTTGCTGACCAACGACGACGGTGTTGATGCTGATGGTTTGCAGGCTCTGCACGATAGTGTCCGACAATGCTTTGGCGAAGCTGTCGAAATTGTGGTTGTGGCCCCTGATCGAGGACGCAGCGAGTGTGGTCACAGTGTGACAACGGGCCGTGCGTTGCAGATTGAGCAGATTCGGCCCGACTGGATGTCAGTTGATGGAACACCGGTTGATTGTGTCAGGGCAGCATTGGGGTTATTGGAGAAAAAAGTCGATTGTGTGCTCTCTGGCGTCAACGCAGGGGCAAACCTTGGCGTCGATTTGCTCGTCAGTGGAACATTTGCTGCAGCAAGGGAGGCCGCCATTTGCGGCATTCCTGCCATGGCCGTTTCGCACTATCGACACCCAGACATCCCCAGAACTTGGTCCCATGTTCCAACGTGGATGGCGGAAACAATCAGGGAGTTCTGTGGAAAAGTCCAGCAGGACAACCGATCCAGTGTCGGTACTTCCCCGGCTTTGTTGTGGAACGTGAATCTGCCCGCAATCCATCCAGAAGCAGGCATACCACCCTTGGTGCGATGTGAAGTCGATACCGAACCGATGACACGTCGGACGGTGCTAGATGGCAAACGACTGCGATTCGATGCGGACTTCCATGCTCGTCCGCGGAGACAGGGAAGCGATGTCGATCGATGTTTCAGTGGCAGCATGACAATCAGCGAATGGTCACGGCCGTTTCGAACGTAAGTGATCATCTGATCGCCCGCATATTACGGGACACGGTTCCAGCAAACGGTCGATGACATTTGATCTTGGGCAGATCCGCGCTCTGGCCGCGAGGCTGTGTGATGCTGCCGGCATTCGTCGCGTCCTGTTGGAAACCGCAAGCCCATCTTCGTGGAAGCCTCACTGCCCTCCCAGGGGAAACCACAGTCGCACTCTGGTGGAGAACACAGTGTTGAACGCCGCAGGACGTGCGTTCTCAGGGAAACCGACGCCCATGACAGAGGAGAGCGTGGCGTTGAACACACCGCCCATCATTTCTGCTTGCACCATTGAGGTCAGCCCAGTGTGGCCATTCAGGCCGACAGTTGCGAATAGATAACTCGCGCGCCAGTCTGATTTCGTTGTGCGACGAGCGGGCCTATTCGTGAGGCTTGCTGGCGATCGCGACATTCGTCTCTTCAAGAGGCATGGCAACGGGTGCCAAACCGCCAGCAGCGACCTCGTGCCGTTCCAGCTCGCCTCGCACAATTCGGACTTCCCGAGGTGCCTCAATCCCGATGGCAACTCGGTTTCCCGAGATCCGGTTGATTGTCAGCACAACGTTGTCGCCGATCACCAGTTGCTCACCTTCTTTTCGACTCAACACCAACATGTCTGCATCCCTGTAATGGAGTGGTTACTTCTGACGGACTGGCAGGTACAAATCATGTGCCAGTACGGGCCTTTTGAGGGGGGGAAGCACTGTTATTTTTACAGACTTGAATCAAAAGCTGAAAAACGCTGTATTTATGCGAATTCATTGCTTGCAAAAAACGAACGATCGTTATTTTCCCAACCTCACCGAAGCTGCTCCTTGCAGTCCCGGAGTCTCAAAACGAGAGGGATGTCGCATTGTGAGATAAACCCCTCGTCTCTCGACTACCACCACTATCGCCATGGCAAGTGACAAGTTTGGTCGCCGGTTGAAGAAGTTTTTGGCGGCGCGGCAAGTTTTTGTTTCTTAAATCACGTGTATCGTGAACTGCGAGCAGAAATTGGGTTCGAGGCGAAACTGCGAGTTGGTCGCGATGGTGCCGTGATCGCAGTTCATTTGGCATCCCAGTTAGTTGAGATCTGTTGTAAGAGGAGCAGTTTCAGTGCCAAATCACAATTTTGGGATCTGATGGGCTAGCTGAGGTGGGCGGTCACCTTGGTTCGATTCGGTTGGGGTATCAGCCCCCGTTCGGTAATGATGCTGTCGATCAATGCGGCAGGTGTCACGTCGAACGCCGGGTTCATGACATTGGCATCAGGGGGGACAACGCAGATGCCGTGTGGTTCCGCGACTTCGTCCCGGCTGCGCTCTTCGATGGGGATACCAGAGCCGTCAGCCAGATTGAGGTCAAATGTGCTCGAGGGCGCCGCGACATAGAATGGAACGGAGTGGTGTCTTGCAAGCACTGCTAGCGGGTAGGTACCGATCTTGTTGGCGACATCACCATTGGCAGCGATCCGATCAGCGCCCACGATGACAGCATCGATTTTTCCAGAACGCAACAGACTGCCGGCCATGGAGTCGGTGAGAACTGTCACGGGGATACCGGCCTGGGAAAGTTCCCACGCGGTGAGTCGGCCACCTTGCAAGAGCGGGCGGGTTTCATCAGCAAATACTTCGATGGTTTGCCCTTGCTGGTGGCAGTGATAGATGGGGGCCAGGGCGGTTCCCCACATGGAAGTTGCCAGCCCTCCTGCATTGCAATGTGTCAGGACACATTTGCTTTCGCACAGCAGTGATGCACCGTTGCGACCAATGTTCTTGCACATCTCTCGATCTTCATCATGAATCTTCGTTGCCTCATTGACCAGATTCTCGTGCAGCACTGAATCATCGTCCGTTGCCTCAATCACCGCTTTCATGCGATCAAGGGCCCAGAATAAGTTGACTGCTGTTGGGCGACTGGTTGCAAGGTGGTCTGCGGCATCCAGATAATCCTGGCGGCTCGCTTGCGTTGGGGCTGCAGCAAGGCATACACCGTAGGCAGCAGCAATTCCGATCGCGGGGGCACCCCGCACAACCAAACGTTTGATCGCATCGTGTGTCTCGTTAACCGTGCTGCAGGTCAGGTTGACGAGTTCCTGAGGAAGCCGGGTCTGATCGATCAAAACCAATTTGCCGTCGGTAAAGGCAAGGGTTTCGGGTGTATGACGTTTCGACATGTGTTTAGCCATGAGTGAATCGGTTCAGCTTGGCAGTTGCCGTTTGGCTGCGGGACTGAGTGTTGCACATCGAGTGAATCATTCCCAGTACGGATCAACAGGTGCAGGGTTAATGGGGCGTGGTACTTATCTTCCAGATGCAGGATGACAATGACAGTGTGCCTTTCGTTGCCAGCGAGATTCTACTTGGGAGAGCATAGCCAGCGTGATTCTTACCGAGATGGCACATCGCGGCCTTGTGGGTGAATCTCGTGCCCCGTGGTGCATTGCCAAGGGGCATCGTGAGGGATGCGCAGGAGAACAGTTTTGGGGAAAACTAGGCCGCCACAACGATGTGGACCGCACTTCAGTCATATTGACGGTTCGTGATACTGCTGCCACACAGGTGCTCTTACCCGTCAGGGGAAACACGGGGTAGACTTCATGGTCGTGGCATGTGCAGGGTGTGGGCTTCCTGAATCAGTGGTTTTGGGGCGAGCAAACCGTCTGCGACGCGATCGTCTGTGTTGTGATGGCTCTGGCCACGCCAGTCTGGCTTTCGGCAATGGGGTCAGTGTGGAATCAATGGAATCCTGTCTTCTCTCGGTCATCGGTTGGTGACATTTCGAGGGGTGGCGTCAGTGGCGAGTGGGTGCAATGACTCTTTTTTACTACAACCCTCTCTTTCTCGAGCACGATACGGGGCAGCATCCCGAGCATGCGAATCGTTTGCGGATGGTCATGGATCGGTTGCAATCGACGGATTTTTTTTCATCAATGAGACAACCGCAATGGTCACCTGCAACAATCGATCAGTTGCTGCGCGTTCATTCCCATGATTCGCTCACAGAAATTGAAAGTTTCATCAAAAGCGGTGGTGGGCAGATTGAGGCGGATACTGTCGTGAGTTTGCAGTCCATGCATGCAGCCCGGACGGGATCAGGTGCAGCGTGTGATGCAGTGAAGCGAGTGCTTGCAGGTGACGATCGCAATGCGTTCTGTTTGATAAGGCCACCGGGGCACCATGCGGTGAAGGAACACCCGATGGGATTCTGCCTGGTCAATCATGTTGCGGTTGCGGCGCGGGAACTCGTGAAGCAACATGGTCTTGATAGGGTCATGATCGTGGATTGGGATGTACATCACGGAAACGGGACTCAGGAAACATTCTGGGAAGACCCGCAGGTTGCTTTTCTGTCCATGCATCGTTCCCCGTTTTATCCGGGTGGGGGAGATGCCCACGAAACCGGCGCTGGTGAGGGTCGTGGCCTGAACGTCAACTTGCCAGTCCAGTTTGGCACCACTGCCAAAAGCCAGATTGACCGTTTTAAAAACGCAACCGAAAAGTTGGCGGAGTCTTTCAAACCGCAATTCATTCTTGTCAGTGCAGGCTTCGATAGCCATCATGCTGACCCGGTTGGGGCCAATGGCTTTGAAAGTAGCGATTTTGAGGCATTGACCAAGATCATGATGGACATCGCTGATGTGCATGCTGAAGGTCGGATCGTTAGTCTGTTGGAGGGAGGGTACAACCCCAACGCGCTTGCTGAGAGTATTGAGTTCCACCTGCGAACTCTACTTGAGTCAAGTTTGAGTTAAGCAGATTGGGTGCATTCTGGATCAAGCTCACGTGGCGTTGGAAGATCAGCAGGTCTGCCTGCAAAAAACTCGGTGATTTGCAAGCTGCAGCCTCAAACCAAGCTTGGTTCTGTCCATTTCAACAGGCAGGTAATGACAAAGTGGTGTATCGATAAGAGTCTGCGCAGACAAGAGCCTGCGCAGATAAGAGCCTGCGCAGATAAGAGTCTGCGGAGATAAGAGGCTGCGCAGGTACTCAAGTCGAAGCCGCGATTGGCGATTGGGATCACGATGTATCTGTAGTTCACCACCTTTCGTTTCAGGGGACACTGGGTTCATTGTTGGGGCTGGAACGCGTCGTTGCTGGATTGTCAGCCTTCTACATTGTCAAACAAGGAAATACATTCTTCGATGAACTAATGAGTCTGCTCAGGGCAAAGGATCGAGATGGGGACAAGACAAATCGTCGTGGTTGGTGGTAGCCACGGGATCGGGGCCGGAATCGTGCGGAATTGTTTGGACAGGGGGGCCGAGGTGACGACGTTTTCCCGTACCGAGGGTGAGATTGCGAACATGCCCGGTGTTTCACATCATCCGTTGGATCTTGCGTCCGGGAGTATCGATCAAGACGCCTTGCCCGAGGTGATTGATGGATTTGTCTACTGTCCAGGGACGATCAATCTGGGCCCGTTGAGGGCGGTCAAAGCTGAGCAGTTGAGGTCGGATTTTGAAATCAATGTGATCGGTGCTGTACAGACGCTGCAGGCAGCCATGCAGGGACTCAAAAGGTCGGGCAGTGCGAGCGTGGTGATGTTCAGCACCATTGCCGTGGGAACAGGCTTGCCGATGCACACTTCTGTGGCCGCATCCAAGGGTGCCATTGAGGCACTGACCCGCACTTGGGCTGCTGAGCTGTCTCCGAAAGTCAGGGTCAATGCAATTGCGCCCGCACTCACAGACACTCCGCTGGCAGAAAAGTTCCTTGATCGAGATGAAAAGCGGGAAGCCATGGCGGCAAAGTACCCCCTGGCAAGGATTGGCACTGTCGACGACATGGCAGCAGCAGCAGCGTTCCTGTTGTCCCCCGAGAGCGGTTGGGTGACCGGGCAGATTCTCGGGATTGACGGTGGAATGTCAGCCGTGCGAAAGTGATACCAAATTCGAGTGCTTTGGATCTCGCATGCATGTGACGATCGCTTTTGAGTCGTTCCCTCGCAGGCCACTTTGCTGTTTCATGCTGATGTCGTGACAACCCAGATTTATCGATAATGGGCCTGCGCGTAGGTTTCGCTATACTCGGATCATGATGTGTCTGTTCATGTGTGCCGAGAATGCTGGGCTGCGTTGATGCACTCGACGCCTGGTGACCCGTTAACGACAGGGCGATGATCATGAATTTGTTCTTGATGACTGCTGCGAGCGTGCTTCCATTGGCGTGGGCGGGGTGGTTGGATGCTGCTGAGCGAACGTGGCGAGATGTTTCTGGGCAGTACTCTGTCAAAGCCGAATTTGTCAGCGTAGAGGGTGATCTGGTCTCCCTGCTGACAGCGGACGGAAAAGTGATTCAGATTCCCGTTCAAAAACTTAGCTCGGTTGACCGGCGGTGGTTGGCAAGAAACAAGGATCAACCGGCGAAGCCGCAGGCAGGCACTGAGGTTCTTGTCAGCCAAGGTTGGCCTCGATGGCGAGGCCCCAACGCCGACGGGATTTCACCTGAGACGAATCTGTTGACAAGTTGGTCTACGGATGGGCCACCTGTGGCTTGGTCATCGCGTGGCATGGGACGGGGCTATTCTTCCCTGGCGATTCATGAGGGGAAGATCTACACCATGGGAAAAAAGTCAGGGTCGGTGATGCTGGTCTGTGTTTCTCTGGAAGACGGCGAGCTGATTTGGGAAACCTCTTTGGGACCCGGGAAAGATCCCAACTGCACGCCGACGGTGGACCCGGATTCTGGGCTTGTGTTCGCTCTGACAATCGAAGGAAAGTTGGTTTGTCTGTCATGTGAAAATGGGAACGAGATTTGGCGCAAAGACTATGCCTCTGATTTTCAGGGTCAGATGATGAGCATGTGGGGGTATAGCGAATCGCCTCTGGTCGACGGAGATCGATTGATCTGCACGCCGGGCAGTAATCGGGGAGTGCTTGCGGCGCTCGACAAAACAACAGGACGAGTTCTTTGGACCACGCCCATGGCCGGCGGCAAAGCCGGGTATGCGTCGCCTGTCATCAGTTTCGGAGGCGGTGTGAAGCAGTATGTCACGTTGGTTGGGCAAGGTCTGATTGGAGTCCGCGCCAGTGATGGTGTTTTGCTTTGGAACTACCCGAGAATCGCCAATAAAACTGCCAATGTGCCTACACCCATCATTCATGGCGATCTTGTTTTTGGTTCATCGGGGTACGGAGACGGGGGAAGTGCTCTGTTAAGACTCTCCAAAACAGGACGCAATCAGGTCCGTTTCACCGAGGTTTACTACAAGACCAATAAAGAAGTTCAGAACCATCATGGCGGGATGATACGGATCGGCGACCATGTTTACATGGGGCATGGGCACAACAATGGTTTTCCCCTCTGCATGCACCTTCCCACGGGTAGGGTGGAGTGGGGGCCAGAACGCGGCCCAGGTATCGGCTCCGCAGCAATCACGGCAGCGGATGGACATTTGTACTTTCGATATGAAAACGCCGAGATGGCATTAGTCGAGGCGACACCGTCCGGCTACAAACTCAAAGGCAGTTTCAAAATCAAATCAAGAAATGGAAAGAGTTGGGCGCATCCTGTGATTTTGAAAGGCAAGCTTTACCTTCGCGATCAGGATGAATTGCACTGTTACAGTATCGAACAGTAACACTGGTCTTTGAGGTTGATTTCGCCACTTGGCTGTGGCGAGTCGTCAATCTGTCCTGGAGTCCGTTGTGGGACGCACATAGACCTTCAGCGTCTTGCCAGAGTACGAACTGGCGTTGGATGTGAATGTCCAGTCTCGATGCGGACCGCTGCTGTTTCCAATGCCAATGTCTGCTTTGTCACCTGCTCCCCAGTGGTTGATTGCGAACAGGGTTTGTTTACCCGACGTGTCGTGGACTTGCATTGAGCCATAGCCGTTCAAGGGTTCGCCCATGTGGTCTCCAAAGTCATAGATTGCACCAGAGGCCCCGGGCACGTTGGCAGTGTTCTGGGTGACGTAATTTCCCGACCAGAATTCGATGTTCCCCTCGATGCCTTCGCGATTCAAGGATGGGATGGTTGAATAGGATTCAACGCCCTGGACGGGTTGCTGGAAAAATGCATCCGCACTGAATTGAGGTACGGCAATCTTGCTGGCATCGTTGGTGAATGCGTCCATCGAAACAAACAATTTCTGGGTTCCAGTGGCATCGGATTCGAGTTCAATCAGGTAAGCAATGCGGTCGAATTCTGACACATCACCACTGCGGTCGGTTGAGTACGTGATTTTGTTTTGCAGCTTGCCCAAGTCCAGTTCGTAGACCAGTTTATAGTCCTTGTCGATTGAGATCAGGCTTAGGAAGTCAGGTTCTTCACCACCACGGCAGGCTCCCACTGGCAGTCCCGTGCCACCGATCAGATTGGGCTCAGCAAGTTTGTCCCACCCAAAGCGGAACGCTGCCGGTTCAGTGACTCCATCGGCTGACAGCGTTACCGTGTCACCCTTGATGCTCGCGTTTGCCGGAACGAAGGTGCGGGTTCCAGGGCCGATGATTTCGAAGTGAGTGGCTGCCTTTCCGTCACGGGTTTTGAGGCCTCCAGCCGTATTTTTAAACGTCACCAGCAGTTTCTTGCCTGCCAGTTTGATCGAGTCGACTTCCGGGCTGTAGGCAACCACATTCTTCATGCCATGTTCATTCTTCAGGGCCAGCATTGCCAGTCGCTTACCGACATCCTGTTTGTTGGGTGGATGGATGTCGTTGAGCGTCGCGATATCGTTGATGACTACCATGCCTGTGTTGGGGAGTTGCTGTACCGCTGCCTGAGCTTCCCAGAATTTAGCGAGGATCGTTCCGTCTTCATTTCCATATTGAAAGGGAGCGATCTGCACATAATAGAATGGAAAGTTTCCTTGGTTCCATAGCGTTCGCCATCCATTGATCAGAGCTTTTTTCTTTTCCAGGTAAAGCATGCCTTCGGTGTGGTTGGACTCTCCTTGGTACCAAATGGCTCCCCGTATCGGATAACCCACTAACGCGTGGATCATGCCGTTGTAAAGCATCGTCGGATCCTGGTGGCTCGTGAATGGTTTCAGCTTTTCAGGATAAGCGGGACTTGGGGTGACTTGCTGCCTCGTGGCTAGTGCCTCTTGCGCCTCTTTGTTCCAAGCAGTGTTTGCCTGAATGAACGTGCTCAACGTGTTTTGGTATTCATCTGTCCCGGGGGTGCGTCCGAGTACCGATTCGTAAATTTCAGCGAGGGCAGGCACCTGTTTGAAACCCACCGGTGGTGTCCACGGTTCGACACGCGTGCCACCCCATGATGAATTGATCAAGCCAATGGGAACCCCAAGTTCCTGATGCAGTTTTCTGGCCATGAAATAACCGGCCGCTGTGTAGTTGCCCACGACGGCTGGTGAACAGACGGTCCAAGGTGCCGAAACATCATCAAGAGGAATCGTGGAAGGTCGGTGATCGATTTTTAGATGGCGAATCATAGGGAATTTGGCAGCGGCGATTTCTGCATCGCGATTTGTACTGGCAGCGACGGTCCATTCCATGTTGGATTGTCCGCTGCAAAGCCAAACTTCACCAATCAGAATGTCGCTGATTTCGATGACGTTGTTCCCCTGGATTCGAAGCTGCAGCGGTTTTGTGCTTGCTCTCATGGCCGGAAGTGTCACCTTCCATTTTCCCTCAGCGTTGCCTTTGGTTGATGCTTCTTTTCCATTGAGAGTGACAGTGACTGCCTCACCCGCATCGCACCACCCCCAGACTCGCAATTCAATGTCTCGTTGCATCACCATGTGATCGCCAAAGAAACCTGGTAGGCGCACCTCTGCGCTTGCCGGTGGTTGGGTCAAGGCGATCAGAACAAGGGCCAAGCTGGCTGGGATATATTTCAAGGTGGGCTTCATGGGGATCTCTGGGTGCGGTGGCGAGGCTTGGGTGGGGATTTTCCAATCAGTTCGCCGGGGGAATCACCGGCGTTTTTTTTTGTTATCCACGTTTCAATGTCCACACAGATTAACAGGTTCTGGGCAACGTTCCCATCAACGCGGTTTTTCGAGGTCTGAGTTTGTGCTGGTGGCTTGAAGGTGCATCACGCTTTCCGGGTCGTCGTGCTTTCCGGGGGGCTGTCTCCTTTGTTGAGGCATATTTTGATCCACCCGGCTGCGCCACAAGGTGTTGATTTCATTGCGAGTCGTGCATGAGTTCGTTTGGGGGGCATGGGGTTGTGTTGAGACAACATGATTCCCGATGCGGGAAAAATCCGTGCTGCTGACATGGATCAGGTTTGTTGGTTTGCTTCAGTCTTTCGCTGGATCAGAATGTTTGCAGGCAGATTATTTGTTTGCCCTGGGGTGGTCTCAAATCTATCCGTTTTGGCACATTTGATTTAGGCTGTAGGTGAACATGTCCATTTTACCAATACGATGATTTTGAAAATGCGAATTGCTTTTGGTTCTGACTTCCGCTTTTCTCCTACACGCCATGCCCCCCTGAAGATGCTCAAGCATGGTTCGGGAGTCGTGTTTATGGGTGTGTTAGCGCTGACGCTGTTGCTGGCTGGGATTTCAGTGAGTCCCCTGCATGCGGCATCGCCCAATATTTTGCTGGTTTTGGCAGATGACATGGGCTACGGCGATCTTGAGTGTACTGGGTCCCAGCTGTTGAAGACCGAACGCATTGATGGGTTGGCGAAGTCGGGGGTGCTTTGCAGTCGAGCCTATGTCGCCAGTTCGGTCTGTTCGCCGTCACGAGCGGGATTGATCACAGGTCGTGATCCCAGACGATTCGGCTATCAGGCTAATTTGAACATGGGAAGCTCAAACTACAGCACGCGAGTCGATTTGCTTGGTCTTCCACCCGGTGAGCATACGTTGGCTGATCATCTGGCCGCTGTCGGTTACTCCACCGCGTTGGTTGGAAAGTGGCATCTTGGCATGGGAGAGGGCTTTCATCCTCAGGAGCGTGGCTTCCACCATTTTTGCGGCATGCTGGGTGGCGGTCATGGCTACTTTCCCAAGCCGGGGAACAACAAATTGGAACGCAATGGGGTTCCATTGACTGACTTCTCGAGTCCCTATTTGACAGACTTCTTCACTGATGAAGCGATCCGTTGGATCGGCAACCAGGATGGCGAGGCTGACGAGAAACCCTGGTTCATGTTTTTGTCCTACAACGCGCCACATGGACCGTTGCAGGCTACCGAGGATGACCTGGCAGCATTCAGTCATATCAAGGATCGAAAGCGTCGTACCTATGCAGCCATGATGCTGGCTCTTGACCGGGGTGTTGGGCGTGTGTTGGATCGTTTGGATGAATTGGGAGAACGCGACAATACACTGATATGTTTCTTTTCAGATAACGGCGGCGCAACGGGAAACGCAAGTTGGAATGGTCAACTCTCGGGGACCAAAGGAACACTGCGAGAGGGCGGGGTTCGTATTCCCATGATCTGGTCCTGGCCCGGAACCATTCCCAGAGCAAAAACACATGAGGGCGTGATCTCAAGTCTGGACCTGCTGCCCACATTCATGGCTGCCGCAGGTGGGATGCCTTTGCCACTTGGGCCACCGAGGTCGCATGAAGACAAGAATAATCGCCGCAAAGCGGTGGCGTTGTATGGTGAATACGATGGTACGAATTTGCTACCGCAGCTTCTTGGTGAACAAGCTGCGCCGCGGCGGACGCTTTTCTGGAGACTCCAAGGGCAAGTTGCCGTGTTGGATGGACCAGATAAACTGATCAACCTTTCGCATCGAGCTCCACAGGTTTTTCGACCAGCCGAAGATGCTGGAGAGCAGGAAGACCGGTTCGACGCCGATCGTACTCGAGCCGATGAACTCTTTCAGCTGATGGGGAAATGGCAGGCATCTCTGGCCACCGTTCCGCTGTGGGGGTCATCGCCTTACTGGAGTTCCCAGAGTGCAAAACAGCACGACAATTATCCTCCACGAGCTGAGCCAGAGTGATGACCGTTCTGGTCAGAGTCCGGATTGCCGTTCTGGCCACTCGTTCTGGTCACCGTTCTGGTCACCGTTCTGGTCACCGTTCTGGTCACCGTTCTGGCCACCGTTCTGGCCAATCGTGTCTTGGGGCATCGGGCGGACAGGCTGCAGGATAGCCAGTGGTATCCCATGCATTGACCGGTTCGGGTTTTACTTTGCTTTACGACGCTGCTCGGTCTCTCGGACTATGTCAGCGATGTGCTTGTCCCGAATCGCTTGAAGTTTGGCAACCACTTCCGGATTTTGTGATTTGAGGTTTTGTTCTTCACCCGGACTCTCCTGCAGATTGGCGAGGAAGAGTTTGTCGACCTGCGGAGCGTTTTTCGGGACACCACGATCTCTGGCGTTTCCGAGCAGTTTCCATGGACCTTGGCGTACTGCCCATTGTCCGTTCTTGGCGTTACCCAGCAACCAGAAAAGGTGGTCGTGAGGACTTGCCGCTTCTCTTGACGCAATGACATCTGCAAGGCTTTGCCCATCGTATTTGCGGGCGGGTAGTTCAGCTCCACAGTAGCTTGCGATGGTAGGGAACCAATCGCAACCTATTGCCATCTGGTCTCTTACTTGCCCTTCGGGGATCGTCCCCGGCATGCTGACGATGCTGGGGATGCGGATGCCCCCTTCAAAGAGGCATCCTTTGGCACCGCGGTAAGGCCCAGCATTGCCGCCTCCCCAGAAAGCTCGCTCTTCGGTTGAATGACCATGGTCCGATTGAAAAATCACCAGCGTATTTTTGCGCAGTCCCAGTTGGTCGAGAGTTCCGAGCAACTCACCCACTTTTTCGTCCACGGTCGATGTGAAGGCCGCATATTGGCGTCTTGGTGACGGCATGTCTTTGTACCGTTCTCGCCACTTGGTTGTGCCTTGCATGGGGTAGTGAGGAGCGTTGATTGCCCAATAAAGAAAAAACGGCTTGTCCTGATTTGTTTTGATGAACTGCTGTCCCTCATCAACCATCATGTCGAGAAAAAACTCACCATCGCGGTGGATCTCGGTACCGTTGCGCCACAGGTCATGGCGATTGGGGCCCACCCAGTAAAAGAAGTGCGAGTAATTGTCGATGCAACCTCCCATGTGACCAAACGATGAATCAAATCCCTGCCCATTGGGCATCGTTTCGGGCGTATAACCAAGGTGCCATTTGCCCACATGGCCTGTTGCATATCCTTGTGATTTCAATAATTCCGCGAGGGTGACTTCATCCGATGGCATTCCTGCTACGCCTTGAGTGGATGACACATTTCCGGGGACTCCCGCTCGGGCCGGAAAGCGGCCCGTCAGCAGTCCAGCGCGGGACGCTGAGCAGATCGCCGAAGGTGAGTACATTTGCGTGAATCGAATGCCCTTGGCTGCCAGACGGTCGAGATTGGGAGTGTGCAGGTCGTCCGAGCCATAGCAATTCAAATCGAGGCTTCCTTGGTCATCGCTGTAAATCACGATCACGTTGGGCTGCCCTGCTGCAAAGCACGGGTTGATTTGGGATACGGATACAGCAAGGCCGCAAAGCAACAGGAAAAAACGTATCAAGGGAAGGCTCCGATCGGTCCAGTTGAATATCAGTGAAGTTAAAGCGTGCAATCAGGATAACCGGATCTGAAGTCAGGTGTCACGTGGTGGAATGTAATCGTGCCGGGTTGGAGGAATCGAATTCCCGTCAAGAATGAGAAGCGGCCCGGTGGGAATTGCGTTTGTGATGTGAATGGACTGGTTCGAGTCGGGTTCCAAGGTTGTGAATCGAGGCGGGTCTTTGCGGTTATGCGCGGTTGGAGTATCCGGCAATTCCTCGTCCATGCTGCACGTGATGCCAAGTTTTGCGGTGGTTGTGCCAAGTTGGTTTCAGCGATCACCTCAACATCGCTAAACTGAGGGTTCGTCAAAGAAGAAAACAGGTCACTGGAAATGGAATATATGAGTCGTATTGGAAAGTGTTTCGCATGGGGTCTGGGAGGCATCTTGCCCATTCTTGTCGTTGGTCTGGAAGTAAGCCTTGCACAGCAAGGTGAAAAAAACCGTGTTGAAAGATCGGAAGCAGCATCGGGAGCTGTCAAAGTTGCAGATGGTTTGACCATTCGACATGTTGCGGATGATGACCTTGTTCCGGACTGCACGGCAATGGTGACGGATCTTGCTGGCAGGGTTTGGGCGTCTGGTCCCGGATATATCCGGGAATTGATTGATCGTGACACAGACGGGATTTATGACGCGACGAGAAGCGTTGCCGATTCACCATCGCACGGTGCTCATGGTCTTTGCGTTGACGGTGATTCCCTATTTTATGTTGGCGATAACGGCGTATGGCGAATCAAAGGTTTTGCGTCAGATGCTGAGTCCAAAGTAAAGCCGGTGCGTGTTCTTGAAATCAAGACAGGTGGGGAGCATGATGCACACGCGTTGCGTAAAGGACCAGATGGATTTTGGTACTTGATCGCAGGCAACGGAACCAAAGGAAGTTTCGGATTGCAAAATGTGAACGCTCCCGGAATTCCCGATCCGCGTGCGGGAGTGATTTGGCGAATCTCACCCGATTGGACCCAGCGTGAAGTCTGGGCAGAGGGATTTCGTAATGCCTACGATTTTGACTTCGGGCCTGGCCAGACGATTGATACGTTTGACAGCGACGGTGAACGTGATATCAGCTTGCCTTGGTACCGCCCGACTCGAGTCTTCCGCGTTCGAAGGGGGCAGGATGCGGGATGGGTTTCAAGAAGCTGGAAACGTCCGAATGTCGACCCCATGATGCCAACGGTGCTTGCCGAACTCGGACGTGGCTCGCCAACGGGTGTCTTGCGAAGTCCGGGGAAACGTTTGCCGATGCGTTTTCGAAGTGGTGTGTATGTGCTTGACTGGACATTTGGTCGAGTCGTTTTTGTTGCCGATGACGGAAATACGGAACTGGTTGCATCGCCGGCAGGCAGTGAGGGCTTTGCGGTGACTGATATTGTCGCGTCACCCGATGGCTCCTTGCTTGTCAGTGTTGGTGGGCGTCGTAGCCGGGGAGGCATTTACAGAATTGACGCCTCGCAGCCACAAGACGCTTCCGGGATTCAAGCCTTGGATTGGAGCGAGCAGGAAAACGGTGTCCCCAACGCTATCACGCAGGCATTGCAGCGATTACGCAGAAAAGGGAACCCGGTGCTCGACCAGAATGCAGCACAGGACGCTACCAACGTGCTGGCAGCCAGTGATGCCAGCGAGAGGCAGGTTTTGGACGCGATCGCATTGTTGATTCAGAGCGTCGGGGGACTGGGGCCAGGTGATCCAAAAGATGCGAGAGGCAAGCAGCAGGCGGCCGCGGTTTTTGATTCCTGTCGAGGACGTATTCGACCCAAAATTGATCCCCAAACACGTGACTCAGCTGTGGCTGCCTTGTTGCATCGACTGCAAAAGTTGACCGCGGAGCAGACCAGCACGAATGGCGATGCCCGGGCTCAGCCAAAACAGGAAGTGTTGTGTCGGGAATTGATCCGGGGACTGGCGGTGCTTGAGCCTGATTCGAACTCGGTGTTCAAAGCCATTGCTGACGACATGGATCGGGTGCAATCGCCTGTCGATAAATTGTATCGGCTGATTGCCTTGGCCAGGGTTCCTGTCCGCCGCAGTGATGACATGACCGAGAGAATCGCTGAAGCAATGATTTCAATTCCCATGCTGATCAACGAGGCACAACTGAAGGTGGACAGGAATTGGACACCCCGAATGGGTGAGTTGTTTTTGGCAATGCAACATCGCGACTCGTTATTGCCGAGCCGCATTGTTTCCAATCCGCAGTTTGGTGATGCCACGCATCTCGTCTGGACCGAGAAGATGGATCCTGAGAATCTTGAGCGTGGGAGGCACAAATGTTTGATGCAAAGTCGCGGCAAGGCGATCGACCCGGCGATTGCCAGATTCATCGCTTTGGGACCGGATGCCGTCCCTCGTAATTTTATTTACAAGTGGCTGAAAAATGATACAACGCGGCCTTCGGCATGGTTGGCGATGGCTGGCCATCCCGTTCCCCGGGATGCAGACGATTTACGGGAGGCGGCCTTGTCTGTGGACAAACGCGTCAGGGAATCTGCCATCGCTGCCCTCAAACGGCTGGGCGTGGAAATTCCGAAACGAGAATCGGGCTCAGCTTCGATTCAGAATTGGCTGGAACGCGGCACGGCAATTGGTGAACTGACGGGTCAACCCGCTGCTGGTCAGAAAATTTTTACGGACCGCCAATGTGCTCTTTGCCATGGCGGTGGCAAAGCGCTCGGTCCATCTTTGAGCGGTGTTGCAAAACGCTTCAATACAGCTGACTTGTTCAGGGCAACAGTGGACCCCAGTGAAGTGATTCCCGATCGTTACCGTGCCAAGCAGGTGTTGACCACCAATGGAAAGCTTGTGACGGGGCTGGTTGTCTACGAGAGCGTCGATGGGGTTACCTTGATGGCCGCTGACGGACATACCAAAAGAGTCAATGTTGATGAGATCCAGGAGATGAGGTCATCTGAAGTTTCATTGATGCCTGAGGGCTTGTTGCAGGGGCTTTCCGATGCTGAAATTGCCGATTTGCTGGCCTACTTGAAGTCCTTGTAAGCACCGCAAGCCTGCCGCAGTTTCCAGGTCTTAAATTTCTGGCTCCCCACTCTGGTGATTGCCGTATCGAAACGTCGTGTCTGAATCCGTATGCCGAGGAGACAGACTTGCGTTGCGAAATGCTGCGGTTCCAATCACTATCCGTGGATGGACTGGGCTTCACTTTTGTGAAGCGAAACGCCGGGCGTCCGGGATCACACAGTTTGGCACAACTGTTCGTTCATCACTGGGCCATTGAGCTACTGGGCCATTGAACATGTACTGTTGGCTGAAAGTTGCATATGCTGATAGAAGATCCATTCCCATTTTCACGCAATGATTCAATGACTGAAATTGAGACACAACGACCGTTATCGACTCAGGCAGTTGGGTTGGTCATTTCGCTGATGATCTGTTTTGCGGCAGGGGGGATCGGTGGCTTGGCGACAACTCAAGGGCTAGATGCATGGTACGACACCTTGAACAAGCCAACATGGAATCCACCCAACTGGATCTTTGCGCCCGTTTGGACCACGTTGTATGGTCTGATGGGGATCGCTGTCTGGTTGGTTTGGCGAGGTGGGACATGGGAACAGGTGAAGCCGGCCATCACGCTTTTTCTCGTTCAGCTCGTGCTGAATAGTGTGTGGTCTGTGCTCTTTTTTGGCCTTCAGAATCCAGGTGGAGCGTTGGTCGAAATCGTTGCTCTTTGGCTCGCGATCGTTGCAACAACCGTCGTGTTCTTTCGGCTTTCGAAGATTGCAGGTGGGTTGATGACGCCCTACCTGTTGTGGGTCAGTTTTGCTTCTTGTTTGAATTTCACGATCTGGAATCTGAATCGCGTTTGACAGCCTCGACCCAATCGTAATCTCGACCCAATCGTAATCTCGACCCAATCGTAACAAGGCTCGGGGGACGCCGCTTGAAGTTCCCGACGTGTTCTTTGTTGCCGCTAAGGCAGTTTGATGACTTTGGCAACGCGGCCGAGAGTGTCAACAAGCAATGCATCGGTAGCAGAGATCGACCGAACGGCAAACACGGCGGTGGTGTTCACTCGGTCAGCTCGGTAAGACGAGTTGACGTGCATGAATAGTTGCCCGTTTTGTACACGCCACGAACCCGAGGAGATGGGAGTTGCCATGAACACGGTATGGAACGTGTTGATCGCTTCATTGTGTCGGAATGAGCTGAAGGTGCCATTGGCAGCGAGTGTAATGTCAAGCAGCCCTTGGCCGTCATTCATCCGCCAGTTACCAACCAGCATGGTGCGAACTTCTGCATCTGTGAGAATTCGTCCGGCAACATTTGCTGCTACCGCGGATGCTGGTGTTGCAGCCTGATTGACAATGATGGTTGGTGCAGCGTTGGTCGCAGGATTGTTGACTTCAACGATGTCGATGTTGGCTGTTGACGTGGGCAGTCGAGCAGTCGTTGTGCGAGGCGGCAGAGGAAGCTGGAACTTGCTATGGTCCGATTCATCGACCGAAAAGGATTCCAGTACCATCAGTGAACGCCCACTATTGCTGTGGGCTGTAAAGTCGGTGGGAGTTTCCGACTTCGGGTTGGCGACACAGATCACCAACTTGCCTTGGTCAAACTGGTAAATGCCCAGGCCTGTGACGGTGTCCCGCTCAAGAATCGCAATCTGCTTTGGGTAGACGGAAGGATCAAGACGAAATTGTTTCGTGCTCTTCACGCCGGTGACGGGCGATTTGAACAATAATGTGTAATCGATGATCTCAACCAGCCCACCACCGGGAAGTGAGGTGCGCATTTGATTTTCGGGTACCACGTAGCCGTTTTCAACCATCTCCGTGATTCGCCAATGACCCTGCATGCGTTTGAGTTCAGCATCCGTCGTGCTCGATTGGGCGAGAGCGGCGTTTGTGAGCACAAGGCCAAGGGTGAGAGCAAGAATTGTGAATCCAGATTGTTTGCTCATGTGGAGTCCTTCCGTGGGTTGCATCAGAACCGATGCGGCAAAGTGATTTGCAACGGACAAGCAGGTCAGTTCCGATCGCGATCGACCAAATCAAGAGGCGGGATTGTTCACGAATCCACACGCACCTGCAATACCGATCTCCTCTTACCGCGTTGCTCGTTGCTGGCTGCTTGCTGATGCCTCACGGCCGACCACTACCAAGTGGCATGGTCAAGCCGTCATTGTTGATTGATGGTTCAGCTTTTTGAACGTTACTTTTTGTTCTTTTCGTCTTTTGCTGTGAACGCTTCCTGGAGCTTTTCTTTGCCGCCGAGTACCGGAAGAGCAAGTGAAGTTGCATCCAGATCGATGGTCAATTGGGTGCCAGGTTCGGGGTGAAGAGTGAACTCCCGGTCACTTGAAAAGATCATCAAACCAATTTGCTGACCCGCGGGAATTACCTGATCATCTGGCTGCAGGTCAAAAGACATCTCGTAGAACTTGCCCGGTTCCAGCGGTTCACTCTCTCTGATGGATCGATAGTTTTGCGGATCAGCCCAGCCACGGGTGATAATGTTGTCCGTGATTTTTGCATCGCGACCGTCATTCCATGGCAGTGAGACTAACCACACGGAAAGGTTTGCCGCCGGCTTGTCGCAGGCAAGCCGAATGCTGATTCGCGGTGTGCCGGAAATGTGTACCGGCTGTTGTAATGTGGGTGTGATGAACATCAGTCGGTGGTCAGTGCTCTCCGCCTTGGCAAGAGTGGCTCCACTGAATGAATAGTTGTCGGTGATGGTTTCCTGTCCCTGATTGGGGTTGGCAGTGGTGGTCAGGTCGCCGTGTCCACCATTGCTTTTGGCTTTTCCCAGATGCATGGAAACCGGTTTGGCTTCGGGGTGCGGGTATTCAGGATAGGAGGTCGGGTTGCCACGTTCTTTGCCCTCACGCACGATCCACGATCGAGGATCGTCTTCAACGCCATTTTCCACCCCATGCAGATACCGCGTGAACCAGCGATTCATCATCTTCATCGGTGGTGGGCCGCCATGTCCTCCCTGGTGAAAGAAAGCCTGTGCAGGGACTCCTTTCTTTTTCACTGCTTCATAGATCCGGACGCTGTGTTCCGGGACGACATTCCAGTCGTTGAATGCATGGGCCATCAGGACCGCTGCCTTAAGTGGTTCCATGTCATTGAGGTAATCACGGCCCGCCCAGAAGTCGTTGTAGTCTCCATTGACGCGATCAAAACCCTCGGCCATTTCCTTGTCGCGAACATTGCAGTCACAGAACTCGCGTTTTGATTCATCGCCACTGTGAATGAAGTCATACAGCGCATCAATATCTTCTCCGATAAAACCACCGGGATGCCTGATCAGTCCATTGGATCGGTAGTAGTGGTAGTACGAAGTGTTGGGGGCGATGGGGATGATTGCCTCCAATCCGTCCACGCCAGTGGTTGCGGCGGCCAGCGGGATGGTGCCGTTGTAGGACGTGCCCGTCATGCCTACTTTGCCAGAGGACCAGAATGCTTTGACGGGATCACCACCTTCCGGTTCAGTGAACCCCTTCGCTCGACCACAGAGCCAGTCAACCACTGCTTTGGGTGCCAGGGATTCGTTGTCACCGCCCACGGTCGGGCAACCCTGCGACAGTCCGGTGCCGGGTGAAGACGAATGAACCACGATATAACCGCGCGGTACCCACTCCTTGAGATGGGATCTGGAAATGATTGGACGTTTGCCTTTACGTACGACCGGAGGACCATTTTGCCGCTCAGGTGGTTCTGTGCCGAGTTCCTGTTTTGGATCCCAGAAATGTTCTGCTGCGGTCGATCCAGTGCCGGCAAAATACGGACTCGACACATAAACGACCGGCAGCTTCAATCCTTCGGTCTCGGTTTGCCGTGGACGGGTCACGCTGACATGCATGCGGTCCAGTTTGCCATCACCATCACTGTCAAACTCGGTTTCCACCCACAGGTCGTGTCGGACCCAGAAATCGGAGTCCTTGAATTCCTCGACGATTTGAGCTTCGCCGTCTTTGAACACGGGAGTCGCCGGTTCTTCCGCTCGTAAAGCAGGCAAACACGCGAAGAACAGCAGGGTGGTGGTAACAAATCGATGCATGAGCACGAATCCGGTCAAGCAGAATGGAAGGAAGGGTGTCCGTCATGGCAAGATGAAGGAAGCCAGTGATAAATGAAAGTCTGATGGGACAATTGACGCCTGATCTGGGCTGCGTGCGATTTGTCCCCATCGTTAGATCCCCATTTTACAATACAACACTCGCTTCGTCTGCCGCAATGAGCTGGGCAACTGTGCAAAGAAACTGTGCAAAGAAACCCCACAAGGGGTTGATGAGCGCCTGTGCAGGCTGCCGATTCGCCTGCCTGATCATTCTCGGTCTGCTATTTGGCGTCCAGCTTTTCACGAAGCGACTTCAATTCCGTTTTCAGCTTGCTGCTCTCTTTTTTGACTTCGGCAACTTCTTTTCGCAGTTCAATGATTTCTCGCGGCGTGGTCGGCTTTGCCTCACGTAGCTTGGAAACGGCCTGTTGTGCCGGGCGTGAGATTCGTTCATTTTCGGATTGGCTCAATGCCTCAAGTCCGGTAATGGCCTTGGGGTCACCCAGCATTCCCAGCGATTGGATTGCTGCTACCTGCACGCTGACCTTGGGGTGATCAAGATGATCGGTCAGGAAATCGCGTACCTCGGTGCGATCTTTTTGCCGACGGCTCGTATGGGCAAGTGTTTCGAGCCCTCGTCCATAATCGCGAGTACGAAACTGACTGGCATTTTGTCGCAGTGCATCAAAGACTGCTGGTTGCAGGGCATCGTCATCCAGTTGCCGAATTGCCGACATGGCGGCGACAGCCAATTCATTTCGAAAAGAATCTGTTCCAAGAAATTTGATCAATGCCTGGCGTGTTTCCGGGCCATGGAATCTGCCTAGCCCCCGGATAGCGGCTACGAGAATGGCAGGGTTCTTTTCCGTCTCGAGAACCTGTTTGATCAATGCTGGTGTCTCATCACGATAGCGATTCGTCAGCTTTTCGACCACGGACTGGCGGACTCGAGCGTCTGTTTGTGTTGCCCAGTTGTCAGCCAGTGCGGCGAGCGATTCGTCCGTTTCGTGCTTGGACAATGCCGAGGCGGCTGCGATTCGAACACCGTGAAAAGTGTCGTTCTGTAACGCCTTGGTCAGTAATTCTACTGACTCATGAGTCTTGCGGTCTGCTAGCAGCTTGCAGGCAAGCAGGCGGCCAACCATGTCCTCCTTGTTTTCGAGCTGTTTCCTCAGCATGCCATTGGGCTTGTCGAATGAAACGTTCGCCAGCACGCTGTAGTCCGGATCAAATCTTACGATCTCTGGCTGTTTTTCCAGTGGGACATAAAAGTCTTCTTCGACCTTGGTCACGTTGATGGGATAGTCAACCAGCATGTCGCCTGCAGCGAAACGCAATTTGGTCGGGAAGTGGAATTGCAGCACGTCATCATCCAGTTTCTGCGTTTGCTTGATGTTCACTTTTGCCACGCCCTGCTTTGGCAGCCATTGGTAGGTGATCTTCAAGTCGGGGTGTCGGGCATGATACAGCCACTGGTCAAAGAAACGATCCATCGGACGGCCGGATTTTTCTTCGATGACTTGACGCAGGTCGTCCGAAACAACACTCGTCAGTGCATGCTTTTCCAGATAGGCCTTGATGCACTGGCGGTACAGATCTTCTCCCAGTTGCGAGCGAAGCATGTGAAGTACCCAACTGCCTTTGGGGTACGAGCGATAGTCAAATTGCTCCATTGGGTTTTTGTAGGCGTTGTAAACAACAGATTTTTTATCGTTGCCCTGGGTCAGAATCCGGCCTGTTGCATCGCGATACAGACCGTAAAGCATTGCATCACGGCCAAACTTGTTTCCCTCGTACAGATGGGTGTAGTAGGTGGCAAAACCTTCATTCAACCAAAGATGGCTCCAGTCTTTGCAGGTCACATAATCCCCGAACCATTGGTGAGCCAACTCATGGGCGTCGAGTCCGCGTGTCGTCCGGATGTTTTCGGTTGCGTTTGCGAAGAGGGTCCCATCGGTAAGGGTTGTCAGGGTGGTGTTTTCCATCCCCCCTGCAGTGAAGTCGAGGATGGTCACCTGGTCATACTTGGGCCAGGGAAAATCAACTCCAATTTCTTCCTCAAAAAATGCCATGATGTCGGGGGTGTCACGGAACGAATTCGCGGCATATTTTGCCAGAGACGGTTGCGTGTAGAAACCCAAAGGGACATCCTCGTGTGTTTTTTTCAGGCCCTTCAGGTGACCGGCGACCAGACAGATCAGATAGTTGGCATGCGGTTTCTCGTGATACCATCGGACTGCCTTCAGGCCGCTGGCGTCAATCGACTCCCCTTTCCTCTCACCATTGCTTAGGACCGTCATGTCCCTGGGCACATGGCAGATGACTTCAGTCGAGGATCGTTCATTGGGATAGTCAAAGCATGGAAACCAGTGACGGGCCTCGTGGGTTTCGCCCTGCGTCCAGATGTGGGTGTCGGTTTTCGGGTATCCCATGGCTGGCGTTCGGAAGTACAGTCCGGCGTTGGGTTGCGCGGTGTACTCAATGACCACGGTGAAGGTGGTTCCAACCGCAATCGGCTCTTTGAACAGAATCTGCAGTGACTCCCTTGTGGATACGAAATCTTTTACAGCGGCCTGGTCACAGGCCACTTTCTTGATCGAAATATCCTTGGCATCCAGCTCCAGAAGTTCGATTGGCTTTGCAATCGGTTTTGAAGTGATGCTGACAGATCCGCTGACGGTCCGTTTTTCAAAGTTTGGAGTTACGTCCAGTTTGATATGCAGAACGTCGACTTTGCGGTCAGGGGCGTAGTGGAATTTTCCCTGAAGATCGAGCCCAAGTGGCAGAAGATGGCTTCGGCCTTGTTCGCAGTAGCGACAAATCCGTTCTTCAGCTGCAGCAAGCGTGATGATACCGAAGAAGAAGCAGGCCAGAAGCAGGCAGCGCGGCAGGTTGTTCATGGGTGGCAGATCGTGGTGTGGCAGATCGTGGTGTGGCAGATCGTGGTGTGCGGGC
The DNA here is from genome assembly GCA_002862205.1 of Planctomycetaceae bacterium. Taxonomy (GTDB): domain Bacteria; phylum Planctomycetota; class Planctomycetia; order Pirellulales; family Pirellulaceae; genus Rubripirellula. Next base: position 1,391 of record PKCN01000023.1, on the reverse strand, counting down.
CATGGCGGCTCGGGTTTTCGATAAGTTACGGGCCAAAAGTATAATACGAAATCGCGAGAAACTGGTTCAAATCCTGAAAGCTTTGCGGAACCTGATGTGCAAGGGCCAGTTCTCGATTGGGGCGCAGCACGAATCTGATCGCTCTGATCTTTGGGTCACGAAGGTCAGCGGCCCTGATGTTGCTCGCCATGGTCCTGCCGGTTGGCGATGTCGGTTGGCGATGTCGGTAGAGCTTTCCTGTTCCGATAGAGGTTCGCTGTTTGGTGCGGAGTCGCTACTTTTTTTGGAGCGAGTCTTTTGGCTTGCTGTCAGCCGGAACAATGGCTCGACCGCCTCGATCACCGACTTTGAAAAAACCGAGTTGTCGACCCTCAGGGTCTGCGATCATCCACACGGCGCCGGGACGAGTGTTCTGGCGTTTGGGAGTGTTGGTGGACAGCATTCCGTAGCTCTTGGGTTTGCCTGACGGGCTGACCCAGAACAATTCGACGTCTTCGATTCGACGGTTGACGAAAAAACAATCAAAGGGCTGGCCATCTGGCCGCGAGGGTGGCGCTGGCCCGCTGACGCTGCTTTGCCAGGAAATGGTTGGCATCGCACTGAGACTGATCGGAACATATTTCCGAAAGCGTTGGGGGGCTCGGGAGCGAAAGTACTGCAAGTGGGAATCGTGCTGTGGATCTGTAGCCAGATTCTTCCACTCATGAGGATCCGTACTGATCTGGTAAAGCTCTTCGCTGCCATCGTTGTAGTGGATGTAACGCCAGTCCTGATCACTGATGCTGTAGTCTTCGGGGCGATTCAGGTAGGTTGTCGAAACGTGTTCCCAATCACTTTGAGGATCTTCCAACAATGGTAAAAGGCTCGGGGCACTGGCTTGAGGATGTTCGGGGATGCCGCTCAATGCCGTCAATGTTGGGAACAGACTAAGCAGGTTCACGGGCTGGTCGCATTGCGTAGCGGGGACTGTTCCAGCGGCCAAACCGGGGACACCCTTGGGAACGCGAACGATCAGTGGGACTCTCGTGCAGACTCTCCATCCGGTGAATTTTTGCCAGTGCTGCTTTTCGCCAAGATGCCAGCCATGGTCACTCCACAGCACAACGATGGTGTTGTTGGCGTTTGGCCCTGTTTCCAGAGCCTTGATCACGCGTCCGACCATTGCGTCTGCAAATGCGATGGAGGCCAGATATCCCTGGATTCCCTTTTTCCACTGGCCTTCGGATTGAATGTGTTCAAAGTACCGGTTCGGACCACGTCTGCGTCCCGCGGTTGGCAGATCGTCAAGATCGTCAGCGCGATAGCCCGGCGGTAATTGAATTTCCTCGAGTGGAAACTTGTCAAAGTACGGTCGGGGCACGAACCATGGTTCATGCGGACGATAGATTCCA
>PKCN01000394.1 GCA_002862205.1 Planctomycetaceae bacterium | reverse complement strand
CCCGCACCTGGATGGCATCGGCATACATCAGGTTGGGTTTGGCGGTGAAATCGAATCCAAACGGATCACCCATGGTGTTCTGTTCTATTTCACATTCCGCATTGCGAAGCGTCCACGGTGGGTGTTCAATTTCGCCCCTGAAAATGTCGCCCTGCTTGTTAACGCTGTACAGGCAGTATCTCGCTGTCAGCCAGTGCTCCAATGTCTCTGGTTGAGCGTGGTAGGGTTCTCCCACTGCTTTGTAGCTGCCTTGGAAACTAGCGGCGGGCTCGTTGCGATGCGTGCGATCAGACTTGTACTGAATTGCATGGGACGGATCCGGTTGGTCCAGTGACATTTGCGCATCCATGTATGGCAGGTTGAATGTGGCTCTGGCCGCACGAACGGCTATCGCACTTGCTGCGTCTAGCGAAAAGAACCAAACACCGGGTTTTCCATCTTTGGTGACATAGGTTCTGACGTTGAGTTCAAGGAATTTGCTAAGTCCCGGTACTGCAGGGCACGCTCGCGGTGCAACACCGGACATCAGGAACGGCACCACCCCGACCCAGGCAGAACCTTGGTGCGTGTCAAGATCAAGGCCCTCCGGCAGGTGTTTGCGAACCAGGTTTGGCTCGACACGCCAGTGTGCGAACAGCAATTCTGACCATGTCATTCGCATGATCCATGGCGCCGCTGGGAGTGGCCAGGTGCGATCATCTTTCGACGGTGTGGGATTCAATACTGAGTTCGATTTTGCGGGTTCGGGAAGAAATGGGTTGTGATCGCATTTCTGTCAAAGCAACGCAGATGATTTTCGCGGTCATTCATCTCCCAGGCAAATCAATTCTCCCGTATTCGTTGTCAGGTAAAGCCGGCCCCGGGCAATGGCAAGCCCATCCCATGCTGGGGCGGGTACCGTGGTTTCATCAACAACATAGCCGGTTTCAGTGGAGACAACCTTGAGTCGACCGTCACGATGAACAACGTAAAGCTTGCCATTGGATGCAAGGGCCATGGCGTGGATTTCGTTGTGAAGCTGTGTTCCGTACTTGGGTTCTTCCTGGACTTCGTCTTCTTTTGTGAATGGATCTTTTGTCCACATTGCATTCTTGGCAATCCTGTGGTTGCGGTAAGGTTTGCCGCCTGATTTTGCAGTTCGGACTGCTTCCCACCCAGTGATCCACTTACTGTTGAATTCATCTCCCTTGGCAAGATTGAATTGACGTCGGAAGACACTGGTGTTGCCATCCAGTGAGCTGTAGACATCTTTATCGCGAAAAACTGTCAGTGGACGTCGTTCCGCTTCACCGCGGAATCGGTCCTGATGTCGTGCACCGTAGGTCCAGCTTCCACGAGGTATCCAGACTTCGCCGGCGCCTGTATTGAGCTTTGCGAATGCATTCCATTTGTCGACATCAACTTTTTTGCCGTCGCCTGAAATGATCCAACGGGACATTGCAATCCCATCACCCTCGGCATGCAGGATGTCGAAGGGATCAAACTCAAGGCCAGAGTTTTCGTAAAAACCCTTTTGGGGCACGCTATCGATTCGTTGGACCCAATGTCGTTTGCCAGTCTGCGGATCGACTGCAAAGACAAGGATCCCACCATCAGCAAGTGGTTGACGTCCAGCTGCAAAATAGGCAATGTCATCGACGACCAGAATTGCGCCAGGAACGGGCCATGGAGATTCAACTTGTCCATAGGCAACAATGCGTTCGTCGGAGGGAGCAGCTCGCATTCGCCAAACCAGTTCACCGTCAGCAGCACGCAGGGCATACACCCAGCCCGACGCTGTTCCAAACAGGCACAGGTCACGGTAGATTGCTGGCGGTGTGTCCAGCCGGCCATTGGCGGTGTACCGCCAGCGGATCTCGCCGGTGTCAGTGTTCATTGCGATCAGTTCGTGAGCATTGGGCCGCGTGACGTAAGCGATTCCCCCTGCAATCGTTGGCGCACTCAGAGGGCCCTTGATCACGGGGTTTTCCGCCCAGTCATGCAGGATGGGCCCGGTGATTCTTTTGTCCTTGGCAATCTCCTGTTGGAGCAGAGTTGTCCAACGTTGGTTGAGTGATTTGGGGCCGGATCCAGAGCTGCTTGCGCTACGCCAGCGGTCGTTCCGGTACAGTGGCCAATCATCTGGCTGGGTTACCGCTGCGTTGGGATCCGATTTTGCTGGACCCTTTTCGAGCGGAAATTCAAGCTGACTGATGGGCAGGTTGGCAACTGCAACGCCGTTGGTCGGTGTCAAAGGGGTGGGGGCCATCGCAACGAATCCACGCAACATTGGCCAACAGGTGCAGTGCTTCGGAGTCGTATAGACGAGCCCATTAGCCGGGATCCATCCGCTTTCCCGTGAGCAGTTTGCCTTCGTGATTCGATTCGCCACGACTTCACCAGAATTCAGGTTCGTCATGTCCAGTTCCCCAGCAAAGACATAATTTGGTGTGCAAACGGGAGGGAAACAGTGCGCCATCCCGGCAGGGTAGGTTTTCCGGACTTCGCCCGTCAGTGGATCCAGAGCGGAGACTTCGGTCGGGCTGCGGTCTCGTTTATCTTTGTCTGTGGTGTTGATCTTGCCACCATGCAGAATCCACAAATCATCTTCCAGAAACATGGCACGCGCCTGGCGAGCATGGTTCATGCCGGGCGGAAAGTCCTTTGACCATTGCGGTTCACCTGTGGCGGCATTGACAACGTGGATGCCGTTGCCGGCATCGTGGTCATTGAGAGTCGATACTTCGAAAACCAACTGCCCCTTGGCTAGTACGGTACGTGTTGTCAGTGTTAACCATTTGTAGTCATCGCGACTCCACCGCATCTCACCTGTCTCAGCGTTGAGTACCATTGCGACTGCCTGCTCGCCACGTTTGACTCTTCCTGCAATCAATGCGACTACTTGCCCGTCTGTGACCACGTTGCGGGGTTCTGCCACCTTGACTTGCCAGAACTCTTTTCCTGTGGTTGGATCGATGGCTCGGACAGTATTGGCATCTGTTGCGATCACGCGGTTGCCATCATGTAATAAATTGGTCACCGAAGTCATATCACTCCATTTTGCAATGACTTCGCCAGTTGCCGCATCAAGCGTCACGGGGCGTCCTTGGATCAACGCAAACAGGTAACGTTGTGATGCAATGGGACGCGAACCATTGCTGGGGAGTCGAGGCAAAATGAACTCGGCAGGATTGTTCTCTTCACTCTTGGCGAGGTCACGGTGCCAGAGACGCAGTCCATTGAAACTGTCACGTGCCAGAATTCCACCATAAAAATTGCGACCACCGGCGGTGACCATGCCCTCCACCTCGGAGGTTGCCGCGGCGATCCAGCGGACTCGTTCGGGAGGCCCAACGAGTGTGTCGCTTGAGACGGCATTTCCATCCGCCGCATGCCGTGGGTGTGACCAGACATCCATCGCCATTGGCCAACGTTTAGTAGAAACAATGTAGTCGCCTTGCTCTTGGGGTGGGGCGAGTTCAAGGTGTGAGAGTGCTTTTGTTGGCATGACTTCAGGGTTGATGACAACAATGGAACCACTGGGGGTCAAGACCCTCAACAGTTCGGCTACCGGAATGCTGTAGTCACGTATGATGATCAGGTTGACCACATTCTCGGCGTAGGGAAGCCGGTTCGGGTGAGTGGTGTGTTCGGCCCATGACAATCCATAATGACCTTCCTTGTGAATCTGTTTTTGTGCCGCTGCGATGTTATCTGCGTCTGTATCAAGCACATGAAACAGATAACGCCCTGTTTGACTCAGTTCAGTCGCTGTGGTGACATCGCTGCTGCCCAATTGAACAATAAGTCCGCCCCGTAACCCCGATGCAGAAACGGCATTCGCTTTGGGGATGGGCTGGGAATGATCACTCGCCAGAGTGGTTGATGCATTTGCACTTGTATTCGTGTCCTGGGCTCCAGCGACGCTCGAAATCAATAGTAGCAGGCAGGTTGCATGCGCAACGCGAAATGCGATCATCCTGAAAAACTCCAGTTAGCGTTATGGTAGATGCGGTAGCGGCGAATTCTCCGGGCGAATACTCCGACAGTGTAACCGGATATGACGGTCAGTTACGTGAGTGTGACGGCCTGTGACAGCAAAAAGTGCCTGTACCCGGGAAAAGACAACGATCTAGGCCTTGTGGGGTCCAATGTCTGTTCGTGCTGCTATAATCAGACATTCGCTCTTGTACTCCCGCCCTGCGTGTTTCCCACCGTTTTGATATGACAAGATCCAAACAACGTTTTGGTGTTCTGTGTTGCTTGTTCGTAGTGGGATTGGCAACGACCGCTTTCTCCATTTCCATGGTTCGAGGTGACGAAGAATCCTCGGTGGGTGCTGGCCCCGCATCGTTGCAGAGTGATCAGCAACCTTCGTACGACGAGATCAAAGCTGCTGGAGCCAAACGATCCCGCTATGTCTCCGGAGAACCCAAGCAGTTGGGCAATGAAACGCCCAAGCCGAAGCTGGAACAGTTCAACCAAAATGTATTGCCAACGCTCAAGCGTTCATGCATGGATTGTCATGGCCCCGACGAGCAGGAAGGTAATCTGCGAATCGATACCCTGAATCCTGATTTGCAGGTTGGAGATGATATCAGCTGGTGGTTGGAAGTCTTGGCTGTTTTGAGCAATGGTGAGATGCCACCACCTGAAGCAGAGTCGTTAGCTGAGGCAGATCGTGTCAGGCTTGTCGAATGGCTGTCGACAGAAATACAGATTGCATCTGCGGTACGACGTTCCGAGCGTGGGTCATCCTCATTTCGCAGGATGACGCGGTACGAGTACAACCACGCGTTGCAGGATCTCCTCGGACTGCCTTGGGATTTTGCCAAAGATTTGCCACCCGAGGCTGCGTCAGAAGATGGTTTCCAGAACAGCTCGGATCTGTTGCACATGACGGGGATGCAACTTGACACCTATCGGGCGATTGCCAGGCGGGCGTTGGAACGCGCCATCCCTGCGGGCAGTCAACCCAAGACTTCGCATTGGTCTGTTTCGATGGAGCAGGCATCGGCGATCGAGTGGCCAAAGCAAAAAGAACAACTGCAGAAGGCCCGGGAGAAATTCAAGGATGACCCTGCCAAATTGGAGAAGGAATTGGCACGGCTGGAGGAAAGTTTCAAGCAGCCGCATGGGGGGACTTACTATCGCAATCAGAAGACAGGTCAAACCGCCCGATCAAGCTGGGCATATTACGGTGCAAAGTACTCGCACGGTCCTGTCGTGGAGATTGGGCCGTTTCCTTCAACCTTTGATCATCTCGCGGTTTTACCCAGAGGTCAGGGGGTGATTGTTGAATTGGGTGATCAGATCCCCAGCGAAGGAATGATGCGGGTTCGGGTTCGCGCCTCGCGAGCACCTTCGGCAGGGAAAGAAATTCCCAGTTTGCAACTGCAGTTTGGCTGGCGGGCAAGCAATGAAGGTCGTGCCTTGTTACGGGTCAGTGCAAAGGACACAGAGGTTGTGGCAGATCCTGATCAGCCAGGTGTCTACGAGTGGGAGGTGCCACTGGGCGAGATCTATCCGCGCAACTCAGTTCGAAATGTTACGAAAATGGGGGCGATGCCCAATCCCTCCGAGTACATCCGTTTCTTCAACAGCTCTGTCTCGCAGGGTGATATACAGATTGATCACGTGCAAGTTTCGACACCCGTTTACGATGTGTGGCCGCCGAAGTCCTACACGAATATCCTGTTCGAGTGCGATGATCGCGATGATGAAAATACTCACGTTCGCAAGGTGGTCGCAAGGTTCATGAAAAAGGCGTGGAGGCGTGATGTAGGCGCTGATGAGATTGATCTGAAAATGGAGTTTTTCAAATCGATTCGCCCAAGTTGTGAGGGTGTTGAAGAAGCGGTGATTGAGGTGCTTGCGTCCGTTTTGTCATCACCCCACTTTCTGTACCTGACACGTGCTGAAGTTGTCCGGTCGCAGAATGAAAGAACGGGGGAACCGTTTCTCTCAGATATAGATTTGGCAACGCGGTTGTCGATGTTTTTGTGGTGCAGTGTGCCGGATGAGGAATTGCTGGCTCTGGCTACCAGCAAGGAACTTGGCAATGACAAGGTTCTGTCCCAGCAGGTGTCACGTATGTTGGCCGACCCTCGGGCTACCAGATTCGCAAATCATTTCGTGCAACAATGGCTTGGGATGCAGGCATTGGAGTTCCTGGACATTGACCGAAAGACCAAGCCCCGTTTCACGCCTGCCCTGAAAGAAGCAATGTTGCAGGAGCCGGTAGCTTTCTTTCAGGAGGTGTTGAAGACCAATGGTAGTGTGCTGGAATTCATTCACTCTGATTTTACAGTGGTCAATGAAGTGTTGGCACGACACTATGGCATCGAGGGAGTTGCCGGCAATCAGTTTCAAAGGGTTGCGTTGGAATTGGATCAGCGACGAGGTGGTGTTTTGACTCAGGCCGGTTTGCTGACCATGAACTCGGCAGGCGATGATTCGCATCCGCTGAAACGGGGGATCTGGTTGTTGGAAAAGATCCTTCACGACCCGCCCCCGCCTCCACCACCCGCAGTGCCGGAGATCGATTTGGCAGACCCGGAAATCGCAAAGCTGACTTTGAAGGAACAACTCGCGGATCACCGTAATCAGGCTGCCTGCATGTCCTGTCATGCAAAGATTGATCCATGGGGAATCGCTTTCGAAAATTACGATTCACTTGGACGCTGGAGAAACCAGATTGAGGGTCAGCCCGTGGATGCTTCCAGCCGACTTTTCAATGACCAACAGCTCAACGGAATGGATGGTCTGAAAAGGTTTTTGTTGGAACAACGTCAGGACCAGTTTGTACGTGCATTGACTTATAAAATGTCGGCGTACGCCGTTGGCAGGCAATTGACGTTTGCTGATCATTCTGCCATTGATGGGATTGCTGCCGGGCTACGTCAACAGAATGATGGCCTTGCGGATTTGATCCAATTGATTGTCACAAGCGAGCTGTTCCGGCAGCCTTGATTTGTTTGCGTGTTGAAAACACGCGTTAACCACTTTGAACTGTATTTCCCAGAGCTTCTTTCCGCCGTAATCTGTTTTCACTTTGACGTGTGTCACCATCAAGGTGGCTGATTGGCGTTCGGGTGTTTCTCGTTCCCACTACTGAAAACTTTAGACAACGCACAACCTCCCCAAAGGGCAAGTTGCCATCGCTACTACATTCAACACTTTGGATCGTCGTCGGTTTCTGCGCGGCACGGGTATTGCGCTTTCATTACCCCTGCTCGCCTCCACTGGGATTGCAAACGAGCGTGCGGCGAATCCGCGCCGCCTGGGATGTTTTTACTTTCCAGATGGAGTTCCCATGCCGCTGGCGGAAGATCCGGCGTATCAGGATTGGTCGTGGTTTCCGCATGGAAATGGCAGGGAATTTCAATTCACCAAATGTTTTGAACCTTTGACGCCTTTGCGTCAGCAAATGACTGTTCTGTCCGGGTTTTCGCATCCTCATGGCCGTATCGTGCATGGGCACAATAATGCCGATCAGTTTTTGACAGCTGCGGCGACTGGTGGGGGTGATATGGATTACAGGAACACTATCTCACTTGACCAGGAATATGCGACTCATGTTGGCAGCCAGACACGTTTCTCTTCGTTGGTGATGTCTACCGATGGTGGAACGGGAACCGCTCGCGGGGCACACACCTTGTCCTTTGACCGTAATGGGCGTGCGATTCCAGCAGAGCATCGTCCCAAGCGAATTTTCGACATGCTGTTCGTCAAAAGCGATGGTGATGCAGCAAAGCGGTTGGCCTTCAGTAAGAGTGCGCTGGATCAGTTGATGGCGGATGCCCGTTCGCTGCGCAGAAGTCTGTCAGCCAATGACAAGCAGCGGCTTGACGAATACCTTGAGTCCGTGCGTCAGACTGAGATCAAGGTGGAGAAGGCGAAACGTTGGATCAATACACCGCTGCCGACAGTGAAGGTCGATCACCTTAATCTTGAAGTCACCCCGAGCGATCCGCGGTTGTATCTGCAAACCATGTTTGAGCTGATTTATCTTGCCTACAAGACAGACTCGACCCGTGTCGCGACTTATCAGATTGGTCGTGAAAATGGAGTGGGACAGAGTGACTATTTAGCGCGGGCTGTTGGTTTTAATTTGTCGCACGCGCTTTCCCACGAAACCAAGAAAGAGAATGGCTGGAAGAATTTTGGCATCTACTGCCAATTTCTTAATGAAGAATTTGGCCGCTTTGCCTGTAAATTGCAGGATACACCCGAGCCAGCAGGAGATGGAAGCATGTTGGACAACACACTGCTGCTTTACGGTTCCGCGTCCAGCGCATTTCATCTGTCAAGAAACTATCCGATTGTGCTGGCTGGTGGCAGCAACATGGGATTGAAACATGGACAATACATTAATCATGCAGGGTTAAAGCCCCAAGGTGGTCATTGGAGTGGGGGGCAGGAACCGTGGCAAAAAGAAATCACAGCTGAAGATCTGCCGCTCGCCAACGTCTTTGTCACAATGTTACAGCAACTCGGCGTCGAAACAGATGGTTTCGCCGACAGCACGGGGAGCCTCAGTACGTTGGTTTGACCAGCCTTGGTTTGACCAGCTTTGTTTTGACCAACGCAAGTTCGACCAGAATTGGTTCGCACAATCAGGTTTTCATCCATGCTGTTTTAAGTGGTGAACTGACCGGTAACCCAGGCATTCCCATGCTGTTGGCCAACCAGACTGATGGCTGTACGACACGAACTCAAATCAAACATGTTCCCTCTGCTTGAACGCTTGGAATTCAAAATCATGCATTCGCTTCGTTTTCTTTCGATGCTGTTGCTCACGCTGGTGACAGCGGCACACGTCTCTGCACAGCAGCCCAATGATTCTGCACAGCAGCCCAATGATTCTGCACAGCAGCCCAACATCATCCTGATGTTTGTCGACGATCTTGGATACGGGGACTTGGGGTGCTATGGCAATCAACAGCATGAGACTCCCAACATTGACCGTCTGGCGGCCGAAGGCCAGAGGTGGACCAGTTTCTATGCGTCGGGGGCGACTTGCGTTCCAAGTCGTCGTGGATTGATGACGGGCAGGCACCCATCCTTGATGGGCCGGGTCAATCTGGTGGAAAGTCGAAATGATTTAATGCCAGCTGTGCTGAAACAGCATGGCTATGCGACGGCGATGCTCGGCAAGTGGCACTTGGCCGGCTACCCCAAGGATTTCACAAGCTCACCCATGCATCCTCTGGAGTGTGGATTTGATCAGCACCTTGGAACACCGGGTAGCAACGATGTCCCTGCACCTGAAGGCAAGAAGCAGACACGGGAGGTATTTGATGGATGTGACAAGTTCACTTTTCAGATCCCGCTGATCCAGGGGCGCAAGGTCATTGAGTTTCCGGCCAATCAGGAGTTGTTTACTGCACGCTACACGAAGCAAGCCGTGAGTTGGATCAAGGAAGAGCGTGATCAGCCGTTCTTCCTTTACCTGGCGCACAACATGCCGCACGCCCCTGTGTTTGCGTCCGGAAAGTTTCAGGGACGCAGTCGTGGTGGTCGGTACGGTGATGTCATTGAAGAGGTGGACTGGTCTGTTGGTCAGGTGATGAAGGCTGTCGAGGACGCGGGGATCGCCAAGGAAACGCTGATGGTGTTCACCAGTGACAATGGTCCATGGACGATGTTTGGCCCCCATGGTGGAACAGCGAAGCCACTTCGTGGCGAAAAGGGGACTTCGTGGGAAGGTGGGTATCGTGTGCCAGCCATTTTTCATTGGCCCGGGAAGATCAAGCCAGCCACCATCAATGGGATGGCTGCGAATCTGGATCTGCACTCAACTTTCATCAAGCTTGCTACGGGGCAGCAGGCCAGTCCGCAAATTGTCAAACAACGGGGTTATATTTCATGCGATCTGACCAACTCGCTTCTAAACGCCGGTGCAACTCCCCGAAAGCAGTGGTACTACAACAGTGGGGGTGCCATTGCCTTCCGATCGGGGCCTTACAAAATCCATCTCAGCACCAAGGATCGGTCGTCCAATCCCGATACACGCGCTCGGGAACCTCTGGTTCAGCACAAGACGCCGCTGTTATTCCACTTGGAAGATGACATCAGTGAATCCGAGGATTTGTCGGCGAACGCTCCTGAAAAAGTATTGCTGTTGCGAAAAGAGATGAAAGCTTTTCTAGCTGCTGATTCCAATTGAGTTACCCGATTCAGGTGTGGTTCCAACGAAGCTTCTTTGCTTTTCCGTTCCATGGATGCCCGCTATCGGTGGTGTGTGTCGTCAGCAACGCACCTCCATCGTCCAATCGGATCGAAGTCCAGCCTGTGGTCGATGTTTTTGGATCTGCTACGTAGGAAGTTGCCAAAGTGTTGATGATGTGAACGCCACGGTGTTTCGCGAATCCCCGATCGTGAATGTGTCCATGGATATAGGCTTTGACATGCTTTCGTTGCGTGATCATGTTCCAGAGTTCCTGCGAGTCGATCAGACCGCCTGGGAAGTGGACGGGATCGCCGCCCAGACGCGGGTTATGATGCGTGACAATGATCGCAGCTTTGTCTGAGTATTTGTCCAGCGTCTGCGCCAGCCAGTTCATTTGCTCGCTTCCTACGGTTCCCTGTGTCACCATTGTTTCTTTCAAGGAGTCGAGCAGGAACAGATTTGCATGGCGGGTTTTTACGACGGAGACGTGGAGAGATTGAAGCGGTGGATTCGCTTTTCGCTCATCTTTGAGGACTTCATAAAATACCTCGCGATTGTCATGGTTACCGAGAGTCAGGTGGGTCTCGATCTCAGCTTCTCTGAGCGGTTGAACCAGTCGTGAGAAATGCAGGTAGTCTCCTGGCTGTCCATCCTTCAATGCCAGATCACCATTGATGATGACACATGCAGGCTTCTGTGTTTGGCTGGTCAACTTGTCAACAATGAAACGCAAATTGGACGGCACAGCTGCGTCAGGCGGATGCTTTTCGCCGATATGAGTGTCGTTCAAAATCACCACGAGGTCTTCATCGATTAGCTTTGATCGGCTTTTCGCGGAGGGCGGACTCTCGACCCCACCGGTCGCGAGGCTCTTGGAAGCGTTCAGAGCGACCCCGCTTCCCGCGATTTTCAGGAATTGTCGTCGACCCGAATTCGTAAAATGGATGGGCATTTGATTTCCGTAGCTCTTGCGTTTGAGGCGGAAAGTGGAAGTGGGGGATCGCGCATGAAGCAAGGGAGGATTTCGTGCACTTGAAACGCGAAACCATGTGAACTTTACGTCAGACCCAGGTGGGTTCCCAATTCTTGCGGTAACGCTTCGTAATCCGGTTTTGTGCTTCTGGGTGATTGGTGATCTTCAGGTCCGTGGCACTCCACCTCAGTTCTTCACCCGGATAACGGATGCCGATCGTTCCTAACAGGACTGTCTCTGTTAGTGGTCCTGCGTATTCAAAGTTCGATGTCGTCTTGCCCTTACCCACGCATGCATCAGCCCATTGTGTGTAATGATTGACACCCTCGACGATTGGTAATTGGTCAGCAGGGAAATTTTCCTCGGGGAAAAGTTTGGGCATCGCGACGTGGGGAATGACGAGGGAACCTTTTTCGCCTACAAGGACCGAGCCGGCGTTGGGTAATTTGTAATCCAAAGGGACATCACCAAGACTTTCGCGGGGAGGAGTCGCGCCCACGGCGTCATACCAGGTCACACGCAGAGTTGGACCTGCTGTGTATTCGGTTCCGGGAAATTCATATTGCACTGTCGAGCGATCAGTCCACGATTCTGGTTGCAGTTGAGGGGCTCTTGCTGTGATGCTGGTTGGGGACTGGAGCTTCAGTGACTTGAACACCGGGTCGAGGATATGGCATCCGAAGTCACCAAGTTGACCTGTTCCGTAAGCTTGCCATCCTCTCCAGTTGAAAGGATGGTACATGCCAATCTTGTAGGGTCTGTCCGCCGCAACGCCCTGCCAAAGGTCCCATCGAACATGAGCAGGCACTGCATCCTTTCCCGGCGGTGTTGGAATGTGTCGCGGCCAACTTGGAGTTCCACCTTGCCATGAATGAACCTCCTTGACCTTACCGATCAGGCCAGCGTGGACCATGTGAACGGCCGTCCGATAGGCTGAATGTGATTGAATCTGATTACACATTTGGGTGACGGCACCAAACTTTTTGGCAGCCAATTGCATCTGCCTTGCTTCATGGACCGAATGAGTCAGCGGTTTTTGGCAGAACACATGCTTGCCATCCTGCATGGCTGCCAAAGAAATGGGAGCATGCATGAAGTCTGGCGTGGAAACCAGAATGCCTTGAATGTCTTTGGCGTTATCAAGAAGTTGACGCCAGTCAGCATGCTGGCGGGCAGACGGGTATTGGATTGCCGCACGTCCGAGATGCTTTTCCGAGCTGTCGATATCGCATAAGGCAATGACGTCGACGTCGGAACTGGCAGCGACCCCATTCAAGTCGCTCCAGCCCTTGCCACCAACGCCAACGCTGGCAATGCCCATGCGACCATTGGCACCGTAAACGCGAGAGTACTGGATGGCATTGAGTCCGATGGCACCACCGCCCAGTGCGGCTGATTTCAGAAATGAGCGACGGCAGGACTTTTGCGACATTATTTCTTACCGGTTCGAGGCTGGTGGGAACAGGAGGCGGTCCGCAACAGGACGCAGGTCTGCCTGTAAACGGAGAATGACATGTTCAGGTGGGATTCGCACACCGTTGTGGCAAATGGTCCATGTTCTTCATCGCCCATTGTAATGCCTCGCGGGGCGGGAATGGCGAAGCATGGTCAAAGCGGGTTTGAGAGGAGGCAGATTGCGGCGGTTACCACCCTGTTTACTGAAATCGCCTCTAATCAGAGGTTGAGAAGGTGGGCAGGTTGTCCACCATCCCCGCGTCGGTTCGACGGAGTTCAGCCAAAGTCGCGGCACGCATCTGCCTCAGCTTTTCAAGGTGGGTTGGGTCGAGAGCGAGGTTGTTGAGTTCTTCCGGATCACTTTTCAAGTCATACAGTTCTTCGACCTCGCCTTCGACAAGGGTGCGGATGTACTTGTGGCGACCTTCCAGTAGCGAAATCCACCAAGGGACTTTCGCTGTTTTGTAGAGCACGTCAGGATCAGTGGGTATCACATCGGTGTCGCTGCCATACTTCTCACCCGTAAGAGCTGTCAGAACCGGATGCGGCCAATCATTGTTGGGATTCTTAAGCAGCGGCGTTAAATCATGGCCATGCATCTTCCATGGTAGATTCAGGTTGGCAAATGCAAAAAAGGTTGGTGGCAGATCGGTGCCACCCACGGGGCGTGAACAGACTTTGCCTTGCGGGATGCGGCCAGGAAAACTCATGATCAGCGGGCCGCGAATGTTGGCATCGTAGGGAGCGATCTTTTGTTGAAAACCATTCTGACCCCATGCAATGCCTTGATCAGCGGCAAATACAATCAGCGTGTTTTCAGCTTGCCCCGAATCCTCCAGGGCTTTTCGAAGTTGACCCACAGCATCATCAATTGCCAGTACTCCCTGATGATACTGACGGACCCAGTTCTGCAGCGTGTTTCCATGCAGCGGCGCATTCACAACTGTTCTCTGTTTTACTCCTGATTCGAGTTCAGCTTGCCCGTTCTTATCGGGAACCCAACGGTTGCGATTGCGAACGTATGCGGGTTTTCCGACGCGTGATTCGCCGGGGTAAATGTTGACTGGTTCCGGGACTGTCGCATTCGGGTAAGCGGTTTGGTGACGTTCTGCGGGTGTGAAGGGCCCATGGACAGCACCAAAGCATAGCCAGAGGTACCAAGGTTGATCCTTTTGACGATGTTTTCCACGAATGAAGTCTTCAGCACGATCGGTATACCAGTCGGTTGTGTATCCGGACATCCGTTTCACCACCCCATCAATTTCGACAATCTGGTCATCGTAGTAGTGCCCCGCATTCTTGGGATATTTGGGACGACTCCAAACGATCTGATGGTCCCAATCGCGACCGTATCCACTGTCGATACCGGTGTGCCATTTGCCGATTTGCGCGGTGGAATATCCATGCTCGCGAAACACTCGTGGCCAGAACGGACATTTTTCGGGATCGTAGACGCTGCCGGGGTATTCACCTTGCATACGCATCGATTCAACCCCGTATTGGTGATGACCCGTCAGCATGGTTGCCCGTGAAGGCATGCACCAGGTACCAATGTAGGTGTGCGTAAAACGCACGCCCTGTGCGGCCAACGCATCAATGTTGGGAGTCTTGACCCAGGGATACGCTTCGGGGTAACAACTGACGGTCCGGTACGATTGATCATCAGTAAAGATGAACAGAATGTTGGGGCGTTCCGCGGCAGAAGCGAGTTGGCATGCGTAAACAAGCAGGATGGTGAGAATGCTGATGCGTGCCATAGTGTTTGTCTTGTCGAGAGGAGTTGCGAAGAGATGACGCCGCTATTGGTTTGCTGCTGACTTTTCAAGATCGTTGGCCAATGCCCTTTGCCAATTAACCAACGACTTCTGTGATGTCGCCGGTGCTGTCACTGAAGCGAGATGACGGCTTTGTCATCTGGTTGGCGATAGTCAGAAACAGGTTCGATAGCGGGACGTTGTCCCCATAGTGAAGATGTGAACCATGTTGGAAACCGATGTTTTTGCCCCCGCTGAGTATGATGGGATAATTGGTCGCCTGATGGGTCTTGCTGGTTGCGCATCCATAAAAGCAGAGAGTGTTGTCCAACAAGGTGCCATCATCTTCCTGAATCGAATCCAACTTCTTGATGAAGTTGGCATGCATGTCATTGAGAAAGGTTAGATATTTCGCAACATCTGCATAGTTTTTCTTTTCGTGAGACAGTTTGTGTGATGAATGCGGCAGGCCGATGGCTGAGGGGAATCGATCGGTTTGGCCTGCTTCTTCGCATGCGGTTTGAAACGTTGCGATCCGAGTCGAGTCCGTCTGAAAGGCCAACACCAGCAGGTTGTACATGACGGTCAGGTATTCCTCGGGGCTGGTTGGATTTGCTTCAAGTTCCAGGCCTTCGCGGTCAATGTCCGGCTTGGCGGTGTTCTGCCACCGTTTGGAGCGTTCGGTCATCCGCTCCACCTCACGGACTGAACTGAGATACTCATCCATCTTGCGTCGGTCGTTAACGCCAAGACGCCGGTTCAGGTCCTGAGCTTCATTGAAGACTTCGTCAATGATGCTGCCACGGCTTGCTAATGCGTTTTGTTCCGACTGGGTAACCTCCCCAAACATGCGCCGGAAAATTTCTGCTGGCTTGTTCTGTGCCGGAATAGGGCGACCGCTGCGATCAAATGATAACGTTGACGAGCGATAGGGACGATTGACACCTCCCAACGATGACATTACAAGCGATTGGAAACGCGTTTCTTTTCCCATTTCCTGCGCCAAGTATTGGTCGATCGAAATGGACTGTTTGTCGTAGGTTTTCAGGAGGTCAGCACCGGTTAGAAAATAGTCGGCGCCTTTATGAGCAGAGGTGCGCCGCATGGCGGGATGCGAAAGCCCAGAGAGAAATGTGATTTTGTCTTTCAATGGCATGATGCTTTGATGCATCTGAGGAGCGGCATACTCTTTGCCCTCCCCCAGCGGGAACCAGCCATGCTCCATGCGATCAGCGGCATTGTCCGATGGCATCGGGACGCCGTAAGCAAAATACCCGGCAAAAAATCTTTGGCGGGGACGATTCGATCGATCATTCGCCATGCCTTCCAGCCATGGAAGACCCAGACAGACACCAGTGGACTTCAATGCCATGCGTCGGTTGAGATGCCAGGATTTGCGTTTCACTATTCGCTCGCTAGTGGTGGGGTTGGAGGTGATGGTTTGATGAGGTGGTTTGATTGTGGGCTTTGTGAAGTGATCGAGGTGACTTCACTTGCTGGAAAAAGGTTCCGATACGACGATCTGCTCAATCAAGGTCTGGAACCTGTCTCCGCGTTGCTGCAGTGTTTCGCAAATGAAATCTACGGCCGGTCGATCCGCAAACTCAAGATAGCGACCAAGACCGTATGACATCACCTTGCGGACCACGGCACGACGAAACTGCGATTCCTTTTCAGTTAGCAGGTAGTGTTTGAGGTCGTTCAGAGAGCTTATGTTTGTACCATTGCTGAGCCGCGTTGAGGGATCAATATTGACATTTTGGTGAGGCACGAGAACCAAAGGATCCTTCGATCCTTCCCGCCATTGCCCCAACGCATTGTAGTTTTCGAATGCCACGCCCCAGGGATCAATTTTGCGATGGCAATCGCGGCAACTTGCGGTGTTCGCGTGAGCCACCAGTCTTTCCTTGAGTGACAGGACGTTCTCGTCTTGGGCCGGTGGTTCTGGCAGGTCTGGCACATTGGGGGGCGGTGGCGGTGGTGGGTCATCTAGCATGCGCTCCAAAACCCAGACACCGCGTTTGATGGGATGAGTTTCAGCACCGGTGGAATTACCAAACAGCATGCTTGCCTGCGTCAGGAATCCGCCGCGATGGTGATCCTTGCTGACGGCTACGACCTGAAATCCGCCACTGATATCCGGGATGCGGTAGTGCCGTGCCAAGGTGGGGTTGAGGACCGCAAAATCCGAGTCGATGAAGGTCTGGATGGGGAGATTTTCCTTCAGCACATGGTTAAGAAACTGGATGGTTTCCTGCTCGAACAGATCTTTGATTCGTTCATCAAATTTAAAGTACTCAGGATTCACCGCGAGGCGACGAATGCCCGCCAGATCGAGCCACTGTGCGGTAAAGTTCTGAGAGAAGGCCTCTGATTTCGGATCTGCCAGCATCCGACGGGTCTGGGCAATGAGGATTTCTTTTTGATGCAGTTTCTTCTGCTTTGCTAAATCAAACAGCGTTTCATCAGGCATGGAACTCCAGAGAAAGTAAGACAGACGCGAAGCAAGTTCGTAATCGTCGATCTGACGCTTTTCCAGGTCAGTGCCTTCGGCGACCTCCGTCGATTCAGGTTCACTGAGCAGCAGGAAGTTGGGAGAACAGAGTACCGCTGTCAGGGTCGAGACGATCGTGTGTTCAAACGACGGTTCACGTTCTCGCAGCTTTCGGAATAAAGCCAGTTTGCGACCCACTTCGGAATCAGTCACGGGACGTCGGTAGGCCCGCTCCATGAATTTGCCAATGACTTCTCCGGCATACACCGCTTCGTCTGACTGATTTTTGGATTCAAAAAGGATGGCCTGTCGCTGTGAAGATGGCCATGTTTCGAAGTGATTACAGGTGAGCTCAACCCAATCAATCTTCAGTTTGGGCAACTCCTCATAGGAAAGTTGACTGGTGCCTCGGCGATAGTCATTGAAAATGCGAAAGTAGGAGGGGCGAGCGGGTTTGTTGGATTGAAAGGGGAAGTTCGCGCCCTGAACGATAAATTCATAAGTTGCCATCTCGGTGGAACGGACTTCCAGGTTTGCCGCTTCTTTTTGGTCCGACACATTCGCGCCGCGGAAGGACCCCAGTTCAAAGGAGAGTCGCGGAAACGAATGGTTGGCACCCGGGATCGCTGAGCACCGGATTCGGACCTGAACGGGCGCTTCGTGCGGTACCTCATACAATTCAATGCGGAACTCAGGTTGCCATCCCGAGCGTCCTGCGCCCTTGGATCCACCAATTTTCCTTTCTTCAGCAAACACATTTCCGACCCGGTCAGATGGGCGATTGCCAGCAAGGATGATGCCATCGCTCGTGGGCGTGCCATGTTCCAGACGAAAAATTCCTGCCTTTACTTTGGTGCCCGGAGAAAAATCAGCCCCATTCTTTAGGTTGAATCCAACTGCTTTGTTGTTGTTCCCTTTTTCCTTGGCCCCCGCTTTACTTGTGGCAACTGTTTTGAATGCGTTTTCGGGTTCGACACGAACGAAGTAAGGCTTGGGTTGCTGCTCAGGAACGAGGATGATTCTCTCCAAAGCTGATCTTGCGATTCGTTCGAAGTACTCAATATGAAGTGCTGAAGTTCCTAACACTCCGCTGTTGTTCTTGAATCCCTCCTTGGCGACGCCTTCGGGGGGCAAATCGGTCGCGTATCGCAGGTCGAGGTCAAGCAGGTCCCGAAGAGTGTTGTTGTATTCGTAGGCGGTCATGCGGCGAAGAATGTTCCTGCCGCCGGTTGAGCGTTTAGCCTCCATGGCTTGACGAAGTTCTGCGGTCAGAGCATCGACCATGGTCTGACGCTCCTGATTCGAAGGCTGTTTGACTTCTTCCGGAGGCATTTCGCTGATGTTGGTCAGGTCAAGCACTTCCTGCCACATGTCAGTGTCACTGCCATGGATCATGTCGGGGTCAAGTTGATCCAATCGCAGGTCAGCTTTCTGTTGATCGGGACCGTGGCATTGAAAACAATATTTGGACAGGTAGGGACGTATCAAAGCCTGGTACGCATCTTTTTCTGATTCAGCGATCGCACTGGGTGCCAAGGTTAATGCATAGGTGATTGCAATCGCAGTCACTTTGAAAAGCATGCAATTGAGAGAATACTTGGTCGTCACAGCAAACAGATTCTTCCTGTTCGAGACTCGAGGTTTTCCGGTTTGTGTGGTGTGGCTTTTGTTCAACGGATTCGGGTTTTCGTCTGCGTAGTTTTGAGCCAGTGAGATATTGCCCCTTTCATGTAGAAAACATGAAGGAGGCGCCAGCTTGAATGAATGTTTTTCAACGCCACAAACGTCCGGTTTTGGTTGGGCGATTTTGGTTGGCGATTTTGGTTGGGCTTCCGTTCTGTCCTCGGGATTGGTCATCATGAGTGATGCATAAAGCACACTCATTGTTACCGAAAAAATAAACAATTCAGGATCGCGGGCTTCCTGCTCTGGTAAATCCCAATGAACCTCAGGATGTGACTGCCAGTGAGGCGGGAAATGCTGATTGTAGATTCAATGAATTCAAATCAACTGCGTTTCACCAACGCTGTTGTTTCCAGCGGACACGTGACCACTGGGAATTAGGTTTCAGCATTGTAGCCTTGATCCCATGAATTCACCAGTTTTAGATGACTCGTTCGTTTTTTCAGCGAGGGTTGTCACTACTGTTTTGAAGTCAGAATTCTGCCTGCCAAGTTTGCCATTCATGGACTAATTCGGTCAGTTTTTCTGGTTGTGCGGTCGACTCATTGACTATTTCAATGGGATCGTCTTTCAGATTGAATAGTTGCCATGATTCGTCAGGGTTTGTTCGGACGATCTTCCAGTCTCCCATGCGTAACGCGGCGTGCTTTCTGAATTCGAAGTAGAAGGATTGGTGTTGGCTTGGGGACTTTCCCGTCAGGATCGGAAGAGCATCTTTTCCGTCGAGCCTCGTGTCCGGCAGTTGTGTGTCGGTCAAGTTTGCAAACGTGGGCAATAGATCGGGGGACCAAAGCGGTTGATCGACCACCGATTCCGCGGGGATGACTCCAGGAAAACTTGCCATGGCAACGACTCGTAAACCACCTTCCCAGCAGGTGACACCGCCATCACGCAACGGTTCATTGGAACCGATATCGATTCCATCGCGGTTGCGGCGGAATGCTCCATTGTCAGAAAAACAGAAGATGAATGTGTTCTTTGTAGCCCCCTGCTTGTCAAGGCAATCAAGTACTCGACCGATTGCGTCGTCCAATGCGGTTACCGTTGCCATGTAACGAAGTTTCGGATCGGTTTCCGTTTCGGACATGCCATATCTTGCGAACGCTGCGGCCGGCGCTTGCCATTGATTGATCTGTCCTGGCAGTTTGTTTTTCGGGTTGGGTGAATGAGGCGCATTGAAAGGCAGATAACAGAACCAAGGCTGCCTGTTTTGATGACGTGTGATGAAATCAATCGCGGCATCAGCGAACATGTCCGACGAGTAAGTTCCGGTGGCATGATGCTCCGTGACCGGCGTTCCCGCTGTTCCGCGATAGACGTCATGTTTCCCGTTGTAGACATGACGGTAGTAGTCGATGTTGCCAGATGCGTTGCCGAGGAATTCGTCAAACCCGCGGGCAGTGGGACGCGACCCTTTTGCAAATCCGATATTCCATTTGCCGAAGCACCCTGTACGGTATCCCGCAGACTTTAAGATTTCGGGTATCAGAATCTCGTTGTGGTCCAGACCAACCCCGTAGTTACCCTCCAAGCCTGGTAGTTGGTTGATCAGTCCGTGTCGTTGAGCGATGCGTCCGGTGAGCAGGCATGCACGTGAGACGGTACAAGTGGGGGATGCCGTGTAGAACTGGGTGAGCCGGACGCCGCGGCTTGCGAGTTTGGCAAGATTTGGCGTCACGATTCGTGATGGGGGATTATAAATCTGAAGATCCCCGTACCCAAGATTATCAACTGTCATTAACAGGATATTGGGGCGTTGTGCGTCGCCATCGCCAGCGAACAAGGAGGTCGCGTACGTCGTGAAGCAAAAGAAAAACATGCCATGGCGAATTCCTGCCCTTGCCAACTTTGTCAGTGCCA
Source organism: Planctomycetaceae bacterium (assembly GCA_002862205.1). Classification (GTDB taxonomy): domain Bacteria; phylum Planctomycetota; class Planctomycetia; order Pirellulales; family Pirellulaceae; genus Rubripirellula. The sequence goes on along the minus strand of PKCN01000394.1, from coordinate 9,066 downwards.
TGGTGATCTCGTGTTTCATTTTGCTTCGGCTGGGCAGAGGAACTTGGCCGCACTCAGACGCCTCGAGTGGTGGTGTGCCATTGAGTTACCCGGCGATCTGCGTTGCTTGCTTTTTTAGGCGGTTGCAGGGGAGCGTAATTCAACGCCTCAGGGTTGCGACACCGGCTTTTTGCGCTGAGGTGGGGAATTGCAGGCATGGTGGTCTGTTGGGGTCCCTGAAAGGGGGGGGGCGGTTTGACGCATCAGGATGTGGTTGTTGTAGTTTTCGCCTGCATTTTGATCATAACCGATACAATCCCACACTCTCTGAACAGGCTGAATTTTTTTCTGTTCTGCCGCCCATTATTTGATTTCCGTCGTTACAAGACATTACACCATGAAGTTACGAACCAACCACGGCAGGTCTCGCCGATTTCACAAAAAGCGTGTGTTGCGACAACGCAAGAGAGTAGGCCTGGAGAGGCTTGAGTCTCGTCTCTTGCTTACGGTCTGCCCCGATGGATCTGAGCCGATCGCTGGTGAATACGACCATTCACAAACGAATGAGTCGGTCCCATTCGTGGTAAGTGCTCCTCTGTGTTACGTGGGGGATATTTCGATTGATTCCAATCAGTCCGTTTTGATTAACGCAGAGGTTGTCAGCACGGCGGGGAAGGTTGAAATCAGCAGTGACCAATCGCTGACTATCAATAACGCGATCGTCAGTGATGTGGGCTCGATCTCGTTTGAGGCAGATAGCGAGATCACCATTGATGCGAAGTTACAGGCAGCCGAAGAGGTTGAAGTCACTTCTCACAAATCACTCGATGTCTTTGCCGACATCATCAGCGAGGAGGGCGAGGTAACGCTGGAGGCGGTTCACAAGAGACTGAACTTTGGCATCAGCGCATTGGATCAAATCCAGGATTTATTGACGCTCGGATCTGGCACCTTGCAAGTGACGATCGGCAGCGAGTCGGGCGAGGTGCTGATTAGTGGAGCAGCAGGTGTCTCGATCACGGCGGAGGCCGGGATCAACGAAACGTACAACATTGGTGCGAATTCGTACTTCAAAAACATTGCTCCGGTGGTGATGGAGTTATCCGGAAAGCCCGATTTGTTCACGCTGCCCGTATCGGTGCAGGTCTGGAACCCGAAGGCCGAGGTGACGACTCTGAATTCGACACTTGTTTCGGAAGACAGTGAAGTCATTGTGTCGGCGATTGCTGAGGCGAATGCGAAGGGCAAGGCGGTGTGGAACCGAGTGATCGGTACGGGCAAGGAAGTCGGTGAAGGCTCGGGTTATGACAAGGCAGGCGGGGCAGTCGGTATGTTCTTTACCGATGCCACTGCGACGGTTGATGTCATGGGCACGGTGATCTCGGGAAACGGAGTCGAGGTATCGACTGAGGTAACAAATGAAATTGAGTTGGAGGTTTCTGCGATCACCAACAATGGGCTCAGCGATACCAACCCATCGTCAGTCGCGGTCGGGTTCGGATTGACCGACTTGCGAACGACATCCACCGTCCACATTGACGAGAACTCTTTGATCAGCAGTTCGGGTGACGTCAAGGTGGAAGCGACAGGCGATGATGACAACAGCAATTCCGTTAAAGCCAGTGCGTACCGCGATGGGGTCGTGGGTGCCGCGGTCGGTTTCACCTATACCGACGCGACAGTTTCGGCAGTGGTTGATGGAAAAATCACGATGGAGGCCCAGACCGCTGCGGGAGAAACCCAAACGTCACCGGAGCCCCTGAATTTCAATCCCGCACTACAGGTCGATTTCGCTAATAGCTCGGTCCTATTCACGGGTACAACCGATTATGTGAATGGGGATGCCATTCTGTTTGCCAGTGAGGATAGCGGCACGATTCCCGGGCTGATTCCTGACACCGTGTACTATCTGTTCGTTAGCAGTGACACGGCGAGCAATAGTTACCAGTTGCAATTTGCAGCAACAGCGGAGGATGCAATCAATGGAGATGTGATTCCGTTCGGCGATGCGTATCCAACGCTGACAAACCAACGCACCAGCGTCACGGCTCCGGTCACGGTCACGGTGATCGATTCGCAGGACCAACACCTGATATTGTTCGGCTATGACAAGACACTTGGTGGCGAAGCTCTTTATCAAGATGGCGACAGCGTCACTTTCACGTCAGCAACAGACCGGTTCCTGGGTTACGAAGATGAGAACCAGGCACTCGTCGGGCTTCCTGCGGAAGCAACCTACAGCGTGCGGACAGTTGAATCGCCCTTGGATGAAACGTATCCGCTGGCTATCGAATTGCTCGACAGTTCGGGCATTCCAATCGCACTCAACGGCGCTTCCTATCTGGAAAGCTCCTCGGGCACGCGGTATCCGATCAGCTCGTACAACACGACCGAGGACACGGTTGATCTTTCGATTCTTTCGATTGACACGTCTACCAATGAACTCGTCACAACACCTCCACTCATCCCGGTGCAACAGGGCGAGGCTTTGAGCTTCGTTTCCGGCTTGAATAACGCCATTACAACGCTTGAGGAGGGAGGCACCTACTATGCGATCGTCGATGCCAACAACGAGGGCATCATTCAACTCGCCTCGACGCCATCGCAGGCGGAGTCGTCGAACCCTGCGGTTCAAACGGCTCAGTCACAACTGACCGCTGATCTGGATGGGCAATCGGTTTCGATTCCCATTGGTAACTATGAAATGGGAATGGGACTGACGTTCTCGACGGATCCCAACATCCCTGATGGAACGTCGGTTGTTTACAACGCTGTAGCGGAAAAACCTATCAACGGATTGACCGACCAGGCGGCTTACCTCGCTTACAATGTCACCAACGGTAATTTTAATCCCGCAGTCCCCCAATACATCGTTGCTTTGGTGAGCCTTGATGCGACCGATTTGAGCACGACTGCCAATACGGGATCGTTCACCTTGACCGTTACCGATTCGCTGGGAACGCAGGGTACAACGGATTCAATCGCTTGGAATGCAGCGGCCAATGAGGTGGGGCTTGCCATTGAGGCGTTGCAACTTCCTGGTGTGTCGGTGGTGGTCAGCGGATTCGGAACACCGCAGGCTCCCTGGTTGATCCAAGGTTTGAATGAAACCGCGATCACCGTTGATTCGAACCAGCTTCTTGAGGGAACCTCGGCTGCGGAAGTTTCGTTGCAACAGGCCGAGATGGGGATTCGATTGGGGTCCGATGCGGTCTCAGGGACCTTCACGTTGACCTACACCGATGCCAGCGACCAGCCTCAGTCGACAGCGCCACTGGCATGGGACGCCTCCCCGGATCAAATCGCTGACGCTCTCAATGCGCTAGCGGGTCTGTCTGTTTCGGTGACCGGAATGGGCAACGCGCTTTCACCATGGCGGATCCAGGGAATTCTTCCCTCGCAAGTCGCGACTGACAGCACCGAATTGGTCAATCGCTTTGAGCAGCAGGCGACGATGCAGATGACCAGTGATCTGCAAGAGAGCTTCTGGTACGGCCAAACTTTGCAGTGGAATGATGACGAGTTCACGATCACCGGTGCGAATGTGGACAACAACGACCTCACTCTGCTTTTGACAGAGGAGGCACCGATCGTAGCCAGTGATGGCGGTGGACTTGAAAACGGGAGCGTTTCGGTCACCTCGGTCAACGCTGGGGCTACGCAGATGTTTTCGTTTGCCGACGGCGGAACTTTTACGCTCACCATTACGGACCCAAGCTCCGGAACCGTTGTTACCACCGATCCGATCGACTGGAATGCTCCGGCGGAAAGCGTTGCGTCGGCGATCAGCGTGGTGACTGGCGTGACAGTCCAAGCTATCGGCAGCGGTTCTATCGCATCTCCGTGGTTGATCAGTGGTGTCGGTGCAGAACAGTTGGATGTGGACAGTCAAGACCTGCTCAACGGCACAACGCAGACCAATCTGCTGTACCGTTCGACTGCAACTGGTGCCAACGTGGTGAACACCACCGCGGATGGCGGAACGTTCACGCTCACATTTTTCGACGGCAGTCAGTCAATCGAATCGAATCCGATTGCTTACGACGCGAACGCGGCGGAAGTGACAGACGTCTTACGTGAGTCGTCTTCCGATTTCAGAGCCGAGGTTTTTGGCAAGGGGAGTGCCCAAGATCCCTGGGTAATCATCAGCTTGGCACAACCAATCCAGACGGGTGAGCCGCTGACCTTTCATGACTCCTGGGATTTGCCCAGCCTCGGTTTGGTCAGTGGTCAGACTTATTACGCAGTCGTCAATCCGCCGGCGCTCGATGCCGACATGCTGATCCTTGGTCTGGCGGAAAGTCCAGCCAATGCTATCGCGGATCCGCCGATCCTTGTCAATCTGTCTTCTTCTCTCGATCTCGTCACCGGTCCGTCAACTATCATGACCGGCGCTGAGGAATCAATCACCGCCGTGCCCGAATCGCTCGAACTGGAAATAAGTTCGGAGCTTGAATCGGGCGATTCCGCCACGTCATCATCAGCGATCGGTGGTCGTCCGATGCTGGGCTATTACACCGATGGCGCAAAGTCCGCAAAAACAAGATGGTTCTCGAAAGAACATGTTGAAGGACCCAGTGCGATCGATAACGAAATCACAGAGAGAATTCCCGAGGGCCTTAAAAATAAAGTCAACCAGTTTTCGGTGAGTTTCGGTGTGGCTGTGATGGACGTCGAGAACGAGGTTAAATCGGTGGTTGGCGACACGTCCACGATCGGGGTGGATGGTGAGGTTTCCGTGACCAGCGAATTGACTGAAAAATCACACGCATCAGCCAATGCGGGGCTGGCGAAACAAAGTAGCAAAGATCACCGCAAAAGCAGTGCGGTCGCAGTGGCAACAGTGGTTGCTGTTTTGAACAATTCCAGCGAGGCGATTGTCGAATCGGATGCCTCGGTTACCGGCACCGAGGGCGTGGACGTTTCATCTGACATTACCTACAAACGCCGAGACTCGATTCCGGGCGCTCAAAATGGTGGTTGGGATGAGGCCTATGGCATCATCAAGAACTTGGCTCTCAATCCAACGGTCAATGCCGTGGAATCCTGGTTCTTCAACACATCGACCAACGTTGGCGTGAAAGGCGTCGGTAAAGACGATACGACAAGACTGAACTGGATCGTCACCGGTAGTGTGTCTGTCCAGGATATCACCAATCGGAACCTGGCTCAGATCGCAGATGGGGCGCAAATCAATCAAAAAGTCTCTGACTTTTCGTGGTACGACGTAGCTACCCAAGCGACCCTGCAAACTGCGGATCTGGGTGAATTGGAAGAAAGCAACTCTGTCTCGATTGAAGCCAGAACCGAACTGACGCAATGGGGCATTGCGGGGCAACTTTACATCGGACTGAATTTGGTGACCCTTGGCTCGACAGATTTCGCGAATAATGTCCTGCCATTTCAAAAATCAAGCCGGAATGCATTTGGTGGTTCCGCAAACTTCGTGATCATTTCCGAGGAAACGCAGGCCCTGTTGGGTGGTACCGATCCAGATGGCAACTCGCCTCAAAATGCTTCCACCAATGTGACTTACGGGAGTGGTGGTAGCAAGAACATCGGGTTGTCTGTCACTGCGGAAACCGCCACCGAGTTGATCGAAATTGCTCAGTCGGCGTCCAACAGTTCCGGGTTCGGAATCGAGGCCAGTACGTCCTATTTGCTGATGGGCGAGAACGATGAATCGGATGCCGACCGCGGGCAATACACCTATGCCGAGCTCAATTCCGATAACCTCGCAATCGAACTGACTCCGATCACTGGGACTGCGGGTGAAGTGGTTGTGACGGCAGAGGACCAGAGCGACCTGTGGGCCGTCAGCGGTGCGGTGCTGCTGGGAGCCACCAAGGGAATAGGGCTCAGCGCGTCGGTGATTGAATTGAAGCGAGACGTGTCGGCTGGTGTCGGCTCGAGAACTTCCAAAAAACCTGCGAATTCAACCAATCGCCAACAGGCCCAAGGCGATTTCACCATCGAAGCATCGATGGACGGGACAATCATGCCGCTGTCACTTGTCGGTGCGCTTTCGGCAAGTCGTGATTCCTCAATTGGTGGAGTCGGATCGGATAAAGTTCCGGCTAGCAGTGACACTTCCGCCGCCTCAACGGTTGATGGAAAGTGGGGGCTCGGAATTTCCGGAGACTTTGCTGGTGCCTGGATCGATGATCAAGCATCTGCGTATCTCAATAGCCCGGGAACAATCTCCGGCATCGACATTGCGGGCACTGAGCTTAGCTCGCTTGAACTCACCGCTAATAATGAGTCCATCATCAATCCAGTTGCTGGCCAAGCAACGATTTCGATTGCGCGGGGCAAGGAGGGAGCGATGGCGGGGATTGCCGGATCGGCATCAGTCGTGGATTTGCAAGCCAACGTTGGGGCCACTCTCGAGAACGCAACGATTGAGTATCTCACGCTTGATCTGGAGGCTCGCAATGAAAAGCGAATTGGTAATTGTGCCGCGGGGCTTCAAGTCCAAGCCCCCAAAGGATCCGACCTGCAAATAGCGGGTTCGGTGGTGGTAAACGAGATCGAAAATACAACCATTTCATCGATTGTCGATGTCAACGGGACCTCAGGCTTGGGCGAAGTCAGCTTGGCAGCGATCCAGTTCGATGAGATATGGGGAGGCGCCGGCACCGCCTCGGTTACTTGGGATCGCCGTAGCGAGAAACCTCGCGCAAAAACGGCGGTTGGTGTTGGCATGAGCGCCGTCTGGAATCAGATTAACAACACGACCACGGCAGAAGTCGTCGATAGCACCTTGACTCAAAGTGAAGGTGTTTTTGATGTCACGGCGGAGGACTTTACCTCAAGCCGGGTTCTCAGTGCGGGTGTGAATGTTACGGTGCCTGCCGGCATGAGCATTGAAATTGGAGGCATGTGGGCGACAAATTACCTGTCACCAAGCACAACGGCGCAGGTATCTGGAAGCACGATTGAGAACACAACCGCCACGGATCCCATGACCGTGGTGGCAGTACTGGCTCCACAGATGGAATCATTCGCCGGCTATTTTTCACTCGACTTTGGGAAGCCGCTCTCCACGAAGGAGACACAAATTGGAATCGGGGTGGGGGCTGCCGTCATCGTTGCTCGCTTGGGCCCCCAAGACGAGACCGGAACCGCACTCCCCACCCTGGCCCAGGTCACGAATTCGACCATCAATCGAATGAGTGACATTACCGTGCAGGCCTACACGGGGGCCCTGAACGATCAAACCGCCTCGTTTGCTCCGAGTCAGGATCTCGTCGACTTTCAAGTTGGGCAACAGAGCATGCACTCACTTGCGATCGCAGGAAGTGCGCAGGGCCAGAATTCTGCCGAGAGTTCGTTTTCAGTAGGGATCGTTGTCAATGGCGCCGTTGTTGTCACGGATATGAAAATCAATACTCAGGCAACCATCACAACGAACTCCCACATCAACCAGAATTCTTCGGTGAGTGAATCGCAGTCGACGGTTCAGGTCCTCGCAACTAACCAGTTGAATGTGTCTACCGATGCGGGTGGGGTATCGATATCCGAGGGCGTGTCTTTGACTGGGTCCGCCGTGGGTATAGCCGTTGGCGGAGCCGATAATTCGTTCGATTCATCCAACCAAACCAAGGCAACGATCGAAGATAGTTCGTCGGTGATTGGGCAAAGCGTGAACGTCAACGCTCTGCATTCACCCACCATCGGTAATATTGCTTTTGGCGTTGCTGTTTCTGTTGAACTTTCTACCTCAGTATTTGGTGCTGCCATCGGATTCTCCGGTGCGTTTCTTCAGTCTGATCAATCTGATTCCGCTCAAGCTGGTGTCTCAGGCAGTCATGTGTCTGTCAGTGACACGATCACCGTAGAAGCGGATGATAAATCGAGGATGGTGACCTCCAGTAGCGCCGGTAGCTTGCAGGTTGGGTACGGATCCGGTGGCAGTGTTGCGCTCGCTCCCAGTGCGGTGACCAACAAAGTTACCGTTGGTAATTCGGTGCTTGCATGGATCGGTCAGCAACCATTAAGTGATGGCACGCTGATTGATGCGGCCGTCGCGTCAGACGGATCGGTCGTGAGTGCGGATGGATCAATCACGGTCGCAGCTACGTGTGATCAGGTCATTGCCAATTCCGCGATTGCTGTTGCGGTCAGCGTTGCGATTGCGCCGGATTTCGCTAGTGCAGCAGGCTCCGGCGCCGGAGCCTCCTCCACAGTAACCACCAACAATATTGTCAAAGCAGCCGTTAATGGAGTTGATGATCTGAGTGTCGGTGGAGCGGACGGGTTGAGCGTGTTGGGAACGGATTCTGGCAAGGTTGGAATCACCGTTGGTTCGGGTGCCCTGTCGGTGGGGTGGTTTGGTGCGTCCATCGGGATTTCACTTGCGGAAATCGTTAACAATGATCAGGTTGTTGCAGAGGTTCAGAATTCGATAATTCAAACAGGCGGCAACGGCACACCTGTAGAAATTCTCGCAAAGGATACGGTTACGCTAAAAACTGATTCGGTCGCGACAGCACTCTCGATCAGCATCGGTGCTTCCGGTGCCGGTGGCAGATCGAATATCACGAGTGACGCGAGTGTGGTCGCATCCTTCGGGGACGGTTCACAGATGACGTCGGCGACAGATTCAGCGGCTGGTGATTTGACCGTCAAAGCCTACCGTGCCGAGCAACTGCTCGCAAAGATTTTCGGAGGCACGGGAGGGCTCGGGTCGGTTGGCGTGTTCAACTCCGACGCTACGCTCTCCGGCTCCACAGACGCGATCCTCGATACTGATGCTGATAACGAGGTGCATGGGCTGAACGTGATTGCATCGACGGACCAGAGCATCATTTCCGAGGGAATGTCGGTCACGGTGGGGGGACTGGCAGGCACCGGGGAAAACCACAACGTCACTGTCAGCGAAAGCGTGACAACGACTGTCTCGGGAAAACCAGTTAGTCCTGAAGATGTAAATGGGACATGGACGGTCAACGGTGATCTTACCGTTCAGACAATGCCCAAATATGCGGCAACTGCGAAAACAAGCGGCGCCGGTGATGATCAGCAGGATGTCAGCGTGAGCTTGCTGGGAGTCGGGTTCTTCAAGGTCAATAGCACCGTGACGCC
>PKCN01000395.1 GCA_002862205.1 Planctomycetaceae bacterium | reverse complement strand
GTTGCGGACTTACCAGGCTTGATCTTAACTTGCTCACCCTGATATCGAATCCCCTTGCCCTTGTAAGGCTCGGGCTTTCTGAGCGATCGGACTTCGGCGGCGAACTGGCCCACCTGTTGCTTGTCACAACCCTGAACGACGATGTGCGTTTGATCTGGGCACGTCACACTCAAGGTCTTGGGAATTTTCTGGTGCAGCTCGTTGGCGAATCCTACGCGAAGCTGCAGGACATCGCCCTGAATCGCTGCGATGTAACCAACACCCACGATTTCCAGTTTCTTCTCGTAGCCCTTTGTCACGCCTTCGACCATATTAGCGATCAGAGCACGGGTCAAACCGTGGAACTCGCGTGCCGAACGGTCGTTCCCTGCTCGCTTGACGATGACACTATTGGTGTCACCGTCAACGCTAACGGAGACCTCGGGGCGATGCTCATACTCGAGCTTGCCCTTGGGACCTTCGATGTTGATGAGACGACCGGTAACGCTCACTTTGGCGCCACCTTCGATCGCTACGGGTTTCTGTCCAATGCGACTCATAACAGTTGCTTTAATTTCAGTCTAAGTATTTTGCTTGGCAAACCTGGAACACCCCTGATTGTGAACGGTGAAAACCAACGTTCACAGAGGCATCAGGCAATTTCGCAAAGCACCTCACCGCCAATGTTCTCACGTCGAGCTTCGCGATCACTGATCACGCCTCGACTGCTACTGATGATGCTGATTCCCAGCCCACCAAGCACTGGCTTGAGTTCTTTACCACGGGTGTACATGCGACGTCCGGGCTTGCTGACACGCTTGATCGACTGGATCACTCGCTCACCATTGGGCCCATATTTCAGTTCTAATCTCAGTGTGGACGTAGGGTTTTCCTCGTCCACTTCCTTCCAGTCCCAGATGAAACCTTCGCGTTTCAGAACGTCGGCAATGCCACGCTTGAAACGACTGGATGGAATATCGACAAATGGCTTCTCAACGCGAACCGCGTTACGGATGCGAGTGAGCATGTCGGCAATTGGGTCGGTCATCATAATGTTGTCTACTCCCCTTCGACTCTTTCGATTCTCACCAGCTGGCCTTGCGAACACCCGGGATCAGCCCGAGATTCGCGTTTTCGCGAAAACAAATCCGGCAAAGCCCGAATTTGCGGTAAACCGAACGCGGACGACCGCAGAATGTACAGCGGTTCTCCTTCCGGCTACTAAACTTTGGCTTTCGATTGGCCTTGGCTATCTTCGATTTGCTTGCCACGGGGTGACTTTCAATTACTTGGCTGTAAAGTGGTTGATTCTGTTGCGTCGTAAGCCAACTTACGCCGCTCCCTTCTTACTCTCGTCATGTTTGAAAGGCATTCCAAGCTTCTCAAGCAGGTCGCGAGCTTCATCGTTCGTACTCGCGGAAGTCACGATGGTGATGTTCATGCCCTGAGGCCGAGTGAACTTGTCCGGATTCAATTCCGGAAACACCAACTGCTCAGTCAAACCGAGCGTGTAATTACCACGACCATCAAATGCTTTGCGACTGATGCCGCGGAAGTCACGAACACGAGGCAGCACGACCGAAACCAATCGATCGAGAAACTCGTACATTCGCTGACGCCGCAGCGTAACCATGCACCCGATGGGCATGCCTTCACGAAGCCGGAAGTTCGCGATCGACTTACGTGCATTGGTGATCACAGGTTTCTGTCCCGAGATTTCAGCCATGCACTCATACGCAAGGTCGAGCACTTTCTTATCTCCAACCGCCTGGCCAACACCCATATTGAGGGTAATCTTTTCGACGAATGGAATCTGATGTGAGTTGGCATATCCGTGCAACTCGGCCAACGCCTTGCGGACGTCGTTCTCGTAGCGGACTTGCAGTCTTGGTTTTGATTCGGCCATTTGATTGTTCCGCGTTCGCGGTTGCTAACAGCTGTTTTCTTGTGTTGATCGGTTGTTTGGATTCGTGCTCACTTGTGCCAGCACGTGGTTTGGCGATGCCTACGTGCAGGCGTTGCGGTTCAATTGCTGGCGTGACGTTGCCGAGCAGGCGCGATTCTTCCCAAGCTGGCACCGCTAGACTTTGCATAACGCTCTTTGCTGCCGTCTTCCAAAAATCGAACCCCAACTTTCGTGGGCTTGCCTGTCGTTGGATCCACCAGCATCACGTTGCTCGCATTGATTGGCATTTCTTTCTCGAGTCGCCCACCCTGAGGATTCTTCTGGCTGCGTCGAACGTGCTTCCAAACCTTGGCAACACCCTCAACAACAACCTTGTTGTTCTTTCGATCGATTTTGAGGATCTTACCGCGACTGGGCTTTCCAGCTCCGGCAATCACTTCGACTTCGTCATCAATACGGAAATACATGACTTCTCTTCGTTTCAAACTGAATGGTTTCGAACGGTGAACTTCACTCGTTGTTGGTCAAACAACCTCGTTGGCCAGACTAACAATTTTCATGAAGCTGCGATCACGCAACTCGCGAGCGACCGCACCGAAGATACGAGTCCCACGAGGCGTCTTGTCTTTGTCGATCAGAACGACAGCGTTGCTGTCGAACTTGATGTAACTCCCATCAGGGCGACGGGTCGGTTGCTTGGTCCGCACAATGACTGCACGCACAATCGACTTTTTCTTGACGTCACTGCCAGGGATCACACTCTTGACGCTGCAAACGATCACGTCACCCAAGCCGGCAAAACGACGCCGGCTTCCGCCGAGCACCTTGATACACATGACTTGTCGGGCGCCGGTATTGTCGGCCACATCGAGTCGAGATTCTTGTTGGATCATTTTCTTGTCTTACTGCCTGAAAGGCTCTTGCTTACTTCCGTTGTGATCGGCCCTAGAGGGCTCACTCACCTGCTGTGTCTTCGGCCCCGTCGCCTGCTGCTTCGCTGCCATCTTCTACTGCTTCGCTGCTGTCAACTGCTGCTTCACTGCTGTCTACTGCTGCTTCGCTGCCATCTCCGTCTGCCGTCTGGGCAGCCTCAATTGCTTCGGATTCAGCTTGTGTGGCACCCTTTCGAGCAGCACGCAGAGCAGCCACATCAACTTCGGTGCTCTTTGCGAGCACGCGAACCAAACGCCAACGCTTGAGCTTGCTCAAAGGTGCCGATTCGACGATCTCAACACGGTCACCAGTGCCCGACTCGTTCGCCTCATCATGAGCGTAACAAACGGTACGGCGGCGAATGTATTTTTTATACTTCGGATGCTTGACCAAACGGTTAATTTCGACACGACGAGTCTTGCTCATCTTGTCGCTGGTCACGATTCCGGAAACGACGCGTTTCGGCATGGAGTCAGGTCCGAGTTCTACTGTAGGTATTGAATGGTGTTACTAACTTGCAGCCTTCTGACGTTCGCTTTGGATCGTTTTGATCCTCGCAATCAGTCGGCGATTCTTTCTCATTTCGCTTGGTGTGTTCAATCGTTCTGATTGTGATTGAAAACGAAGCCTAAACAATGTCTGCGCCGCTTCTTTAGCGGTCGCGTCGAGTTGCTCGTCGCTCATTTCGCGAAGTTCAGTGTTACTGCTCATATCTGTATGTCTTTATTGCGAACCGAAAATTCATTCAGCCACAGGATTGCGGCAGTCGCGATGCACGCATCACGACCTTTGGGGCGTCTGTCGCACTAGGCGGACCGACGCTCCACAAAACGGACTTTCACAGGAAGCTTGCTGGCTAGGCGTGCAAAACACACCTTCGCCTGCTGTTCCGTGACGCCTCCGAGTTCGTAAAGGATAGTGCCCGGCTTCACGACCGCGGCCCAGAAGTCCGGCTCACCCTTACCTTTACCCATCCTGGTTTCCAGCGGGGTGCTGGATACCGATTTGTCTGGGAAGATCCGAATGTAAAGCTTTCCTTCGCCGCGGACGTATTGCTGAGCAGCGATACGGCCGGCTTCGATCGTCGTGGCTTTAACCCAACCGGGTTCCAGGGATTGAATCCCATAGTCACCAAAGACGACCGTGTTGCCGCGCGTCGCGCTACCTTTTATGCGACCTCTTTGGCTTTTTCGATGCTTGACCCGTTTGGGCATCAGCGCCATCGGTGTCGTCTCCGTAAGTACCTTGGTTTATCCACACCTGAATCCCGATGTGCCCCTGTGGCGTCATCGCTTCGGTGAATCCGTAATCAATCTTTGCTTGCAGCGTGCTCAATGGAATTGAGCCTGCAATCTGCTTCTCACGACGGGCCATCTCGGCACCGCCTAAACGTCCTGCCATCTGGATTTTGATGCCTTTCGCACCAGCATCCATCGTCTGCTCCAAGGAACGTTTCATCGTTCGTCGAAAGCTCGACCTTTTGGCAAGTTGTTGTGCAATATCCTCAGCAACCAGCTGAGCCTGCAGTTCCGGGCGGCCTACTTCCTCAACCTTGAGGTTGATTCTTCTGCCGATCAGGTTCTGCAATTCGGACTGGAGAATTTCGATCTCCTGACCTTTCTTTCCGATAATCAATCCGGGCCGAGCCACGAACATCATGACGCGTACTTCGTCGCGTGTACGCTCGATCTCGATGCGGTCGATACCAGCACTGCGGTACTGGCTCTTCTTCGGATGGTTCCTGATGAAATTCCGAAGCTTGCGGTCTTCAACCAACAAGTCTGCGAAATCCTTCTTCGATGCGTACCAACGGCTTGACCACCCGCGAGTGACACCGGTTCGGAATGCAATAGGGTTAACTTTTTGACCCATCTGGGACTCAGTCAATTATGAGTAAGTGGAATCGTTACCGGAATTACAGCTCGTCAATTGGCGTCAATGCGACGCGAATATGACTACTGCGTTTTTTAATCGTGAAGGCACTGCCTCGAGCGCGGGGCCGAATTCTCTTGAACATCGGCCCTCCGTCGACACACACCTCAGTCAAAACCAATTCTTCAATTCGGTGGGTTCGACCGCTGTTCTGTTCGGGCTGCTGGGCATTGCCAACAGCACTTTTGATCACCTTTTCAAGCATTCGAGCCCCGCGTTGCGGCTGAAACTCGAGAGCAGCCAAAGCTTCGTCGGCGTACATCCCGCGCACCAGATCCGCCAGGGGGCGAACCTTCTGAGCACTAATACGCGCGTTTTTGTGTCTTGAGTGAAAGTTTGTCATTTTGTTTTCAAGAAACTACTTCTTGCCCTTTCCGCTGTGACCCTTGAATGTCCGCGTGGGAGCAAACTCGCCCAACTTATGTCCTACCATGTCTTCAGTGACAGCCACCTTCACATGCTTACGACCATCATGAACCATGAACGTGACACTCACGAACTCAGGAACAATCGTGCAGGAACGTGCCCACGTTTTGATCGGCTCACTGCGCCCCGTCTCCGCCTGTTTTTGAACTTTAAAAAACAGTTTCAGATCGACGTGGGGGCCTTTCTTGCTACTTCGGCTCATGAGATTTCAATTGACAGTTACGAGTTTCTAAGGCAGTCAGACCGCCACATAATTACCGGTTACTTGTGCAGTTTCAACTGCCCGTACCGCTTGCTTTTGCGGCGACGAACAATCGAACTGTTGCTTGGTTTACGTTTCTGGCGAGTTGCACCACCCTTGGCACTCTTGCCGGTCGGACTTACCGGATGCCGACCACCTTTCGTTCGCCCCTCACCACCACCATGCGGGTGGTCAACCGGGTTCATGGCAGTTCCCCGGACGTGAGGGCGACGACCGAGCCAACGTGCCCGCCCCGCTTTCCCCAACCGCACGTTCATGTGATCACTGTTTCCAACCTGCCCGATCGTAGCGCGACAAAGACTGGAAACACGGCGAACCTCTCCACTAGGAAGCGAGATTTGTGCCCAATCAGCTTCGCGAGCCATCAGCGTTGCCGATGTCCCAGCCGAACGACACAAGACAGCACCCCGACCGGCCCGCAATTCGACGCAGCAGACATCAGTACCCAAGGGAATGTTTTTCAGCGGCAAGCAGTTACCAACTTCTGGCGGTGAATCAGGCCCGTTCTGAACTGCATCACCGGCTTTCAATCCCGCTGGCGCGACTACGTAACTCTTCTCGCCGTCAGCGTACTTCAGCAGCGCGATCCTGGCCGTGCGATTTGGATCGTACTGAACCGAATCGACCGTCGCAGCCACGTCATCCTTGGCACGACGAAAATCGACCACGCGATACTTTTGCTTGTGCCCGCCGCCACGATGTCTCGCGGTAATCTTGCCCTGATTGTTGCGACCACCCGTCTTACGCTTGGGACGCAGCAACGAACGCTCCGGCTTGTAGCCAGACGTCAGCTCAGCAAAATCACTGACCGACGCATTACGTCGACCGGCGCTTGTCGGCTTGTAGACTCGAATGCCCATTTTATTTTCAGTTAACCGTTACTTGAATTCCGTGTGTCTGATCAGTCCCGCACCATCGCTGCTGACTAGAAGAAATCGATACGATGATCTTCCTGCAACTCAACGATCGCCTTCTTCCAATCGGCCGTTCGACCGTAACGAAACTTGTATCGACGCAGCTTGCCTTTGCGATTCTGCGTCCGCACCTTCTTGACTTTCACCTCAAACAACTCTTCGACAGCACGCTTGACGTCGAATTTCGTCGCCTCGCGATGAATCTCAAAAGCGTATTGGTTGTTTCTCGTAGCCCGATGCACACCCTTCTCCGTCACCAGCGGACGCAACAGAATCTGATGCGCCTCTAACTGAATGTCGCCTTCCGGGGCCGCAGGTGGTTGTATCTGTGTCATCTGAAGTCACTTCGTCTTTGTGCCTACTTCACTCATCGTCGGCGGCAACTACACCACCGGCCTGGGTACCCGCAAAGGTACCATCTTTAATTTTGTCCAACGCATCCTTCGTTACCAGCATTCGGTTCGGCTTGAGCACCGAAAGTGCATTCAACTCACGCACGGGCTGAACCGAAACACCAGTGATATTACGACCACTCTTATAGACTGCAACATCATGGTCGGCAGTCGCAACAAGAGTCGTTGTCTTATCGAGGCCCAGTGACTTAAGCACCGACGCCATCCGCCCTGTCTTGGGTGCATCGAATCCCAAAGAATCGACAACCACAAGTTCGCCATCATCAATCTTCGAGCGAATCGCCATGCGAGTCGCAAGACGAACAGCCTTCTTATTCAAACGATAACTGTAGTCACGAGGCTTGACCGTACGAGCCACACCGCCGCCTCGACGCACATTGGAGCGACGCGACCCGGCACGAGCATTACCCGTCCCTTTCTGGCGATACATCTTCTTGGTCGACCCTGCAACTTCACCACGAGTCCGCGTGTTATGCGATCCCTGACGCAAGTTTGCCTGGTACATCACAACTGCATCATGCAACAACTGCTTGTTGACACTTGCAGCGATTTGATCTGTATCAATTTCGTAGGTACCGACTTCACCGCCGGTCTCATCATAAACTGTCAGCGTGGCCATATTCCTCAACCCACCTTGTTCGTTTCGCGAATGGTCACAAAGCCGCCATTCGGACCCGGCACAGCACCGCGAACGAGCAACAAATTATTTTCAGCATCCACGCGAACCAGCTCGAGGTTGCGGGACGTGGTCTTGACATTGCCATACTGGCCTGCCATCCGAATGCCCTTGAAGAGCCGACTAGGTGAAGCACTGCAACCAGTACCACCAGCATGCCGGTGAACCTTCTTGACACCGTGCGTGGCCCGCTGCCCTGAGAAGTTATGACGTTTCATAACGCCTGAGAATCCGCGACCCTTACTGGTGCCCGTGACGTCAACCCGCTTGATTTCAGCAAATTGCTCGACCGTGACCTGAGCACCAACCTCAAGATCTGTCTCCCCGCGAAACTCGCGGATGAATTTCTGCGGCTCACACCCAGCCTTGGCGACCAACTCAACGCCGGAGGACGACAGTTTCTTTGAGCGTTTACTATCGAGTTTCGCGACATGACCCCGCTCGCTGCGGCTCGCCAAACGACGAGGCTTATCCTCAAAACCCAACTGCACAGCCTGATAGCCATCTCGATCTTCACTGCGAACCTGCAGGACATGACACGGCCCAGCTTGGATCACTGTCACGGGCACTGCTCGCCCGTCCTCCAAGTAAACTTGTGTCATCCCGACTTTGCGGCCGAGGATTGATGGTGACATAACTTTCATCTCGCCCCGCTTCATCCGGGGCGCCCGTCATTCGTGTTGGATTCCAAGTTTCGCCTAGCCGAACCACTGACATCAGGCAATCTTCAATGCACCGAAAGCGATTCCGCTCGACCCAAATCAGACTTGCACCGCACCAAGGTTATCGACCCGACTTCCGTTCATCCGGAAAAAGTCTCTGGTACTTTGTGTGCCGCTACCCGAACCGCCTCGCGGCAGACCGCAAGACCCGGGTGTCCTTCAGACCGATACTATCTTGCAGACGCCTTAATCTTGATGTCTACACCAGCCGGAAGGCTTAATTTATTTAACGCTTCAATCGTCTTGGCCGTAGCCTGGACAATATCGATCAGTCGCTTGTGAGTACGAATCTCGTACTGTTGGCGAGACTTCTTGTTGACAAACGGCCCCGACAGAACCGTGTAACGCTCCACTCGCGTCGGCAACGGGATCGGCCCGTGCACCTCGCTATGGGTACGCTTGACTGTATCAACGATCTCCTGGGCACTCTGATCTAAAACAGAATGATCGTATGCTTCCATACGAATTCGAATTACTTCGTTTGCTCCGGCAGACACAGATGGGTGACCAATGAGAGAGTTGTGTTACAGTGGCCCCTGCGAACCGGAATCGTCCTGAGATCAGATCTCAGTATCGACCATCCCGTGCTTTCAGGGTGCTCGGGGCTTTTCCCACGAGCGAAGCGAGAATTTAGGGGTCCAATCCAAGTCCGTCAACGGCTCTTGGCCAAACGAGGGGATAATTCTTTCGGACTTTTTCAATTTTTTGGGTCTCAACGGCACGCGACAGGATTCAGATGGACCGCAAGCCCGCCGCATGAACCCAAAACAGACACCAACCCAATCCAAAAAAGCCCCCTATTGGCCCTATTGTTCATCGCAAACCGCCCACATTAACAACAAGCTCATTTCGTGGAACGAAAACCTGCAGACAAGGACGCACGCCCTGAGCAGCGTCAAAAGGACCAAAAAACTCTTCAAAAAGAGGATTCAGAAGATGATTCCGATGTCGAGATCGCCCAGACCTCCAAAGTCACGCCTCTTTCCGATCCGGAAACCTCAATCTCGGGTACCATCGCGGTCACGCTGAGCACTGCCGGTGACTCGACGGGTGATACGGCCGGTGACTCGACGAGTAATACGGCCGGTGACTCGACGAGTAATGAAGCAGGCAAGCCCATCCAAAAGCACCCGGTATCGCAACAAGCTGTTCTCCGCGTTACCGCACTTTTAACTGCTCTTACCCCCCTCACATTGCTTATCATTGCTGGCAATCTCACGCCGGCCAAACAAGGCCTTGGAACCCATCAACAATTAGGTCTGCCCCCCTGCTCGATGCTCTATCTCTTCGGCATCCGCTGCCCCGCTTGCGGAATGACGACCTCTTGGTCCTATTTCGCCAAAGGCAACTGGATTGCCAGCATCAACACAAACCCAGGCGGTTTTTTGCTGGCATTACTGTGCATCGCAATCATCGTCATTTCCGTGCAAGTGGTTCGACACGGTCGCCTACCGTCCCACAGGATTCAAAAGGGGTTCACCATCGCTGGTGTGGGGATTCTGATCGTCACATTGCTGGACTGGGTTGCCCGTTTGCAAAGCTGACCGAGCACCGCAGAAGCTGCGACGCCCTGCCCCCGATTCGAAGTGTGTTCCCATTGCCCGGAATGCAGCCGCTTCTTGAGCCGCTAGTGACGAACGGGGCATTGTGGATAAAAACCGCCGGATTCTGCCAAAGCCACCAAATCGGTGTGGCAGGCAATGACACAAACTTCGTATGTAACCACGAAGTCATTGCATTACAGCTGTGCCAAAGGAATCGGATCGATGTCACTGAAAAAACAAACAATCAAAGCCAGCCAATCCAAATTTAGCAGACGAGCTGTCTGCATGGCATTGATGTCAGGCACTACCCTGCTGCAAACCGGTTGCCTGGGGCTCGCTTCTAACCTGATGCATGCTGTCGGAATGGACATGATTCCTCCGGAGTATGAAGGTTTCGAAGATCAGACAGTTGCCGTTATCACAATTTCCGATAGCAGCTCTTACACTCGAGATCAGAAATCAGCAGAGCTCAGCACCTATTTGGGCAAGATTCTGGCGAAAGAGATCAAGGGCATCAAGGTCGTTCGCAATGACAAGATCAGTCACTGGCGAGACACGAACGGCTGGGACTCGCTGGACTTTGCGGAGATCGGGGCAGGTGTCGAAGCCAACAAGGTGATTGGGATCGAGCTTGGCAACTTCAGTCTTCGCGATGGACCAACCCTGTACTGCGGTACTTCTGACGTCACGGTCACCGTGATTGATGTTGCCACAGGAGAAGCTGATTTCAGCAAGTCGCTGGAAGAATACAGGTATCCAACCATGGCTGGTCAACATACCAGCGAGACGACGGAATCCCGTTTCCGCAAGTTGTATTTACAGACTCTAGCCGAAGAGATTGGTCGATCGTTTCATCCGTACGATATGTCAGACCGAGTCGCTGCGGACAGCAGAATCGCCAGCAGTTAGTCTGGTGGCGCGACGCGTGATCGCTTGTGTGAATCGCAATCGACTTGGACTTGGACTTGGCTCGCACCTCTGGTGCAGCCTACGTCAGAGCTCGCTGCAACGAGTCCTGCGGGACTTTTCAGGCCAGCCGCCAACTACAACGCGGAGCTCGCTTTACTTTGCCGGAGGAGCCAGTCGCGCTTTGGGCACTTTGGATTCACGGTTGAACTCGTAGACTTCTTTCTGTTTCGGGTCGGCGACAAAGATCGAATTTGCGGTGATGGCAATCCCCACAGGGCCAACCAGTGGTGCACCTTCGTGCCACTTTTCAGTCTTTCCATCGGGCGTGAACTTCCAGATGCACTTGCCGTAGCCATCTGTGACGTATCCGTGGTCGCCAGCCCAGCACAAGCCATTGGGGTACTGAAACGGCCGCCCCGTGACAACGTCCTCGACCTCTCCACTGGCCACATCGATTCGTTTCACAGCGGCTGCGTCGGGAGTCACGGCCCAAAGCTTTCCCTCTGAATCAAAAGCAAGACCCCGAGCATTGACGCGTGCGACAAGCTCTGGCTTTCCACCTTCGACTGGTAATTTAAAGGTGGCTCTTTTCTCGGCGTCACCGGCATAGATGGTTTTCCCATCAGGGCTTACCGCCAACGCCATGACCACTCCCAGATATCCGTTGGTCAACGGCTTTGGCTCGGCATCAGCAGATTCGATCCAGTAGATCTCCCGCGTTGCCGTGTCGCCTACCAGGATCCCCTTGGTGGGATGGATTGCCACGCACCGAGGTCGATTCATGGGCTTGCGTAACAGCTTGGTCCCCTCAGCAAACAGACTTGTGCCGTCATTGGTTTTCCAGACGCCAGGCAGGTCGAGATCCACGGTGTAGACGTCTTCTCCGCTGACAGCGACCGCAAGCGGATAGGCTGGCCCGTCGTTGGATTTTGCCTCGTCTTGAGCCTTGGCAGGGAGCGAGGGCCCCGCCCAAAGAAGAGCACCGATGACGAGAAGAAACAGGCCGCAAAAAGAATCCCGACGCAGCAGGGAGCCCAGAGGCAGCAGGGAGCCCCGACGCAGGTGTGAAAAAGTATCGATTAGGCAGGATTTGTTCATTATGCGGGTTAGCAGGGTCCGATGGATTAAGAAGAAGAATTCCTCAGAGGCGTGTTTCAGGCACCTCATGCGGTCACAAACGCTGTTAAGTAAAACCATGATAACGTCATACCGATCACTTGGACTGCTCCACATCGCCAGCTTTTTGGCGTTGGCCACATTTTCACAAGTCTCGACGACTTTGGCTGCCGAAAAAAGCTCCCGATCTCGGCAAGTTCTCGGAACCACCAGCCATCAAAAGCTGATGTCACCACGGAATCGCTTGCGAGCTCCCCAAGTTTCCACCTCGTTTGCGGCCTCTTCCGCCTCGCACCAGTTCGATCCTCCCGTCAGGCCGCTCAAACGTGGCGAAACCCCCGTTTACAGCGACACGCCAGCCGTTGACATGGAATCCGTTGAGGTGGAAAGCGTTGAGGTGGAAAGCGTTGAGCAAACCAGCTTCATGGGATCCTACGTGAACAACTGCGGTCCGGTTTGCGATTGCGGCCAATGCGTTACCGAAATCGGGTGTGGGATTGAACAGCCTCGGGGTTTTTTGGAGTTGGGCTGCGGCATCGAGAGCATGTTTTCCAAATGTCGCGGCTGCCAACGGGGTTGTGATCAGTGCGATGGCCCGATCTACCAGCCGACAGAAATTTATGTTGAAGGCGATGGTTGTGGTATGGAAGTGATGGGGGATTGTGCCTGTGATGCGTGCAATCCATGCGACAGTGAACCAACCCTGTTGCCCCGCATCCGCTTCAACTGGTGCCGCTACGAGTTTTTCGCGGGTGTCCAAGGCCATACCGGGCCCCTGAACCATGTCGCCATTGACACGGGAAACGGGATTGATCGAACCGGAAGCGGCAGCTTTGGGTTCTACGAGGGATTCAATCGCGGGAAATCAATGAATCACCTGCTGGGGCTGGACATGGCAACCCAGATTGGGGTCCGCGGCACACAGAGCAACTTATCTGGCACGGCGTTCACGACTGACACACGACATCAAGTCTTTGTGACCACTGGCTTTTTTCGCCGTGTAGATTACGGCGTCCAGTACGGTCTCGTTCTCGACTACATGAATCAGGACTGGTATTTCCAAAGCAACTCACTGCAGCTTCGTGGAGAGCTCAGTTGGCAGACACGGGAGTGCGACACTTACGGATTCCAATTCATGGCTGGTGTACGGGAAGAGACCATCTCAGCCTCCATCATTGACGGAACGGGCAATCCGCTGAGCGATGACTTTGACATCAAGCCGACCGATCAATACCGATTCTTTTATCGTCGACCACTGGCACGCAACGGTCAGTATGAGGTGATGGTCGGATGGACAGATAACAAGGACGGTCTGCTTGGCGCAAGTTTCAACCTGCCACTGAATCACCACTGTAGCTTGAGCAGCGGTGGGACCTATCTGATTCCCTACGAGGGGACCAATTCCGGTGGCTATGCCCAAGAGAACTGGAACATCTCGGTAGGGCTCGTCTATCGTCCCGGCGGTCCCCGAGGATGCGGTCGCTACTGCCGCCCCCTGTTTGATGTCGCCGACAACGGGACATTCATGCTGGACTTCAAATAAGCTGGAACCGCGTGCACGAGCTGGCAGGCTCACGCACAGGTGACGGGTTGTTGAAGCGAGTTCTGTTTCCAGAGGCCGCTTGCGGTAAGGCAAGCCTGCATTGGGCTACCATTCGCCGTCGCCCCCGAACCGTTGGCGGGACGCGGCTCCAAAGGCAGCACCAGCGGCATTGATCTGCTCAACCGCCTGGGCACTCGACAGACCGGCACAATTTCTCGCTGCAGCGATCACGGTCTGACATTCATTTGTGTCCATGAATATCGAGGCTTGCAGCAGTTCGCTTTGCTCCGACTCGGTCACCGCCAGAAACCCATGCTTGTCAGCGTGGATCAATTGCCCTGGTTGAATGCTGCTGCCAAAAACCTCTACCTCACAATTCCATTGCACTGGGACCGAGTGGGCATGGCCAACGCAAAGACGGCGTGCCAACGCCTTGAAACCTGCATTGGTCATCTCATCGACATCACGAATACCGCCGTCAGTGATCGTGCCCACACACCCCAAGGCACGATGCACGTTACTATTGACTTCGCCCCAGAACGAGCCGATGACCTGAGGCTTATCGTTGTCTTGAACAACGACTATTTTCGGCCCGGGCTGACTCGCCACATATTTCCTGTAGTCCTCCCATGCGTTCTCGACCTGCTTGTGGGAGCCATCGGAAGGTTCAATCACCAACGTCACCGCGTACCCAACCATGGGTCCCATTTGAGGCATGAAATCACACGTTTCCTCAAGGTTAAAGGCGTCCGCCGCACAATCTCTTTTCGTGATTTGCTCCCAACCGTTGTAAATCGTTGGTGTATTCCATCGCTTCAATTGCAGCAATTCAGAGTGAGACAAAGACATCAGCAAGGTTGTCCGGCGGGAGGAGTAGAACGGTAAATGAGGCGTTGTATTTTTGAATCGAGTCGGAACCAGAATATCAAATCAGGACAGCACAACGAATGCAGGCGGGCAGGTAAAAATAAGCGAATCCGTTTGTCGCTCAGCCGTCGTTTTCGCAGTATGCGTCTCGCAACACCTGCATCGTATGGCTTACAGACATCGAAGAATTACATTTTGCGAGATGGGTTTTGAGCTGTGTCATGCAACCAATATTTCCGCTGGCAACCAGATCAGCGTTCGTACGGATGATATTTTCAGCTTTTTCGCTTCCCAGAGCATTCGCAACTTCCGGCTGATCAATGTTGTAAGTCCCCGCAGAACCACAACAGAGATGGGCATCTGCAATTTCGCACAGTTCCACCCCCGGGATCGCTTGCAGCAAACTTCTTGGTTGGCTCCGCACACCCTGTGCATTGGAAAGATGACAAGCATCGTGATAGGCCACTCGCAGCGTCCGCCCACGGTCGGGAAGAGGCTCCAATTCACCCAGGCGGGTCAGATAAACCGACACATCACAAACGTTATCAGCAAACTCTTTCGCAGCAGCTTCATCGGCGGTACCCTTGAGGATCTGTGGATACTCGTGCATGCCCGATCCGCACCCGGCAGCATTGGTGACGACCGCATCAACGTCCTGTGGAAACGCAGCGACATTGCTTCTCGCGAACTTTCTGGCACGGTTCAGGTCACCGACATGCCAGCTCAACGCACCACAACATCCCTGATTTTGAGGCACGACCACTTCGACCCCATTTCGATTCAGCACCTCGATGGTTGCGGTATTGATATCCGGCTCTAAAACGCTCTGCGCACACCCCGTCAACAATGCGACTCGCCCACGTTTTTTTCCGATGGCGGGATAGACAGCTTTCCATGTTTGCCGCTCGGGCAATCGGTCAGGCAACAAGCCGAGCATGACTCGCAAACCACTGGGCAACCACCTTGCCAGTGGTTTGACAAACCGCCCTGTTTGGGCTGCCATTCGAAAACGCCTCGGATAAGGCAAAGTCATGCGGGTCAAGAGGCGTTTGAATCGATCGCCTACCGAGCGACTTCGTTGACTCTCAGCATTGGACCGAAAAGGACTGATAAGATCACGATAGGCAACCCCTGAAGGGCATGCTGGCTCGCAGGCCAAGCATCCCAGGCAGGGATCCAAATGCGGTAACGCTGATTCCAGTGGCAAGGATCCTTCCAGCACCTCTTTCATCAGAACGATGCGTCCCCGAGGTGAATCCGCTTCCTGTCCCAAGACCTTGTAAGTGGGGCATGCCGCCAAGCAGAAACCACAGTGCACACAGGTACTGACTGCAGCGGCCATTTCCGGCCCCAAGGGTCCATGTTGTTCAGGATCGATTTCATGCAACATGCCGTTGCCTTCAGGTAGAAAAGAGATGAGGAAACTTTGAAACGGGATCCATGGCATGCTTCACAGCCACTGAGATCTCCGTGCGGGGCCAGCAACCGATGCCAAGTCGCGTGCTTTCACCTCGCACCAACAAGCCGGCAACTTCATGCTTCAACAAAATGCGATCCAAATCATCAAGATCGCTTTGCGTATCGCACAACAGCCAAGCCACGGCCCCCGCAGCACTGACGTGCAAATCGATGTGGCTACGCTTCCCGACCCAGTCAGCAAGAGCTTCGACGACCCGACGATGTGTGGGAATTTTGGCCGCGAAGGCTCGAGTTTTATCCGACCAGTCCAGTTCTTTCACCGCCCGCCAAAATGCATCTCCGTCGGGCAATTCAGTCACATCCGATCCCCAACGTTCCATGATTTTGCGGATCACCATCTGATTCACTTTATCCGGACCAGCGAGGCGCAGGAAAAGGGTGTTGGCACCGGGTCGATAATCGACGGCATCAAGTTCCCAATGCGAGGCAGCGGCAGCAGCCATGCGTTTCATGGCATCCTGCATTGATCCGCATTCCACTGCGAGCGTTTGCTGCCGTCCCGGCATGGGAAACACTTTAAATGTCATCTCGACCATCACACCGAGTCGTCCCATGCTGCCCACCAGCAACTTGGGAATATCAAAACCGGCAGCATTCTTGACGACCTTGCCGCCCGAGTTGATCACCTCTCCATCGCCACTGAGAAACTTGACACCTAATAGAAAATCACGCAAACCACCGTAACGGAAACGTCCAGGCCCAGACAAACCGGACCCAACTGCTCCACCAATTGTCGCTCCAGCCTGGACAAGCATGGGATCAAACGGCAGGTATTGCTGTCGTTGCTGCAGCGTCTCACTGACTTCCAAAACGGTGGTTCCGGCAAGCGCGGTGAAGGTGAATTCAGAGGGTTCGTATTCGAGAATTCCTGTCATCCCTCGCAGCGAGACCAACTGTGCTCGATCATCGCTTGCCAATGGTTGCTTGGTTTGATTTCCGACCGGCAGGACCAACGACTCCGACCGCAACAAAGACCGTAGTTCCTCGAGATTTCCGGGTGTTGCTGTTGTTTCATTCACGGCTGATCACCCCAGCTTTCTCGAGTGGGTGCAAGCCATTCTGAGAGAGGGTAGGTGCTTCGGTTCCTGGGAACATTTTCCCGGGATTAGCGACGAGTCGAGGATCAAACGCCAAACGCAACCGCTCCATCATCGCCATGGTCGAGGCATCAAACATCTCTGGCAGGAAGTCGCGTTTTTCCACCCCCACTCCGTGTTCACCCGTGATTGATCCACCCATTTCAATGCACAACCGCAGCAACTTTGCTGCCAGTTCTTCTGCTCGCTCAAGCGCTCCATCCTGTTTGCCGTCGAACATGATCAGCGGATGCAGATTCCCATCCCCGGCGTGAAAAACATTAGCAACACGAATCCCCGACTCCTTGGACAATTGCTCGATCCGAACCAGTGCCTCCCCCAACCTCTTACGCGGCACGACCCCATCCTGAACAAGAAAATCGGGACTCAAACGTCCCACAGCCGAGAACGCTGACTTCCGGCCTCGCCAAATGGACAGACGATCCGCTTCGTCCACAGCCACGCGCTCTGCAAAATGTCCCGTCTTTGCCAGAATGGTTTCAAGTTGCTGCCGCTCATACTCAATCTTTTCGGCAGGTCCTTCTAACTCAACGATCAAGACCGCAGCCGCCCCTGGAGGATAGCCACACGCCACGGCTGCTTCGGCAGCCTCAATCGCCAGCGCATCCATGATTTCCAATGCCCCGGGCAATAACCCTGAATCGATCACTGCTGATACGGCGTCGCCCGCAGCCTGCAAAGACCGGTAACCCACCAGCACCGTGTGGAACATTTCCGGCTTGGGCAAAAGACGTAACGTGATCTCAAGTCCAATTCCAAACAAACCTTCACTGCCACAGAACAGGCCCGTGTAGTCTGGCCCCACTGTCTCAACACTGCGGCCTCCCATCGTGACCACTTCACCGGTCGCCAGCACCGCTTTGCATCCAACCACATGATTGGATGTCATGCCATATTTGAGACAATGGGCGCCGCCTGAATTGAATGCCACATTGCCTCCAATCGTACAAACGCTTTGACTGGAGGGATCAGGAGCATAATACAGGCCATGCTGAGCAGTGGCATCGGACACGTGCTGATTGACCACGCCAGGCTCAACCACGGCAATGCGTTCATCAGGGTCGATTTCGAGAATACGATTCATCCGGTTCAACGCGATCACAATTCCATCAGCGACCGGCAAAGACCCACCCGACAAGCTGGTCCCACTGCCACGTGCAACAAAGGGCACTGACTGTTCGTGACACCACCGCACGGCAGCAATCACCTCATCGGCAGTCTCTGGAATCACAACCGCGCGAGGCTTGGCACGAAACGCGGTCAAGCCGTCTGATTCAAAAGCTGCTCGATTCGCCGCATCGCGTACAAATCGTGATTTCGGAAATATGGACGCCAGTCCGTCGAGTGAAGTCACCATGAATCCCGTTGAGAGTTCAACCCAATCTGCAAAACGCATGACACGTTTCATCTACAAACACGCCAGAGCCCGCAAGCATCCGCCAGAGCGGTCCACATCTGATTCTCATGGGGGCGCGTGGCACCATTGAATCCATCAGCAGTTCACTTGCAGGGTCGATCAACAACCGCCCCGTTGATTCTAGCCCAAACAGTCTTTCAACGCGGCCAACAAAGCGCCCACGCTTCGCCGATTCGCATTGTGTCCCATCAAGCCAATTCGCCAAGCCTTCCCGGCAAACACGCCCAAACCACCGCCAATCTCAATGTCGTACTCGTTCAGCAAGCGACTACGAATCGCCGCTTCATCAACCCCCTCGGGGACAGACACACAATTGAGAGTGCAAAGCGACTCCTTGGGAATGTACGACAAGCCCAGATTTTCCAGCCCGTCACGCAACAACAGATGCATTTCACGATGCCTTGCAATTCGAGCCTCCAATCCCTCCTCCAGCACAATCGCCAAGGCTTCACGCAAGGCGTACACCATGTTGATTGGCGCGGTGTGGTGATAGGCACGACCACCACTACCGGTGTAATAATTTTTCAGCATGGAAACGTCGAGATACCAGCTTTGGACCTTGGTCTGACGGCCATCCATTTTCTCGATCGCTCGGGGCGAAAAAGACACAGGTGACAAACCGGGTGGACAAGACAGGCACTTCTGTGTCCCCGAGTAGATTGCATCAATGCCCCACTGATCGACTTTTACGTCATGCCCACCCAGAGAAGTCACCGTATCAACGGCCAGCAACATTCCGGCATCATGCACAATCGATCCAATGCCGGTGAGATCCTGCAACGCGCCGGTTGATGTTTCTGCGTGGACAATGCCGAGCAATTTGGCAGCAGGATACTTTGCGACGATGTCCGCGATGGCCTGCTGGCTGAATGTCTGCCCCCAAGGGACTTCCAGTGTATGGACCGTGGCACCAGCCCGTTCCATATTGTCTTTCATACGTCCGCCAAACACGCCGTTGATACAGACAATCACCTCATCACCCGGCTCTACCAGATTGACAATGATGGTTTCCATACCAGCCATCCCGGTACCTGAGACAGGGAACGTCAACGCGTTCTCAGTCTGAAACACCTCCCGCAGCATCTGACACGTCTCGTCCATGTACCCGATGTACTGAGGATCGAGATGCCCCAGCGTTGAGGCTGCCATGGCGCGAAGAATACGTTGAGGCACGGTGCTCGGCCCAGGTCCCATCAGCAAGCGTTCACGGGGATTCAGTGGTTCAACCATGGTCATGAATTCGATATCTCGAGTGTCGTAATCGTTTTAAAAAAGCTGGTCCGAAAACACAGATCAGGAATCAACTTAGGGGGCGTGCCAGCAGAAGTCGATTCCCTGTCAAATCAGTTCGCGTCATGTCCATGCCAAGCACATGCCCAATATTCCGGTCACAAGAATGTAATACAGAAAGACAAACCCTGTTATCCGGATCACATCCCCTTCTCTGCCAACCAATCCCACCACAGCACAGGCTGAGACAACATTGTGAACACAAATCACGTTTCCAGCCGCTCCTCCAACGGCTTGCAGGGCAACCACCCAGATTGGATTGGCACCGATTCGTTCAGCCACCCCAAACTGAAAAAACGCAAATGTCATATTGCTGATAGTGTTGCTGCCAGCAACAAACGCTCCCAGTCCCCCAATCATCGCGGAAAAGGCTGGCCATGCTTGGCCCGCAAGCGACGCCACGCCCTCGGCAAGCACGGTGGGCATGCTGTCCAAACCAGCGGCACCCTGCTCACTATTCAAAAACACCTGCACCATTGGCACGGCGAACAACAGTGCCACTGAGGCCGAGACCAACATGCGCGAGGAGCGTCTCACGGCTCGCCCGACTGCCGCTCTGCTCATGCGGTGAAGAAACACTGTGACCAGAGAGGCAACGAGAAAAACAGTGCCTGGCAAATACAGGGGTTGGACGGGTTTGATCGTGACGGGTGTTCCAAACAGATTTTCTGTCAGCGTGCTGTCCCATGGCACGGCAACCAATTTGATTAGCTGTCCCAAGTGTAGAACGGGTAACCGTGTCGCCACCAACAGCAAGGCGATCACAAGATAGGGAAACCACGCTTTCCACAGCGGCAGATTCGCTGGCGGTTCTCCAAGCTCACTGCTGATCGTTCCGTTCCACGATGCATCCCAAACGCTTTTTGACTCAAAGTCCCATGGCTTGCCCTGAGGTAGCAGAAACCCTTTTTTCGCGGCGGGAACGACAATTGCCAATCCCACCAATGATCCCAGCAGTGATGGAAATTCGGGACCGAGCGTGGCGGCGATGGCAACATACGGGATGGTCATGGACAGCGAGGCAAAGATCGCAAACTTCCAGATTTTCAATCCGTCTGAAAATCGGCGTTCTTTTCCAAAAAAGCGTGTCATGATCGCCACGACCAAGAGCGGGATCATCGAGCCTGCCACGGCATGCAACGCAGCCACCCGTAATCCAATCATTGGCAGCAGCTGCTCCCAACTTGTCAAACCGAGCTGTGTTGCGTAGTCCACGACTTCCTGCTGATCACTAAGCCCGGTGCCCACCCCAACGAGAATTGGCGTCCCCACAGCGCCGAACGAAACCGGGGTGCACTGAATCAACATGCCAGAAATGACGGCCGACTTTGCAGGGAATCCCAAGGCAACCAACAAGGGGACGCAAACAGCGGCTGGAGTACCAAATCCTGCAGAGCCTTCAATGAACGAGCCAAACAACCACGCCACAATGATGACCTGAACACGGCGATCCGGGGTGATATTGGTAAAACCTTGCCGGATAACGGCAAGCCCGCCACTCTCAGAGAGCATGTTGAGCAGCAGGATTGCCCCGAAAATGATGTACAACAACGTGCAGGTAATCACCAGACCCTTGAGCGAAGCAGCGAACACCTGCAAAACGCTTAACTTCCAGAACAACAACGCAACGGCAACGGCAGTCAGATATGCCAATGGCATCGCTTTGGCAGCGGGCCAACGCAACGCCACCAGAAAAATCGCAACCGCAATGATCGGCGTAAGTGACAGCAGTGGGGCAAATGTCTCAAACATAAATCTGCGGATTCACCAAATTCGGTGGTCGTTGGCCAAGACAAGTCGCAAGACAATTTTCCGCCGCCATGTTTCCCATCTTTGTTCGGGTGCCAATCGTACCACTTCCAAGATGGGGAGCGACCACGACATTGTCCATTTCGTACAACTCAGGCTCCAACAATGGCTCCTGCTCATACACGTCCAATCCTGCTCCCGCGATCTGCCCCGACTGCAGGGCCACCACCAGCGCTTTCTCATCAACGATCGGCCCTCTCGCTGTATTCACCAACAAAGCTTCAGGTTTCATCAATGAAAACTCACGTTTCCCCAGCAGATGCCGCGTTGCCTCATTCTGGGCCACATGAAGCGAAACAAAATCGGATTGCTTCAACACCTCATCCAGTTCACCGTAGGTCACATTCAGCGAAGCCTCTTCCTGAGGTGTCAATCGTGTTCGATTCCAATACAACACATTCATGCTGAATCCGCGAGCTCGCGGAATCATGGACTTGCCAATCCTGCCCAGCCCAATCAACCCCAGAGTCGAGTGACTGACATCCGCACCCAGGAACTGCAGTGGTCCCCACCCCTGCCATGCTCTGGTTCTCACAAAACGATCTCCCTCAGCGACTCGACGAGCGCTGTCCAGCAGCAGGGCAAACGCCATATCAGCGGTCGTCTCGGTCAATACGCCGGGAGTGTTGGTCACAGGTATTTTTCTTGCAGTGGCCGCATCGATATCGATATTATTGAAACCCACCGCAAAGTTTGCCACCACTTTCAATGCGGGATTGGCGGACAAAATCTGATCATCAATCACATCAGTCAACAAACACAACAGCCCATCGACTCCCTGCACGCCCTCCATGATTTCCTGCTTGGTGAGGTAACGATCCTCATGGTTCATGGTCAACACCGATTGCCTCCGCAACAATTCCATTGTTTGCGGGGGCAATTCACGAGTCAGAAAAATCCGGGGTTTATCAGACATCAACAATACTTTTCGTAGTGAAGCAAGAAGCGGTGCAAATGGTGAAACACCGAGCCCAAGAGTTTATGGCCTCGTGATTCGCTGTGGTATATCCTTGCGGTCTTCGCTGCCCGAAAATTGGGTCGAAATCAGCTTTTTCAGCCGCCAGCAGCTTCAATCCCCGGTGCACCACAGCCATCATGGATGACGGCACCGCTTGCGTCCTCACGAACATCAAGCACGAATTCGCTGCACAAGAAGTTGACGCCATCGCCTTTCAACAGTTGGATCACTTCCCCGCCTGTTGAGCAAAATAAACCGGCATGCTGGCCAAAATAAAAACACAACCCATGAAAAATCCAGACAGCCCATCAATCGCAAGTCCGCTTTTCAACGCTGTCCTGCAGTGCATGTGCATCGCAACGGCAGTCGCTATCACGAGCTCATTGAGTCCGGCAGCATGGGGTTTGGAAAAATCGAGCGTCTCAATTCAACAACCGTTGGTGCACTTAAGAAACCAAGAACCGAGGGAATGGGCTTCATTTCCCCAGCAGCCCGATGCTCAACAACTGGATCTACAGTTTGAAGCCACTGCCAACAGCACCCCGTTTACGCTGACACTAACACAATCTGACGTCAAGGAATCATGGACAGTCTCGTTGAACAGCAAACCTCTTGGTCAATTGGTGCGTGACGAGAACAAGCTACAAACGGATTTTCTGATCCCGACAGGATTGCTCAAAACGGGAAAGAACCAGATTGAAATCAGCTGCAGGAAAAATGCTGCAGCGGATGACATTCGCGTGGGGCAGATGAGTATCCATTGCACCTCACCTGAGATACTGCGAGGTAGATCTACACTACAACTCGCCATCACCAATCCAAATCACATCGCCATTCCTGGCAGAATCACGCTGACGAACCAACTGGGCACACTGATGCCCATCGGGACCAAGTCGGGCAATGGCCTGGCGATTCGCGAGGGGGTGGTCTACACGACCACCGGCGAGGCCAGCATTACGATCGCTCCGGGTGAATACAGGATCATCGCAGGCCGAGGGTTTGAATACTCAGCAGCCTCCACCATGATCAAGATCGCGGCAGGTGAAACCGTCAAACGTACCCTGGTCCTGGAGAGGCAGGTTGAAACCAGTCAATGGGTCGCGTGTGACACCCATGTCCACACCGTTACCCACTCAGGTCACGGCGATTGCACGATCGAGGAACGCATGGCAACTCTGGCGGGTGAAGGCATCGAATTTCCCATTGCAACCGATCACAACAAACAGATTGACTACCGCCCGATTGCTGAATCAGAAGGGGCAACCACGCACTTCACGCCAGTTGTAGGAAACGAAGTCACGACCAGGCATGGCCACTTCAATGTGTTCCCGACAATCGCTAATGGAAAGACGCCTGACCATCAACTACTCGACTGGTCAAAACTGTTTGAAAACATCTATGGGACAGCACGGGTCCGTGTCGCCATCCTGAACCATGCCCGTGACTTGCATTCCAACTTCCGACCCTTTTCACCACGACACCACTTGAGTCTGACGGGAGACAATCTTGATGCTTGGCAGCAAAGATTCAACGGCATGGAACTGATCAATTCAGGTGCAGTGCAAACAGATTCCATGGAGTTATTCAGGGACTGGTGTGGGTTGATCAACCACGGCTTGCACGTGACCCCCGTAGGCTGCAGTGACTCACACGATGTTTCCCGATACATCGTGGGCCAAGCCAGAACGTACATCAAAGCCAACGATCGTGACCCCGGATCGATCAATGTGGACGCAGCGTTGGACTCTTTCCTGAAAGGTCGTGTGATTGTCAGCTATGGGCTCATGGTTCAGCTTGAAGTGAAATCCACTGACGCCACCGCAAGCCATGGCCCGGGAGATACGGTCAGCATCAGCCCCAGGGCTGCGTCAACCGATTCAACGATGCTTGACGTGACAGCCACCGTGATGGCCCCCCACTGGTCACACCCCAGCGAAGTTCAACTGTTCGTCAACGGTGTGCCCCGATTCACTGCGGACCTTCGCTCAAACAAGAAAACGAACCAATCCTTTGAGACCACGGTTAAATGGCAAATCCCGTTGGAGGAATTTCCGCACGATGCATGGTTGACCGCAGTAGCCCAGGGCACGGGAATCCAATCACCACATTGGCCAACCGCCAAACCTTATCAACCTGACTCCCCCATCTTTGAATCTCGCACGTTCAGCTGCACCGGTCCCATCCGGCTTGAGACGGACGGTAGCGGCAAGTACGAGTCGCCGCGTGATTACGCCAAACAATTAATTGACCAAACCCCGATCGACGCCGAGACCGGCAAACCTGATCTTCCCGTTCTCGCTCAGGCACTGACGAAATACGATGAAGCCGTTGTGAACCAGACTCTGGCCCTTCTCTTGGATCAGGATATCGAACCCTCGCAGCTCATCGCGGCAGGAGTCGGAAAACGAGGCAGAGCCTTTGAACTGCAATGGCGGCAAGCCACTCAAGCAAGAATCGAACAGCGGGAATAACGAGTCCATTCACGTAAAAACGGGGCGGAAACACGCCTCCACCGCGACCTCAGCTGGCGTGTTCCACAACAGCACTGCGAGCCCGCCAATGGAACACGAACACTGCCCCACCCTTCAGCCAAGGCCGACGGTTCAGCTGATCGAGTCGATACACGTGGAAAACCGCATCCAATTTTCTTTCATTTTCGGCTCTACGGAAGCTTTTTTATCGATACGGTTAATTAATGTGTGCTAGTAACTTTACAGTTTGATTTGATTGTCTTCATCGGTGTTGCTGCTGACGAATCGTTCAAATCAAGGGCCAGCTTTACCGTTTTGAGTCTGAGTCGCCCGTGTTGAATCACGGAAGCGATCCGGAGAGAAATCATGACGACGCAAGAATGTGATTCCCGGGACCGACGCATTGTCGAAAATATTCGTACGATGCTCCAAACCAGTCCGACCCTCCGACAACATGCCACGCTGCTCGAGGTTTCGATCGAGAATTCGGCGATCGTCATCAGAGGCAACCTGCCATCAGCCGCCATGAAAGCGGAACTGGTCCCCGCGATTCGGCAAGCGGGCGTGCTGAGCCAAATCAACAATTGCGTTCTGGTCGCTGTCTGAGAAATCGCTGCCAGCAAGCTTCTTCAGATCTGAAATCCGGCATTTCCAAAGCTGCCCACGCTCCCAAGGGCTGCCTACGCTCCAGCGTCAGGGCTTTGCCTGCATGTTCTGCATCGGTCTTCTTTGGACCTTACTGCGCGATCCCAATCAATAGAACAATGATTGCCAAGAGTCCAACAACTCCAAGCGTAACGATGGCAATCTTCGCCTGAGAGTAAGGCGCATTCCCTGTCAGTAAGGTCTTGTCTTGCCCGCTGATGACAAGGCGATAAAGCTGCCCTTTGTAACGATAAGCCATGACATAGGCGGGAAACGACAAACGCCGGGTGACAAGATTTTGCAGTACCAACGAAACCTGCAACTTCCTGAATTTTGTCCCGGGTATTTCGTTTTGCTGCACTCGCTGTCGGGCCATTTGCTCCAACGCCTGGGCCACTTGTTTGCGAGCGTGCGATCGCTGCACATCAAATTGCTCAATCGTTGCACCATCAGCTCCTTGAGGGTTGGGCCTCGCACTGTACAGATCATAGCCCCTGGTGAGCACATCGACCTCCGAAGCCGCCAGGCCTCGCGAAGCGGAGGCGAGAATATCGTCAAACACGACTGTGGCTGTACCGGCATGAGGAGCCCATGCCGATCGGCGACTGCCGTGATTGGAATCCGCAGCCCAGCTGACGATGGCATCAGCGTCAAACACCCACGCAACCCACCACAGCGGTTTCAATTCCTGCACCCGAGCGGTGGTGCTCAGATCTGATGGACGAAACCAACCGAGCGTTGCGAGCCATTTTTGCAATTGTGCTCTGGCTTCGTCGGGCGTGACCGAAAAAGGCAAATACCCTCCCGTTTGCTCCATCGGGTCTTCCAGCGTCTCAATTTCCATCACGCTTTCACAAAAAGAGCAACTCGGTGCCTGCTTTTTCGGGTCGTAAGCAATGGCTGCCCCACAACCGGTACAACGGAGAATTTTGACGACCTCGGTCGCAGCAACCTCATTGCGTCGGGTTGGCGCAGACTTTCCACAAATCGCACATCGCAAATCACCACGTTCAAGCGGTGTACCACAGGCCGAACAATCTTCCTGCTGCTGTTCGGAAGTGAGCGTGTCGCTGTTTGAATCATTCATTATTTACTCACCTCACCATTCCAAACAACAACGCCCCAACAACAAGGATCAGCAGGACGAGCACAATCGCGATCGAAACCTTGACAGGCGAAATGGGGACTTTGCCACCCACCCGTCCGGTCTGACCGTTGACAAGAATCTGAAGTGGAGGTTTGGACTCGTCATAACGCACAGCGAATGACCAGATGGGGAACAGCACCAAATCGATTGACTCACGCGCTACATCTGTTTCGTACTGCAAGTTGCGGTAAGAATCTCCCGGCATGAATCCTTTCAATTGCCTGCCAACCTTATCCACGGCTTCCCCGTGGGCAAAACGAAAGCACTCGTCTTGAGTTCTCGAAGGTTCCTCCGCAAGCCATCCTGAGATCATTGCGGGTGAAAATCGACGCAACACCCTAAGATCAAAGGGTTCGACCGCCTCCAACGCTTCATTGGTCACCCCTTTGGATGCGGTCACCACAACATCCAGAATGTAGCAACAATGCTGCCCGTGCAATGTCCGCCATTCTGTTTTGACCACAGTCCGTGTACGTGTGACTGTCTTGCCATTAGAGTCGGTTGTCGTATAAGTCTCAGTCTCAGTATAGTTTTCACCGATATCAGCGCGGTAATCAGAATTTGCTACCGCGTTGTACAAATATGCGGGCAGATAAACGCCACGAGTCAACTCGGGTGCTGCTTTACGAAATGCAGACTTTGCAAACACAGATGAGCGGCTAATCCAGTTCGACACGGCTTCGATGGCTCGATCCTGTGTGACCACAAACCCAATGGTGAAGGCGGGGGTAGGCAGATTCTCGGAAGGTGGTCGCTGAATGATCGAGGGAGACGCACAATACGGACAGATCGCAGTCAACATTTGCGGCTCGACAAGAAGATTCGCACCACAGGATTGACACGAGATTTCCTTGTATTGAATCTTTGGTTCGATCGTACCAGCAGCCATACCTACTCCGTTTTTTCTTCCCGTTTTTTCTTCCCGTGATCACATTCATACAAGCCATTCACCGACGCCCACACTACCTTCTAATCTCTATTATTCTCAGTGCCGTGCCCCTCAGGCCCCGAAGCTTTTCACATCACTCCTGTCGAGACTATATCTGATATGTTACGGCTTGTCGCAGTCTGATGCATACCAGCACCGAAAACCGAGTCATGCGACTTCACTTCTGCAAAACACCCGTTTTGACATCTGTCGCGTTCGAATCTCAAGGCAAAACGATCTTGCCCAGTTAGTTGCCTAGGCACAACAGAAGCCAACTCGAGGCGCAACTCAACAAAGCACCAGTGCCAACGTTTGACTCACCATTCCAAATGAGACGTTTTTTAAGTCATGCCACTGAATCTCGCACGAATCGCAATCGCAATCACCATCTCGTTTTTTGCATTATCAGGCAGTGCTCAAAATTCTGATGCCCAGACCACGTTCGCCCCATCAGCGGCACCTGAGTCTGAAACACCAACCGTACCTGCACAGACGGCAGAGCCAACGGCAACCAACGACTCACCTGACTCGGAATCACAGGAAGTGAGCAGCGCAACTGGGAATGCGGATTCTCACGGCAGTCCCGACACCCCTCCGATTTTCACGAATGATGCAGTGGTCCTGGGAATGCTCATTGGGATCCTGGCCCTCGTCTTTTGGACGCACAGTCTGCAGCATCCATTCTTTGTGGGATTTTATAAAATCGTCCCCATGCTCTTGTTGTGCTACTTTCTTCCATCGCTACTCACCACCTTTGGCATTGTTCACCCCTCATTCTCGGGCCTCCCCACCGTTGCAAAAAAATTCCTATTGCCCGCAAGTCTTGTTTTACTGACCGTCAGCATCGACTTGAAAGAAGTCTTGAGGCTTGGACCAAAAGCACTGATCATGTTCGTCACGGGGACGATTGGTGTCATTATCGGTGGCCCAATTGCAATTCTGATTGTCGGCAGCTTCGACCCACAACTGGTCGGCGGGCAAGACACTGACGCAGTTTGGCGTGGCCTCGCAACGGTTGCCGGGAGCTGGATTGGCGGTGGCGCCAATCAGGTTGCCATGAAGGAAATTTTCAACCCCAGCAATGAATTATTCAGTGTCATGCTGGCGGTCGACATTGTGATCGGTGAATTGTGGATGGTGTTTCTGCTGCTTGGCATTGGTAAGGCCCGCGAAATTGATCGGTTTCTGAAAGCGGACGCGAGCAGTGTCCACGAACTACAAAACAAGATGGAACAATTTTCAAAGAAAATCGCCCGTAATCCGACGGTCGCAGATTTGTTTGTGATTCTTGGCATCGGCTTTGGGGTCACTGCTTGCTGCCATGTGATCGCCGACATCGTGGCTCCCTTTATCGATGAAAATTACGCGTACCTCAACAAATTCAGTCTCAACTCGTCTTTCTTCTGGCTCATCGTGC
Source organism: Planctomycetaceae bacterium (assembly GCA_002862205.1). Classification (GTDB taxonomy): domain Bacteria; phylum Planctomycetota; class Planctomycetia; order Pirellulales; family Pirellulaceae; genus Rubripirellula. Next base: position 641 of record PKCN01000395.1, on the reverse strand, counting down.
TGGCAACCACAGGCGGCTTGATTCTTTCGTTCACCCGAGCTCGACAACTGGAAGGCGCTGGAGCCTCCAAGGTCGGCACCATTTGCATCTACTTTCTCGTTGCAACCATTGGTCTGCAAATGGACATTCTGGCGGTCTTTGAACATCCAGGCCTGTTCCTGGTCGGAGGCATTTGGATGCTGATCCATGTCTTGATGATGGTGGTGGTCGCCAAAGTGATTCGCGCCCCGTATTTTTTCCTCGCCGTGGGTAGCAAAGCAAATATCGGAGGTGCTGCAAGTGCCCCTGTCATTGCTGCAGCCTTTCACCCATCACTTGCACCAGTTGGTGTTTTACTGGCTGTGGTGGGCTATGCTCTGGGGACCTATGGAGCCTATCTGTGTGCATTGATCATGCAGGCGGTCGCCCCTGGATGACGCCAATTTGACCCAGGATGCCGTCTGAACTGGACGTCAAATACCCCAGCAATACGAACAAAGCAGGCGAGGTTGTCTGCCGCACCCCCGGGGATGCACTAAGCTGTGCACCTGTAATCGCAAAGGGGCACCTGTAAACGCAAAGGGGCACCTGTAATCGCAAAGGGGCACCTGTAATCGCAAAGGGGCACCTGTAATCGCAAAGGGACACCTGTAATCGCAAAG
>PKCN01000056.1 GCA_002862205.1 Planctomycetaceae bacterium | reverse complement strand
AGGTGTCACCTTGGGCGCAGGCAAAGAAGGTGCAGAAAACCCGATCTGCTGGAATGGTTTATCAATTGCATTGATAAACATGGGGTCCGCCATCCGCTCCAACCATCTCTGTTTCAACAGAGGGGCAGTTTCCAATTTTGTTTGCCCCCAACCGTCCCACATGTCCTGCGAATCCCAATCAGCATTGATGTAGGAAACGGCGCGGATCACATCGAGGTTGTCATCGATATGTTTGAAAAACTTGGCAAACCAATCATTCCAGACAGTCGCTGCATCCTCTTTGTCAAAGTAGTGACCACGTGCGGTTGTTTCGGCAATGAACACCGGTTTACCGACGCTACGGGCAAACTCGAGTGCAGGCTGCCCATCTTTTTCACCGCCCCACCACGAGTATCCAACCCACTCGTAGTACTCTGGCCCCGGATCATATTCTTCGAATTGCCCTGCCTTCACGCTGCTAGAGGAGGCAAACACCGTGGCAAAATTCTCAAGTTTTCTGGCTCTTAATGCATCAACGATCCGTCGAAATGCCAACTTGAAGTTTTCCGGATCGTAATCGTTCCACGTACCATCAAACTCATAACCAATGCGAATCAGGAAAGGCCGATCCGGATAAGCGGCAACAAAGTCGACAAACTCCGCAATCAAATGATCAAACGAGCCATCGGCAACCTTGTCTTCGCAATTTCCCTCCATCGCAATCGAAACATGCATCACGCAGCGATTCAATACAGCCGAATCGAGGTAAGCCCTTTGGTGCATCGGCCCAGACGCCCACTCTGTCTCGCGATTCAGACCAGCGACTTGCCCCATGGGAAAGGTGCGGTCAAACCCATTGGTCCATCCTTCCGAAAAGTAGACATAGTGCGTGATGCCACCTGGCACTCCCACATTGTCAACGTAGCCGTCACGATAATCACCTGTACCACCAACTGAGGCATTATCCTGGCCTGCAAAGACGACCACCTTACCGGCGGATGGCGCGAATTTCCCCTGCACTTCGACAGCGTTGCCAACGCACGGAAGTAGGCCAACCAGAAAACAGAAAATCGGGAACAATGATTTCATGATGTACATCAGGCGTGAAAGCCCCATCAAACGGCGTCCTGGTTGCGCACAAGGATCCGCCCCTTAACAAGGCAAGTTGAACATGAGCGATGCCAAGCGAATCATTCGTTTGGCAGTTACCTCCGCAGCACCAACTCAGCTTCGAGCTCCTCGAGCGATCGTCCCTTGGTCTCAGGCAAGATGCAGTACAGCAGGCAAAACCCAAAGGCTGCAATCAAGCCAAAAATCAGGAACGCTGTGGCACTGCCAAGGTTCGAAACCTCCCAAGGAAAGACTTGGGACACAAACCAGGCAGTGCACGAGTTCACGAAACCAATGACACCAATGGCGAGGCCGCGAATCCGGTTGGGATACATCTCAGAAAGCATGACCCACATCACCGGCCCCAACGAGAAGGCAAAACAGGCAATGAATCCAAGAATTCCGGCAAGCACCAATTTGGCATTCATTTTGGTCGCTACTCCAAGGATAACTCCCTCATTCAAATCATAAACTTCTTTCCCAAGGGAATCCTTCATTTTCCGTTTGAAGTCGACGTCATTTTCGAAGCTTTGATCGGTCTGCGATGCCAAGGCCTTCAAGTCCGCCGGACTCAGACTCTTCGAGGTCTTCAAAGTCGCGATACCCTCGTCAGTCAACTCGTAAGTGGCCTGGTTGAATGCAAAGGCACACAACAAAAGGGACACTGCGATTCCAGCGATCCCAACCAGCATCAGTGGTCGACGTCCCAAGCGATCAATCAGCACGATTCCCACGACCGTGAAGATCAGATTAACGGTACTGAGCAGCAAGCCACATTCGAAGGCCGCATCTTGACCGATGCCAGTTTGCTTGAAGATGCTGACAGCATAAAAGAAGACGGCGTTGATCCCAGTACTCTGCTGCAAGATCCCAATGGCAAGCCCGACAAACAAGACGAAACCCAACTTGGGATTAAACAATTCGCTGTAGCCTCCTCTGATAACTCCGGCTTGTGCCTCAATGCTACCCTTGATCGCTTTTGCTTCGGCATCCCCATCCTCCTGACCATGCAACTGCTGCAGGATCGCATGCCCTTGGGCAGTCCGGCCCCGAGTAAACAGCCATCGCGGGCTGGGGGGAACCAGCAGCAAAAAGAAGAAATAGAGCACGGCAGGCACCACCTCAACGCCCAACATCCAACGCCACACATTCTGTTCTGTGAGCCAGTCAACTTCCTCTTTTAAAGACCGGTTCAAATACCAGGTGCACAGGAATGCCGCAAAGAATCCAATCACAATATTCAATTGCTGAATCGAGACCAGTTTACCTCGATTCGACGCCTTGGAAATTTCGGCAATGTATGTGGGTGCAATGATCAACGCTGCCCCAAAAGCGACTCCCCCTAACATGCGAGCCAGGTACAACATGACATAAGTTTCCGCATAGGCGGACCAGAGTGCCGACACCGCGTAAAGTATCGCAATCAACACAAGCAAGGGTTTACGCCCAAACTGATTGCTCATCGCGCCCGCAGCAAGCATGGCAAACATGGCTGCAAACGTAGGGCAACTGACCACCCAACCGGTCTGCACATCATTGAGCGCTAATTGAGGGCCCGCGTAGTCCATCACCCCGGAGATGATGCCCATGTCGAATCCGAACAGAAAGCCGCCCAGAGAAACGACGAACGCAATGAATAGCGAATGGAACTTCATGGCAAACAGTTTCTTTCAGTGCATCTATTGCACTTCGAGGTAATCAAATTCAGCGGGCAACTGCCGACCTGTCAGGTCCTGGCAGGCCAAACCGATAAAGGTTCCGGTAAAACCCCAGTGGTCACCGTGGTCATCAGAAAGAATCGAAGCATCGAGATCGACACCAACCTCATGATACGTCCTGTCATCGGTTGACCAGAAAAACGAAAGGACGCATTGATCAAACACCGCCCGTAGATACAGATCACCATCGGGTAATTGGATCAGATTCGCAGCCAGAGGGAATGAAGACGCTCCGTCATCACAACTGTGAATTTGAAGGCAACGACCGTGCACTTCATCCATGGAAACGTACAAATAGTGGAACAGGTGGGTATTGTAATAGGCAACCAAACCCGCCATCTGCTGGAATGACTGGGGCTGGAATCGGAACCGTGTGGTTGCCGTTGCGACGTGACTTGTCAGACGCCTGGCCAGCATGGCCTGATGAAAACATGATTCCAAGGACTCCGCACCCCGCAAAACCAGTTTGTCAGGCTGGCGATCGGCAGAATTCAGCGGCATCCTTGGTGTGGCATAGTGAATCGAATCAAATGGAATTCGCGATGCAAGCTCATCCCATTTCTTCTCTGGCAACTGGGGTGCTTCGACCTGAAGTTTTGGTCGGTTGTCCTCACCAACCATGTACAACCAATCATCATCCCGCCATTCAACTTTCTGAATGGCAGTCTCACGTCCCAAGTTACAACGCCGTGTTCCTGGCAAAGGACGGCCACACAAGTGAGGCATGTACCACTCACCCGTTTGCGTCTCAACCAGGCTTGCGTGACCCGCCTTCTGAAGATCAATGTCAGGACACCCCGATGATGTCAAAACAGGATTCACCGGGTGGACCTGATATGGTCCGTCAAGGGACCGCGAGCGTGCAAGACTGACAGCGTGCTCGTATTCTGTTCCACCCTCGGCAGTCAACAGGTAATACCACCCATTGCGTTGGTAAAGATGAGGACCCTCAGTGAGGCCTATGCTGCTACCCTTGAAAATGATTTTCGATTCACCGATCAACCGTTGCTTGAGCACATCGTAGTTCTGCAAAGCGATGCCATAGAATGGATGATGATTCGGGCGATGGTCCCAGACCATATTCAACCAGTACTTTTCGCCATCCTGATCGTGAAACAAGGATGGATCAAAACCGGATGAGTTCACAAATACAGGTGGAGTCCAGGGGCCCTCGATGGATGTTGCCGTGGTCAAAAAGTTAGGCGTGTCTTTGGTGGCTGCCTCATGCTGGTGCACCACGGTGTAACAGAGATAAAACACGCCATCACAATGGCTCAACGCCGGGGCCCAAACACCACCCGAACTGGGTACACCACTCAAATCCAGATGCTCACTGAGCGCTTGTGTCAACAACCGCCAATGCTGCAAATCGGTGGAATGGTGGATCTGCACCCCCGGATACCACTCAAACGTAGACGTGGCAATGTAATAGTCATCCCCTACCCGACAAATCGACGGATCAGGATTGAAACCGGGAAGAATTGGGTTCTGGATCATGATCCACTGAAGGAGACACGGGGACAAGCTGCAAGATAAACATCTCTGGCTTGGTGAAATCAGCTGCGGAAATACATGGTGACGCGACAGATGCAAAAACCACAGACAACCAAGCACGCGTCCCAACGCCATTTCGGACCAGGACTCGCTCAGCGTGAAAAACGCTTTGCGTTGCCCTGAACGGCACTGCCACCAGCTCTCGAACTCAGCCAATTCCGGATAGCTACCGTGCCAAAGCATAGCGAATTTGCATGATGGGTGGAAATAACCCCACTCAAACAATGAGCCACCGGATTTACCACCCAAATTTACCGCATCTTGGCAGCCTGCCGCGTTAGCAGCCGGTTGACTCGCTGGATTAACAACTCTGCTTCAATTGCCAACTCCGGTAAATCCGGCAAAAGCATGACAGACATTCCGACCGCATCGCCAATTGTGACCTAAGCTTGCGTGAGGTTTCGGGGCAGGAACTCATCAAACTCAAAAGGGGCATCTCATGCGTAAAGCATTGCTTTTGGGCTGCGTACTCAGCACGGGCTGTATCGCGTATCTCGTCGTTTCACCGTCGCAGTCACAACAACGACACCGTCGGCCGGAAAAGTCCGCATCTACTCACATTTCGCATCAGACTGCCCTCGAAGAATTTCTACTCAGCCTCGACGCCGCATCCGTTCGAAAGTGCCTGCAGCTTCGCCAGAATGGGCACCCCATCGACCGACAGACCCTACTGGAATGTGGTGACTTTTCTCTGTATGCGGCACACCAGAGCCTGCCCGAACAGTACGCCATCGGACATTTCAAAAACATCCTCAAGCATTCGTCATCACTGGAATCGCTACGCGCCCAGCTTCACGAAAGCGCACTGTTGATTGTCCCCACGGCAAGCACTCCCTAAGTGATTCAACACGCTCGACACTTACGTTGACCAGAAATCCCCGAGCCGAAAACATCAGTGACGGACAGGCTGTTCCAGCCGATAGGGATCACGACAATTTCGCCGGACAAGCGTTACCATTTCAAACTGCCCCGGCGTGAACAACCAACTACTCCAAACGGCAATCTGACAGGTCAAATTGTGTCCCAATCCCATTGCTACAAGCATGGGATGCAGCAACCGAAAACAAATCGCAGACGAAGTCAACAAGTCGCTTCGAATCATCCATTTTGCATGTTGCCGAGTATCCCCACGCCGACCGTCATACCATCCAAGCAGGGTGGTCATCCATGTCAGCGCGGCGAGTAGTGTCAAGTACAATTCAGAAGGCAGGCCAACCTGAGCACGCCACCCCATCACCAACCCGCCCGCCGCGACCGCACCCAACCACAATAGGTCCGCCCTACAAAACGATGCAACAGCGACCATCTCAGCCGAGTCGTCCGGCTGGTCTGCAAAGTTCCGATAAAGAAAGCGAGTGGCCCAGCGGCAATGTGCGGCTAGAACGCCAAGTAATACCCTGAATTAAAAAAACGCTTTTATCTCTGAGAAAGCCATACTCAAGGTCAGCAGCAAAACATTGCCCAAACGGCGCCAGAATCATCAACCCCAACGCGACAGTGAGTGTCAGAGCACTCCATTTCAAATATCGACGGTAGCGACACGTGAAATCAACCAACATCTGAAATGAGTTTCTGGCTTGACTCATGCCCGCTCCCTGCGGCAAACACAGGAATTTGAATCACATCATTCCGCCTCACGTGTCTCATCACTCGCGTGCCACATTCGTTGTCTGCGACTCATCGTTTTCTGCGACTCATCGTTTTCTGCGACTCATCGTTTTCTGCGACTCATCGTTTTCTGCGACTCTGGGAGCATTCAAAGCATGAGCATGAAGCTGATTTTACTTTACAAATGGCTGAAGCGCAGGATCACCAATCACCACATACAGCAAGACATTCTGCGCGGGCCTTTTCGTCTGCTGACGAATCACAAAATCACCAGAGCGGATACCTTTTAGATTGATCAACCCATTCAACAATTCCTGATAGCCCTCTCCAACCGTACTGCCCTGCAACCACGATTCGAGCACGGGATAAAGGTGCGGGAATCCAGAGCTTAATCTTTGATGACCGAAAGCAACGACCGCTCCCTGATCAACAGCGCGCAGAACAAACGAGTCACGCTTTTCGACGGTGTAACCACCAGGGGCCTCTCGCATTTCGGGCAGATCCGATGTTTTGGGCGACGCCGAAAAACAGGAACCGGTCATCAAAACCTTGCCCTGTAAATTTTCGGGGATCCCTTGAATATCGACACTGCATGACATGCCCGGTATGCCATGCCCATGCATGATGATCAGATTGGATTCGTTGAACCGATCAGATAATTTTTGCGAAAACGATTCAATGAACTTGCCGCCTCCGGGTGCCTCCAAGTTCCACACCTGCTTGCCTTCAAGCCGCGGCGCGGTCTTGGCTTTCTTTCCGTAAATGGCAACCACCGGTGTTTCCAAATCAGTCTTGCGAAAGTGTTTTCGCAGGATGGCGGCTTTTTGCAGCGACCTTGTTTCAGCGTCACTCAGCACCTGGCTAATGGCGATCGGCTTCAAGTGGTTGGCAGCAACGGGAGCATGTTTCAATGACTGCTCAATCAGCTTGGAAAATGCATTCGCATTGGAGGCCACAAGAAACCCTGGAAACGCATCAATCTCGGGATCGCTGTCCAATGTCGACAGAAGCTCCCACATGCCCAGCAACATATTCTCGCGAAACGAGTCAAGGCGGGGCGCGATGGCAACGTATCTGGGACCGATTCCACGAAGTTGTTTTTGCAACTTGGTGAAACGGTCCTGTTGTTCGTACAGCACAGCAAGATCTGGAACAGTCACCACTTGCCCCTGATGGTGGGCTGCCAATTTCTGCAAAGGCTGCAGAAACTCCGAATCAACATGGTCTGTCAGAACCACATACTGCGTTCCCTCGACGGCATGAGGTATTGTCCCAAGTACGAATGCCGAATTGCGGGCATCCTCTCGTAACAAACGCGTTCCCTTTTTGACACGTTTGAGATCATCGATCTCAGGGACCACCAATGTTTTCGGCCCCAACTTGGGCGCCGGTGCTCGCAACATCGTTCCATCAGCAGCAATCCCAAATCGCCTACGAAAAACAATCACCTCCTGCGGTGATACCTTTTTGTCACCATCAACATCCCAGCGCGGAAACTGTCTCGCATAGCGAGTGCCCGCAACTTCCTCGGACTCCAATACGCCATCTTCATTGCCATCGTGAGTCTTGTAAATTTCGGTGACTGGCGCTTGTTGGCCCTGAACGTGCCCCACGCAACAAGTGGACACGAACAACAATAGGGAAAAGATTAAAAAACGCATGGAAAGTCCTTGGTAGTTCAGGTAGAGAACCCGCAGTTTAGCCGATCAAACCCGTCAAATCACGCACACCTCGAAAAACCAATCAGCTGCTTGGCAACCGATGGTCTCGTGGCAACGACGGGTGAGCCAGAAAGGGAAAGGTGGCCTTGAACCCGGCCTCAGCATGATCAGCGTGAGGCTAAAGATGCACATCACCCCGATCCCCAGATACCCGAACGCAAATGCACCCCGCGCGTGTAAAATTTACACCACAATGGCTGGATCACACGATAACATGAGTTGCTGTCACTTACGCGAAATCGCAAGTCCAATCGCCACACAAGCGATCACTTTGACAATGCAAATCTGTTGCAGCGAATGATCGTTTGCAGTCCTGAGATTCACCATGAACCATTTCAATCCCAATATGGCACTCCAAGGGAACCTCGAATGAAACGCACCCGTAATTCCTGTTGTCCGATGCCAACATCAATGGCGTGTTTTCTGGTCATGATGTCAGGTCTTTGTCCAGACCAGAGCATCGCGTCGAGCCCACCGCAGGAACAGGAAAAACAACCGGCAAAGCAATCTCAGGAACCGAAATTCAAGACCATTTTTGATGGCAAAACGCTCCGTGGTTGGGAAGCAACCCCGCCTGGCAGTGACGATGCCTGGCAAGTCTCAGACGGCGTCATCACGGGTACCGGTGGCAAAGCACGTGGATACTTGAACTATGCAGTGAATAAAAACATTGCGGACCTTGAGTTGAAATTCAGCTATCGCTTTCCAGGCAAGGGAAACAGTGGTGTCAGTATCCGGGCCATCCCCGATCCCACCAAAAAACGTAATTTCCAATCTTATCACGCGGACCTCGGACATCTGGGGATTGGAAAGCAAGTTCTAGGTGCATGGGACTTTCATACACCAGGCAGAACCGAACACCGCTGCTTTCGGGGAGACCGTCTGGTGATTGATGCCGATGACCAGCCCCATATCACAACCATCAAAGATGGACTTCAGAACTCTGACCTACACCGCGGGCAATGGAACAAAGTGCACATCATCGCTCGCGGAAATCAATTCAAGCTCTACATCAATGACAGGCTTGCTTCAGAGTTCACGGAGCATCTTCCCGACGACAAGCGTCTGAAACGGGGTATGCTGCAACTCCAACTCCATGACCCGAACATGGTGGTCGAGTTCAAGAACATTCAGCTCAAAGTACTCGACTGAAAGATTCCAGCCGTAAGCACGCTCGATGCGAGCGACGGATCCAACATTCCACCGCCCCAACAGCCAAGGAAAACAAAATCCAACTTACCGCGCGATTGGTTTTCAGGGTGCTGGGTTTTCACTGGCTGGGTTTTCACTGGCTGGGTTTTCACTGGCTGGGTTTTCACTGGCTGGATGTGGCTAGCTGCTTTGGACACCATCGGGTCATTTCTCAGGCTGCCACAACGGCACCGTGACTTGTTGGGCATCGGCCAGCAGTCGGGTCGCAAGAGATTGCAGTTGCTTCACAATGTCTGGCCTCTGAATGCTGTAATCAACGAGTTCATCGTTGTGCTTGGTAAGATTGAACAACACCGGTCCTTCGCCCTTCGCCAAGACCTCCAAGGCATGTCGTTGATGCGCCGGCACATCGCCTTCGACGCCGAGTCCTGAAAAGGTTGCTGTTCGGTCAAAGAATAGCTTCCAATTTCCTTTTCGAATCGCCTGCGGTTCTCCCATTCCATGCCAATAAAGCAACGCCCGCTCCGGCATGGAAACTCTGGTTCCGAGCAACAACGGGGCAACCGAGCGGCCATCCACATGCGGCGGCCCAAGATTCTTCGAGGCAATGCCCGGTTTTGTTGCTGAACTGTGCTGAACCTGTTTCATCGTGGGCAGCAAATCGATCCCAGCCAAATCACACAAGGTAGGCAAAAGGTCCATCGCGGTCACCACTTGGTCGCTGGATGTTCCAGCCGGTATTGTGCCAGCCCAACGAACAATGCATGGTACCCGCGTGCCACCTTCAAGGGCGCTCCATTTCATTCCACGTAAAGGGAATGCTCTAGCAGCCTGTCCCGGCTGTGGTCCATTATCAGAACAGAACAACACAACGGTGTTCTCAGCAATGCCCTGCTGGGTCAACGTGTTCAAAATCAGACCAACACGAGCATCCAGTTCTTCAACGACATCACCATAAGCCCCAAAGCTGGATTCCCCTTTCCAGTCCGGATGTGCCTGCACCGGAAAATGAGGTGCGGTGTAAGGCAAATACAGAAAGAATTGCTGGTCACTCTTTTCCTGAATGAACCTTACCGCCTCTTGCGTGAATTGCTCCGTCAAATGCCGGTTGACAAATCGTTCCTCAACGACCTGATCATCACGCCATATTTTGCGTGTCTGGTTGTTGCTTTTGTCGATGTAATACGCCCCGTCAAAGCCCTGACGATGGGGGCGACAAGGGGGATCACTTCCCACATGCCATTTACCAGACATCGCGGTTACATAACCGGCTGCCTGAAAGACTTCCGCGATCGTAATGGCTTGGGGATGCAAACCATCACGTAGTCCCATTTTGTATCCGACAACTCCACGCTGCCACCCCATTCTGACCGGATAACATCCCGTCAGCAAAGCCATTCGGGAAGGCGTACAAACGGAGCCACCTGAGTAATAGTGGTTCAACCGCATCCCCTCACGCGCCAGCTGATCGAGAACTGGGGTTCGGATTTCAGGATGCCCAAAACAGCTCAGATCGTTGTAACCCAGATCATCAACCATGATCAAAATCACATTCGGACGCACATTTTCGCTCGCCCCCGTCGTCGCTGGAAAAATCCAGCAAGCAACCAAACCAAGAAACGCGGAAAAGGCCAACGGCGCACCGGATAGACAAGAATGAAAAGGCATGCACGAATCCAAATTGAGATCAACTTCAACAACCGAACCAACCTGATCCTCTCAGCACGCACAGGGTTCATCATTGAACATTCACCTGTTCGCTTTGCAAAGACAAGGTCCAGACAAGTATCTCACATTCTGCCTGCCCAGTATTCTCACGGCATGACCATCAAGCAAGAATTTCCTGCACCACACGCGCTGGTTCAACACCGGTCAACCGCTGCTCCAAACCTTGGAACTTGAAAGTGAGACGCTGATGATCAATCCCTAGCAGGTGAAGAATTGTGGCATTCAAATCACGCACATGCACGGCACCCGCCGCAACGTTATAGCAATAATCGTCCGTCTCGCCGTACTCCATCCCGGGCGTTACGCCTCCCCCTGCCATCCACACACTGAAACAGCGCCCATGGTGATCTCTGCCACTATTCAATCCACCTTGACTGTACGCAGTGCGTCCAAACTCACCTCCCCATATTACCAGCGTATCATCCAGCAAGCCGCGTTGTTTGAGATCTGCCACCAGTGCTGCACTCGCTTGATCGGTATCTCGGCATTGGTTTGCCAAGTGAGTGATTAATGAGTTGTGCTGGTCCCAACCACGATGAAACAGCTGGATGCACCTCACGTCACGTTCAATCATCCGTCGTGCCAACAGGCAGTTGGCAGCGTAGGTGCCGGGTTTACGGGACTCAGGGCCATACATTTCAAACACTTCCTCGGGTTCATCTGACATATCCGTGAGGTCAGGTACCGATGTTTGCATTCGATAAGCCATCTCGTACTGTGCGATCCGAGCCTCAATTTCCGGATCACCGGTGAGTTGAGCATGACGCTCGTTGAGCACCGCCAAATCATTCAGCTGTCCTCGACGGATTTGTGGGTCGATCCCGCTGGGATTCGATAAATGAAGCACAGGGTTGCTACCCGGTCGCAAGCGAACCCCCTGATGCTCACTGGGCAAATACCCGCTGCCCCAAAGCCGCGAAAATATCGGCTGCCCGGGGTTCTTGCCTGTTCCCTGACTGATCAAAACCATGTAGCCGGGAAGATCCTGATTCTCTGAACCCAGCCCATAACTGAGCCAGGCACCGAACGATGGATGACCGATCTGCTGATTGCCAGTATTGATGAAGGTGATTCCTGGATCATGATTGATGGCCTCGGTATGCACGGCTTTCAAGACCGCAAGTTCATCAACCACCTTGGCTGTGTGTGGCAACAGATCACTGACCCAGCGACCACATTCCCCATGCCTTTGAAACGGTTTGATCGGAGCGTTGGTGAGGAATTGTTTTTGCCCCGCAGTCATCCCAGTGACACGCTGGGTACCTTTGACCGAATCAGGCAAAGGCTTGCCATGCATGGTTGTCAAATTCGGTTTGTAGTCCCACAAATCGATATGGCTTGGGCCACCTGACTGGAACAGATAGATCACCCGCTTTGCCTTGGGCTTGTGATGCGGAAGATCAGCCAAACCGATCTCATTGCCAGCCTCAGCTGCCTGATTTTCCTGGCCCAGCAACGTTGCCAACGCGGCTGCCCCCACACCATTTCGGGCATGGTTGAATAGTTGCCGGCGAGTGATTTCCCGACTGACCTGCTCGGTGATTGGAATGACAATTACTCCCTGGTGATGACTTCATCAAGATTCAAGATGATCGAGGCAACCACCGTCCAAGCGGCGACCTCCGAAGCAGCGACCTCTGAAGCGGCGACCTCTGAAGCGGCGACCTCTGAAGCGGCGCTTTTGTGGTCATCTCCTGCCAACCCCTCCGCCGCCTCAGAATCGCTTTGATAGACGTTGAGGCATGTCGCATACCTATCGCTCAATACCTGACGTTCCTGACTGGTAGGAAATCTCGAGCTCGCTCGACGGAACATGAAATCCACACGCTCTCCGACTGTTTCACCTCCTTCTGCGATCGCCAATCGCGCCAGAGACTTTGCTGCAGCGACATAATTGGGGTCGTTCAACAATACCAACGCCTGCAGCGGTGTATTCGTGCGTGAGCGAGTTACCGCGCACACCTCACGAGTTGGTGCATCGAATGCGATCATCGAAGGTGGTGGACTGGTGCGTTTCCAAAAGGTGTACATGCTACGGCGATATTGGCCGCTGTCATCACTGGGATAGAAGGCCTGAGCACTGAAGGCGTTCCCATAACCAAAGTGACTGATCTCTCGCCACAACCCATGCGGTTGACTTGGATACACACTGGGGCCACCAACGCGTGGATCCAGTTGCCCGGAAATCGCAAGCGCCCCATCCCGCAGAAACTCAGCCGACAGGCGATAACGCGGAGCCCTTGCCAGCCATCGGTTTTCTGGATCGCGCTCATACAAATCCCGACTTGCCGCCGACGTCTGACGGTATGTCGAGGACATCACCATTGTTTTGAGTAACTGTTTGATGTCCCAACCACTTTCTCGAAATTCCACTGCCAGCCAGTCGAGCAACTCAGGATGAGTGGGGTAGGCTCCCTGCGAACCGAAATCATCCGGTGTCGAAACCAAACCCCGCCCGAACAACATCTGCCAATAACGATTGACCGCGACGCGTGCCGTCAGCGGATGATCCTGACGCACAAGCCAGTTTGCTAGAGTCAGACGATTGGGGCGATCTGGATCAGTCGGCACGGATTGCCCAAAAAGGTTTGCAAAGTTCCACGGTGCCATGGTAATCGGCCCCAACTCAATGGCATCGCTCCAGCCACTGGCGTCATAGTCAGCCATTGTCCATTCATTGGTCCCTGCAAGATTACTGTCCGCCGACACCTGCCATTTTCGGCTTGAACCAAATTCCAGGCTGCCATCAAGAACCAATGATGCGAGCAGCCCTGCCGCTCCACCTTGATTGATCGCTTTGACAGCGATCACGTTTTTCCCTGGTTGCAATTCATTGGCAACCTCATACTGTCCCGGGGACATCCATGGCTGACTTGTCCCGAGCTGTTGCCCATTGATAAACGTGACCCCCACATTGTCCACAGTTACCCTCAAATCTGCCCGCTTCGGTTTGCTCTTCAAATCAATGACAAATCGAAAGAACCGTGGTTCATTGTCCTGATTGCCGCTGGCGGCACCTGCCGAGTCCCAAATCCACTTTGCTGTTTTCCACGCCACGGCTTTCTCACGTTGTGGCTCCGCGGCGTTCGCTTCCCCACGTGCTGATTTTTCCGTCCGCAACATGGGCAACACATCTGCGACACCCGGTTCAACAAGCTGGTCCGGATCAGGATGATCGTACTCGCCCCGGGTGAGGACGTAAGTTTTTCGCGGTCCCTTTTCCTTCATCACCATCACGGAGGCCTGCGCCGCCTGCAGATCTTTTTCCAGCACCTTGATTTCACGATTGATGGTAGAAACATGCCGATTCATCAACTGGGTCGTCTTCCCGAATTCCTTATTGATTTGTTTCCACTGCTCATCAGTACGCGCCCCCACGGGCACTGCCAGTGCCTCAGCAATTGCGACTGCCGGACCACCCTGAAACTTCTTCTCCCATTGAATGCGATCCTGAAGCAACTCGGGTGGATGCAGTTGATAACGTTTGAGTATTGCAATGCGGGCATTGACATCCGCTTTGAATTGCTCACTCCCCGTTAACACGCCGTCCATTCTCTGGATCGGCGATGTGTTTCCATTCGCAGCCCCTGATCCCGGTTCATGAGCGGTGTCGAAGAAAGCAAAGAATCGATAATAGTCTTTCTGGGTGATGGGATCATATTTGTGGCTGTGACACTGGGCACAACGCATGGTCAATCCCATGAATACAGTTGACACAGTGTTGATTTTGTCGGCGATATAAATCACGCGATACTCTTCGGGCAGTGTCCCGCCTTCATGGGTATTCATGCTATTGCGAAGAAACCCAGTTGCCAGACGCTGTCGATCCGATGCGTTGGGCATCAGATCACCCGCAATTTGCTCGGTCAGAAATTGGTCATAGGGCATGTTCTCATTGAACGCATTGATCACCCACTCGCGCCATAACCACATGTCGCGATGATCATCAATGGAAAAACCATTGGTATCGGCGTAGCGGGCCGCATCCAACCACGGCAGCGCCAGACGCTCGCCAAAATGCCTTGATCCAAGCAAGCGATCAACCAGGTTTTCATAGGCATCACGACGCTGGTCTGAAACGAACGCCTCAACCTCTGCTGGCGACGGCGGCAAACCTGTCAGATCCAAAGACAGACGCCGGATGAGTTGCTCTCGGGTCGCCTCAGAACTGGGGCTCAGTCGTTGCTGGTCCAGTTTGCGCAGCACAAATGCATCAATGGGATTTCTGACACGCTTTGCCAAGTCAGTTTTCGGTACATCAGGTCGTGTTGGGCGAACGTAGGACCAATGCATTTCATAGCCCGCCCCTTGACTGATCCACTGCCTGAGAACCACGAGTTCCTCTGCGCTGACCTCATTGCCCGGTGCCGGGGGCGGCATCTTCTCGTCAGGATCTTTCGAAATCAAACGCTGCCAACCTGTATTCTCATTCAGGTCCATCTCACTAAAGGCGTCAGCGATTCCTTCGGCAAGATCAAGCCTCAAGCCGGACTCCGCTTCATCTGGACCATGACAATGAAAACAGTGAGCCGCAAGTATCGGCCGAACATCACGGTTGAATCGAAGTTGCCCGGTTTCATTTGCTGAAACACGCGCTGATGGCAAGCACATGCCAACCGACACGCACGCGACAATCATGCTTACCCGCACGAAACTACCAATATCCAAGACCCGGCCTGCTTCCATATTCAATCGACTACCTGAACCAAAATGATGCACGTGAATTATTATCATGGATACGGATTCGATGTGCGTCTTGTAAGAACTGAGCAAAATTTTGTACGCAAACCGCACGACGCCTTTCTTCTGCAATTTGTAACATCCCAAGCCCAGGCTTCAATCGCAAGCACTTTAGCAATCGTGAACATCAGCAAGCGATGCAATCATGATTCCTTTTGCTCACTGTTCAATCGAGCGTCAACCACCGAGCGAATTTGAACTCCTGCAGTCTGATGTTCGCGTGTTGGCAAACGCTGTGATCGGGATGATGAAAGCACGAATGTCCCATAAAAGAACCCGAAAATGGCGTTCAAAAGCTGAAATTCCTCAATGACCCAGCTGAACCTCCAGCAACTGCCAGCATCAATCGCTCAAAGAAGGCTTCAGAGCGAAGAAAAATCAGCTCCCCCGCCGCAGCAAACCTTGGTTGCTACGCAAGATGCCACAAAAAGACAAGAGATAACACGGCAAATTAAAAAACGATGCGCCCCGTTTCTCACCTTAAGTAGCCTTTAAAACTGTCCAAACAACTTTTGGAACAGATCTACGCGTGAATGTTGACATTCTATTCTCGCAGAAAAAACCTGCACCACAGCGGGCTTCTAAGGCTGCGAACTTGACGCAGCAGTGAGACAGAACAAGACTCTCTTTTGATTCCCTGACTTGATAAAGGAAGACACAGACATGACTGCATTGACATCTCTTTTGATCGCACAAAACGATGGCGCTGCTGCCGCAGCTGCTACCGGGGCCGCGAGCCTTTTTATGCTGCTTTGCTTTGCGTTGATTCTTCTGGTTATCGTTGGCATGTGGAAGATGTTTTCCAAGGCGGGCAAGCCGGGCTGGGCATCCATCATTCCAATCTACAACTGCGTTGTTCTGCTTGAAATCGTAGGCAAGCCGATCTGGTGGATCCTGCTGCTGATGATTCCTCCCGTCACCTTCGTGATCGCGATCATTCTGAACCTCGCGTTGGCAGAGCGTTTTGGCAAAGGTGACGGATTTGCAGTTGGGCTTATTTTCCTGCCCTTCATTTTCATTCCCATGCTTGGTTTTGGCAGCGCGACTTACCAACCCGCTCCGGCCCCAGTTGCAGCAGGCTGAGGTTCAGCCTGCTAGTTGGCTTAGTTAAGCAAACGAGATTTCTCCGAGCCAATGATGCTCACAAGATGCAACGGCGAATCAGATCAGTTCTTTGATCGGTTCGCCGTTTTCCTGCACCGCAAAGACGGGTCTGCCGCGGTGATCCAGATAAGTCTGTTGCCTTCGGATTCCCATATGATGGTAAATGGTCGCCGCCAAATCGCCAGGGGTGACAGGGCGATGCTTGATTTGCCCTCCATCCTTCTCGGTCGCTCCAATCACCTGACCATGCCTCATCCCACCACCGGCCAGACACATGGACATGACCTGCGGCCAATGATTCCTGCCGTCAGTACTGCCTTGGGTTCCCATCAACGGCGTACGCCCGAACTCGCCCATCGCTACCACAAGCACCTCGTCCAATAACCCACGCTGCTCGAGATCACAGACAAGCGTGGTGATCAGATGATCAAACAGAGGCAACAGAGGTTTCAAGCCTTTTGAGATACCACCGTAGGGCGGAATGTTGTCACCATGATTGTCCCAAGTTCCTGATCCGGTGTGATAACTCAAGTCAATCGTGACGAATGAAACGCCCTGCTCAACCAGACGTCTGGCTAACAGCGCCTGCTGACACCACAGATGCGGACCATATAAATCTCGCACGCCCTGCGGTTCACTTGACACATCAAATGCTTTCTGAACCCGCCCGCCTGTCAGCATGTCGACCGCCTGCTGCTGATAGGTGTCCATCGCATCCATGTTGCCCGACACATCCAATTCACGCCGCATTTGGTCGAGTTGCCGAAGCAGACCAACTCTGTGATTGATGCGATCAAAATCGAGATTCCGAGGCAGTCGAAACATGGGAGAAGACGAAACCTTGCCGGTATTTTTTCCTACCAGATCATAGACCGGCAAGGTGGCTGCCTGATTTGCCATGAACGGATTGTACTGCTGTCCCAGATCACCCGCGTACGCGACATGAGAGCGTGATTTCTGAAACGCGACATAGGGAGGCACCCCCGGTTCATTACCACCTCGATATTTGGCAATGATTGATCCGATGGCCGGATAACGCTCGCCATTGGAATTGGCCCGTGGCGCGGCCTCTCGATGCCCCGTCTGCATCACCTTGTTTGGTTCATGATTGCTTTTCCTGCAATCAACAGAACGTAGCAGCGTGAACTTGTCCAACATCGCGGCCTGCTTTGGCAGGTGTTCACAGATCGATTCCCCCGGAATTGCCGTCGAGATCGGCGAGAAAGGCCCGCGATTCATCAACGGTCGCTGGGGTTTCATGTCCCATGTATCGATGTGACTGGGACCTCCCGTCATCCACAGCAGGATGACCGATCGCCTCGAAGGCATTGCGTCGCCTGCCCACGCGGATTCGCTTCTGGCTCGCAACAGTTGCGGAAGTGTCAGCCCCGCGATCCCTGCCATCCCTGCTTTGACCATGTTCCGACGCCCCACCAGACACAACCCTTCACGCTGCGTCCCCAGGAAGGAATCAAAGGCATGACCGGAATGGAAGTTTCCGCACAATCGTCGATCTGGCATGACGGCACCTCAGGGAAAACTGGACATCGTCATTTTAAGGTCAACGTATATCCCTCGACTACACGGGGGCACACGAATTCACGAGAGATCGGCGAATCGCATCGCATGCTCCCCATCTCCACAACTACCGGACCCCACATCCTGCAATCACTTCATGGGTGGATAGCACATGATTCCCCAGTCTTCGTCTGATCCCCACTGGGCCCATACCCTGAGAAAGGTTCGCAGCAGATGCTCCATCATCTGCGAACAGCGTCGGATGGCGGTTCGATTGTAGGAACTGTCATAAGTGGACGCTCCATGAATCAACTGACAACGCAACAGATAGATACGTTCAAACAATCGCTGCAGCACCATGGTCCAATTTTCTTCGACATACCAACCCTGGGCTTCCAACCGGGTACGCCTGACACGCTTGGCTCTCTGGTCGGACGGATCCTGCCAGAAAAAGCGGCTCAAATACTCATCATCGAACAGCGTCATCACAAGTTTTTTATGCTCATGTAACTGGGTTTGAATCCATTCACTCCGATCAAGTTCGAGCATCCGATCCAGAAAATGCTGCCAGCACTCCACATCCGAAACGGGTTCCTGACGCTCACCATCCCACTGGCCATACAAAGCATTGAAGGCCGTCCAGAGACTGAGCAACACATGATCCAGCACCGCATCATCCTGAATCTCCTCTACTCTCTGCAACCAACTGCAGGCACGATGAAACCGAATGTTGGTGGGATGCTGGTGATGCTCCTGATTAAGCCTCTCTTTCTGCGGCTTCCAAAGCCGTCGAAGTTCCCGCACAGTCAAATTTACTTCAGCCACTCCAGACACTCCCCATGACGGCCCCTGATCAAGACGCGTTTCGTATTGGTGCAACTTGAGCAACGGAACCAATCTCAAACATCGAAACTCTCTCGCAGGCGTTGTGCAGAGAACAAAATCGCTTCCCTGCCTTTGACCAGTCGATCTGCAAAGCCGACAAAGCCGTGAAAAACACCATCCCAACGTCGCAACTCAACCTGATTTCCAGCAGACCGCAAACGCTCGGCATAGATTTCTCCTTCATCCCGCAGCGGATCATATTGAGCAGTCAGCACAGTTGCCGTTGGCAAATCAGTCAAATCGGCAACCATGCCGGGTGATGCCAGTGGCGAATCTGATGCGGTCGAGTGCCCTAAATACAAATCCCAAAACATTTTCATTCCCAATGCTGTCAGCAAAAATCCCTCGGCATTCTCACAATACGATTCAGTCGTTTGCCTGACATCGATAACAGGGTAGATCAGCAATTGGTGGCACAGTGGGGGTGCCTTTTCGTCACGGTTGCAGTTCGCAACCACCGCGGCCAAATTCCCCCCTGCACTATCGCCGCCCACGGCAATCCGCTGGCCATCCACCCCCAGTTGATCAGCAGCCCAACGCACCCACCGAACCGCAGCCTGACAATCTTCAAGACCACGGGGAAAGGGGTGCTCCGGCGCAAGTCGGTACTGCACGGAAACAACAACACAACCGGCGGCATTGGCAAGAGCACGACAAATGGCATCGTGTGTTTCCAGACTTCCCAGCACCCAGCCACCACCATGAAAGTAAACCAGCACGGGAGGCGTGCCTTTCGATTCCGGACGATACAACCGGACAGGAACATCCCCATGGGGCCCCACCGCAACTCGGTCTTCAACCTTCGAAACAGGCTCACGTTCACGATCCGGGAAACGCGATTCCATCGCTTCACGCAAAACGTGAATATCGACTTGGTGCATCGGCGGCGAATCTTCTGGCGTGAGAATCGCCAGCAAATGACGCGAATCTTCGTCCAGCGGCATGCCAACTTCCATGATTAGTTTTCTGGGGGGGGGAGCAAAATCACTCAAACCGGCCCCCGTTCTAACCTGTTCCGGTCATTTTTTCCTGCGATCAGGACAGCAATTTCGAAAATCAAACGAGTGATTCAATCGGCCGTCCGGATTCTATCAACTGCATCAGCGGTCCCGGCACGCGTGAATCAAGACGTAATTCCCCAACGTCGAACATACGATGAAAAATCGTGGACAACAGATTATCGATTTTGATGGGCTGTGAATTGGGTTCACCAGCCACGGCGTCTGAGCGGCCAACCACAGGCCCCAGATTGAGTCCTCCACCATACAACAACAGCGGCCCCAAACGCCCCCAATGATCACGCCCCCCCTTGGCATTGATTTTTGGGGTGCGGCCCATTTCACCACAGGTAACGAGCAGAATCTTGTCACTCAATCCGCGTGCTTCGACGTCTTCGATGAACGCTGACACAGCATGGTCATAAGGCATTCCGACATACTGCATTCCTTCATCAAGCGTGGCATTATTCACATCCGCGTGGAAATCCCAGACAAAATTCGTGGTCACGGTCACAAATCGACTGCCGTGCTCACAAAGACGCCGCGCCAACAGCATCAGCTTGCCGAGTGTTTGCCCGTGGTCACGATAGTTTTTGTGGTTGTTCCACTTTTGATCGATCTTTTCCGGCAGCACCACTTGCGATGTGTCATAGCGGGCAACGACTGCCGGGTCTTCGCGAGAGAGATCAAAAGCCTGCGTCACCCCACCGAGGATGACGTCGTAAGCCTGGCGGTTGAACTTGTCAATTCCATCCATCGTTCCGGTTGCATCAAGACGACGCTTGAATCCATCGAGGGTTTCCAGCAGCGCCCGACGATCATCCAGTCGCCTTTGGGACAATTTCAGTTTCATGTTGTCCATCAACGCCCCTTTGCCACTTGGCACAAAGGGCGCAAAGGCGGAGCCCATTTTCCCGGTATTGGAAAAATCACCAAACTGTTTGGTCACCGTCTGTGCTTGCTCATCAACCGCCCGTGGCAAAAGCACCGCATTGGAAGGCATGCCAGTCTTTCCATCAGTGATCCCTGAGATCCGCGAATACAGCGACCCAACATTCGCTCCCAAACTGTGAGGACTGACAAGCGGCTTGATGTTGTGATTGCCATCACCGGGCTGAAAACTGCGGACCACCGTCGTCTTGTCAGCTAACCGAGCCAACTTCTCAAGCGATGCACCATAGGTCAATCCTGGAACTGCTGTCTTGATCTCACCATTGAAACAGCGGTACTCGGATGCAGCTGTCATTTTCGGATCAAAGGTTTCCGCCTGAGGCGGGCCACCATGCATGAACAGAAAAACGACCGAACGATCCCGCAAAATACGGTTGGATTCCGGATCAGTCCCAGCCCGCAGCAAGGTGGGCAAGGAAAGGCCACCCAGTATACCACCCAACCCCAAACTGCCGACCTGAAGAAAACTACGTCTCGTGCGAGGGTCACAGAAATCAATCATTTGATCCTTCCCTTTCACCTTGAAACCACAGGACTTTTTTAAAACAGCCGAATCATTCAGCACTCACGATGTACGTGAATTGTAACCCAGCATCCAGCGTGACTGGGGCCTCAATGGAATTTTCAGCCGTTCAAGAATTCAGCGTTTCAAGTAGGGTATCAACTCACTGACCGCTGAGGGAAATTCCGAGATCATCAGATCAGACATCTTCTCTGCTCCCTGACGATTGAAATGCGTACGATCTCCCTCCGGGCAGAAATGAGCACTACCCGCATCACCCAGTTCATTGAACAGCTCGACACTGCTACGGTGCAGGTCAATGATCGGTGTTTTGGTTTGGGACGCAACGACGCGAACAGCCTCGGCGTAAGGTTTCAAAATCGAATCAATCTCACCATTCTTGAAACGCCTGCGTGTCATCGGAGAAACCAACACAGGTTTCGCCCCCATCGCGCGTGTTTCGGCTACATATTGCTCAAGATTCTGCCGGTAGGTGGTTTCAGGATCGGTCTCACGCTTGGGCCCTTTGCCTGGACAATCGTTGTGTCCAAATTGTATGAACACGTAGTCGGGATCTTGTGCCAGACAGCGAGCCCAATAACCCGCGTCACGAAAATTCTTTGAGCTCGCGCCTCCCTTGGCAAGATTGATGGTTTCAACGTTGTCACCAAAACGCTTGGCAAAAGCTGCGCCCCAACCGGCTGCGTCTGTCACCGTTGAATCACCCGCCAAGACAATGGTCAGGTCACGCCGACTATTCAAAATGAAATCCACAATCACTTGAGGATCTTTCAAGCTGTGTGGATGATGCCCGACACCGGGTTTATGCACGACCTCAATCGGTGCTTTCAGTTTGACATAACGTTCTTCCAGCACCGCCGTATTCTCAGCCACCGGCACAACCACGTCAGCGTCACCCACAACATTGAGAATGGGGACACGGGCCACTGCCAACGCCTGGAGTCCATCAATGGGATTCACTTTTGCTTCCAAAGCTTCTGCCTCGGTCAACCCATAAGCCTTCAAACAGGTTTGCCAGGCGCCCCCGCCCCCCTTGCCAGTCCCTTTCCCGCCGGGCCAGCTTTTGAAATCACAAACCGGCGCATCCCCATAAATGCAACTCACTTTTCCGGGGTTCGCCTTTGCCCAGTTGAAAATGATCAAGCCACCGCGACTCATCCCCTCAAGTGCCGGCTTGCGATGAAAGCCATGTTGCTTTGTCAGGTAATCGTAAAAACCATCCCATATTTCAACGGCCTCAGGAGCGCCAAAAAGATTGGCAACATCGACGTAGGCGACGTGATACCCCTGCTGCAACAAAGCGATGTCGGCCTGTGGTTGATGCCCAAAGAACCTCGCTCTCCAAACCCATGGTGTCCCCTCGGCGGTCTCGTTCGGAGTCACGACAGTACAACGCCGCCCCGCGTGCTCAAAATCGTACCGGGGAAACGAATGAAACTCGGAAACTCGCCCCGGAAAAGCATCTGCAGCATCGATCCGATTCAACAAACCACAAGCCAGTGAGACCAGAACCGACAGCGTGATTGACATTATTTTTCGTGAATACATTTTCAATTGGCGATCCTTGGGGCGGGACACCTTGTGATGCCCGGAAGCAGAGTAGGGGAGGTGAGTAGGGGAGGTGAGAGGTGGATGACGACGATGCATGTTGCATCCATGTGCAACGGCACCACTGCAAACCACATTTATAGCGATTTTGATGCATCCGAACTTGGATTCGGCATTGCTGCAGTTGCAAAAACTCGTCCGCTCCTTTGGACATCGTCCAGTCCATGAGCGAGAAACCCAAACCGCAGGATCACAGCAGAAACACCGAATTTCCCAGTCTCTCATGACTGCAAGTCTGGCACAAATCGTCAAAGTCATCTCGAAAGTCAGTCGCAAGGATCATTTTGCTTTAGAATTCCGGTTCAAACCGATCAAAACTTGAGCCATGCCAAAATCACAACTTCCGTTTTTCTGCCTGCTGTTCATCGTCAGCCATGCGATGGCAGAGGAACGCGCGGACCGTGCGATCGACTACGGCGACACGATTGCTCCGTTGATTTCCCGGCACTGCCTTGAATGCCACGGCCCGGACGCTGAACAACGGCAAGCAGGATTACGTCTGGATTCGCGGCAATCAGCCACCAGCGAACTCGAATCAGGTGCGATTGCCATTGTTCCTGGTCAACCATTCGCCAGCGAATTGTTGACGCGAATCAAATCCCACGGCGACGATCGAATGCCCCCGAGTGAAGACGCCTCGCCTTTGTCGGAAGCTGAGATTCTGCAATTGACACGCTGGATCGACCAAGGCGCTCACTGGAAGTCCCACTGGGCATTCAGTCCCCCGATCCGGGTCAGACATCCCGAGGTTCAGCAGCAATCCTGGGCACGAAACCCGATCGATCATTTCATTCTGTCAAAGCTGGAACAACAGGCACTTGGCCCGCTGAAACAGGCAGCCCCACGAAAATTGATCCGACGTCTGTATTTTGACCTGATTGGCCTTCCGCCCACGCCGGAGCAAGTTGCCAAGTTCCTCAATGATCAGCGTCCGGACGCCTGGCAACGGCTTGTCGACCGACTGCTCTCGTCTCCACAATACGGTCAACGTTGGGGACGCCACTGGTTGGATGTAGCGAGATATGGTGATTCCAATGGGGGTGATGAAAATCACGCCTACCCATTGGCATGGCGATATCGGGATTATGTCATCAGCAGTATCAATGATGACCTGCCATATAATGCGTTCGTACACGAACAACTTGCCGGAGACTTGCTGGAGTCAACGGAATCCGATGATACGGTGGACGTCAATTCGGAATCAAGTCAACCATTCTCAAGCAGCGTCCACTCTCGTAAAAACGCGAGGCTTACAGCAACAGGCTTTCTTGCCTTGGGAACAAAAATTCTTGCCGAACAGGACGAAGTCAAAAAGCAGGCAGACATCGTCGACGAGCAAATCGATACCGTCGGCAAGACATTCCTAGGTCTCACTCTGGGATGTGCTCGCTGCCACGACCACAAGTTTGACCCGATTCCCACACGGGACTATTACGCTTTGGCAGGAATATTCCACAGCACCGAATTGGGTGACCGCCCCATCAAGACAGCAACCATCGAACAAGCCCTCCGGAAACATCAATTACAACTCGATCGTCTGACCGAGGAACGCAACCAGCTGCAAGTCCGATTTGACAAGCAACTCACAGAAAATCCCACCAATCTTCTCGAACTGGAAGCTGAGAGTTTTGTGCAAGGCAATGTGGCCACTTTGAATGATGGTTACGGTGAAGGCATTGGCATCATCTCAGACCGTGGTTCCCAACAGAATTTTGCGGAATATGAAATTGAAATTCCTGCAAAGGGCCAATACCTGTTTCAATTGAGGTACGCAGCCAAAGACGCTCGACCCGGACGCATGCTGATCAATGGCACGGTTGTCAAAAACGACGCGATTTCCCAAACCACAGGCGGCTGGATGCCTGAGCATCAACGCTGGGTGTCCGAAGGAACCTTCCCGCTTGAGCAGGGGACCATCAAATTGCGATTGGAATCAGAACCATTGATGTCACACATTGACAAAATCCGTCTGATTCATGCTGACCATGCCGACCGCGTGACCAAGCAGATTTCCCAACTCGATGAACTGGCGACCAGACTGACCAATCACCGACAACAAAAGCCTGAACCAGAAAAAGTCATGGCGGCCAGCGATGGAAACTCGAAAAACATCAGAATTCACATTCGCGGCAGCCACATGCAACTGGGTGATGAAGTGATGCGTGGATTCCCAAAGGTCATCTCATCAATCCCGGATCAATCCACGGTTCCGATGCTGGCCCCCCACCCCATCCCAAGCAGTCAAAGCGGTCGCCGGCAACTGGCATATTGGATGACTGACGCTGGAAGCGGAGCAGGAGGACAGACTGCCCGTGTGATTGTGAATCGATTGTGGCACTGGCACTTTGGCCGCGGCCTTGTCCGAACCCCCAACGATTTTGGCATGCAAGGTTCCCGCCCTACGCATCCTGACTTGCTGGACTGGATGGCGTTGGAGTTGATCAAACATGACTGGTCACTGAAATCTCTGCACCGCTTGATTGTGACCTCAGCAAGCTACCAGCAAGAGACCAGCGAGTCTCCCAACAGATGGTTGCATGGCTTCCCCAGACGCCGGATCGAAGCCGAGGCAATCCGGGACAGCTTGCTGATGCATGGTGGAACCTTGTCATTGGACCTTGTGGGAATGCCGCTGTCAGTCAAGTCGCAAGACCCCTCGCCGACCGACCTGAACAATAACGAAGCTGCCTATCGAAGTTTCCGCAGGCGTTCTGTTTACCTGCCTGTTGTGCGTTGCAACACTCACCGATTCCTCACGCTTTATGATTTCCCCAATGCAGCTACCCCTGTAGGCAACCGGGACAGCACCACCGTTCCGACCCAGGCTTTGTTGCTGATGAATGATCCGATGGTCATGCAACAGGCAGAAAACATTGCCCGATCCACGTTAGCAGCGCGAGCACCGGCATGGGGGCAACTGACACCGGAACAGATTCAAACGAAGAAGGGCAGTGCAGATCGAATCAGACAACGAATTCAAAGCCTTTACGAAAGTCTGTTCCAACGACCGGCAACAGTCAACGAGATGGAGACCCTGCAGGATTTTCTCGGAGAGTTCGAAGCAACTGTGGCGGAGAACACCGAAACGGAATTAAAAGTGTGGACTGCTTTGGTTCACACCTTGCTGCTATCGAGTGAGTACATTCATGTTGATTGATCCCAGACGCAGCCGGCGCGAGGCCTTGAACCACCGGCGCGAGGCCTTGAACCAACTGTGCGTTGGTTTTGGCGGTTTGGCACTCACCAGCATGCTCCATGCCCCGCGGCTACATGCGAACGAAAGTGACACTCAATCAGCGGCCCGAATTCCGGCCCGTGCAAAACGCATTATTTTTCTGTTCATGCATGGGGGGCCGTCGCACATCGACCTCTTTGATCCCAAGCCACAGTTGGACCGGGACGACGGCAAGAAGCTGCCGTTCGATGGTTCGCGAGTGACATTCGCTGATCGCGGCAATCTGATGCGTAGTCCGTGGAAATTCCGCCCCTGCGGCAAGTCAGGAATTCCGATGAGCGAACTATGGCAACATCTTCCCACAGTAGCTGATGACCTGTGCATGGTGCATTCGGTATGCGAAACCAATGTGGCCCATGGCGGTGCTTGCATGAAACTGCATACGGGCGATGAAGCCCAACTACGTCCCAGCACCGGATCATGGATCAGTTATGGCTTGGGGTCTGCGAATGAGAATCTGCCAACATTTCTGACCATTTGCCCAACGTCGCTGCATGGAGGCGTCAACAATTTTGGTAGCGCATTTCTGCCAGCCCGCCATGCGGGGGTATCGCTGGGCACTCCTGGTTATCCCAATGCCGCCGCCAAGGATGCCACCTTTGAATATCTGGCTAATCAGCGTCTGAATCTGGCGCAACAAAAACTTCAACTCAAATTACTTCGGCAACTACAGCAAAAGGCAAATCCACCAGAGATTGGGGGAGCGGAGCTTGACGCTCGTCTGGAATCATTCGAGTTGGCGTTTCGCATGCAAACGGCAGCCCCCGAGGCGATGGACTTGAATCAGGAATCAGCAGCGACGCGCGAGCTTTACGGACTTGACGATCCCGACACTGCAAACTTTGGACGCGAGTGCCTGCTGGCACGACGATTTGCCGAACGGGATGTTCGATTCATCCAAGTCAGCCATGCGAACACGCTGCCGTTTAACAACGAACAGTGGGATCAACACACTCACTTGAAGAAAGGCCATGAAATCAATGTCAAGCAAATCGACAAACCAATCACGGGACTACTCAAAGACCTGAAGCAACGGGGGCTGCTCGACGATACGCTTGTGCTATGGGGTGGAGAATTCGGTCGCACCCCAACCGTCCAAGTGGGCAACGCGGAACCCGGCCGTGATCACCATCCCGAAGGGTTTACCATGTGGATGGCAGGCGGAGGCGTCAAATCGGGATTCCGCTACGGAAAAACCGACGAATACGGATACTACGCGATTGAAGATCGCTGTACGATCCACGATTTGCATGCCACCTTGCTCCACATCATGGGCTTGGATCATACCCAACTGACTTACCACCACAGCGGTCGTGACTACCGACTGACTGATGTCTACGGCAATGTCGCGCGTGGGATCCTGGCGTGAAGCAATCTCTCCAACACAAAGACATTAGCAACCATCAGGCAGCGTCAGGCCGGAATTCGCAACAGACAGAATTCGCCGCCTCACCTCCAACGCTTGCCAGCCAACTGCTTCGTAACGAGCTGATATGAAAAACGAACAAATTGCAGCCTCCCAATACACACGATGGGCAGAGCAGCAACTACTGGATTATGAAAACCGATGCCCAGGTAGCATTTTTTCAGAGGGTCTTTCCTTGACGGTCCAGGAGGGCTACCGACTGCAGCACGCGGTGGCCCAACTGCGCATCGGCAGAGGAGACAGCGTCGTCGGCTACAAAGTTGGGTGCACGTCACCAACCATCCGTGCCCAACTCGGAATCGAACATTGTGTCACTGGCCGGCTGTACAAATCGGAACAGCACGAATCCGGCGTCTGCCTGAAACTGGGCAATTATTCCAAGCTGGCAATCGAAGGCGAACTTGCAGTCATCTTGAAACGCACTCCAAAACCAGCCGATTTTACGCAACCGGGAATTCCACCCTGCGTTTCCGGCATCATGCCGGTGATTGAACTTCACAATCATGTCATGCATGGCACGCCATCCTCTGCTGGTGAACTGATTGCCAACAATGCGATTCATGCAGGGTTCGTACTTGGCGGAACCACAGAAAGATCCGATAGGCTCGACACGCCCGAACTCTCAATCCTGATTGACGACAACTGTTTCACAACCTGCAAAGGGTCTCAACTCATTGAGACCATCCAGTCCTCACTTCAATGGCTGCAGGAGTCACTGAAAAAAACTGGCGACCAACTTCAGGAAGGACAAATCATTCTCACTGGATCAATCCCAAGTTTGATTCCAATCAAGCAGGAATGCACCGTCACGATTGATGCCCCACCGTTTGGAACAACCATTGCAAGTTTCGTCAATTGAACCTTGAACACTTGGTCCAACCTGCAACATGTCATAAAAACGCCAATCAAGGAATTCAGGTTTGATCAATGCCCTACATCGTTAACGAGGAACCTGGATTCATCCATGCATACAGAAACATCATGAACTGAAACCAGCTAAACTCCAGAGCGGAAAATGCTTCCCGAATCACGTCGCTCGATCACTGACCAGAAGAATGAGAACCCTGCGCCCCAAACAGATCCGGCACTTCATTTGAGTACGAACAACCCATACCAAACGCCTGCCACAGAAGTACCAACAAAGCGTTCACTGACTTGGCCAGTGCCGTTGTTGATCGCAATATGCATTTGGCCCTTGCTCACGTTCAAAATCTATTTCAGCGGCCTGATGCTAGAGACATGGGGGTTTGAATTCGGCATGATCCTGCCCACGTTGAGTCTCATACTCATTCACCCGATGATGTCTCTGTTTGTCTTTACAGCAACCATCTCCATCCTGTTCAGTGCGTTTAGCCTGAAAAAACCATCTCAACGCCGCAAACTGGGCCATATCGCCTGCATCCTTGGATTGCTCGTTCTCGCGACTGCAGTCCTGGGACTCATCGTTCCAATGGTTGAGATCGCTTTCAACATGATGTAGCCTCAGGCACTTCCAGAGAGCAGGCCACCCCTACCCAACACAAATTGCCTGCGAAGGGCGCCAACTGCTGCTTAGCCGCAACTTATCCCTCCATCCAACCCGAAGAAAACGCAATGAAGGTATTTTCGAATCCCCAACACCTGGGTTGCCAGAATCTCGCTGCGGTTGCCATTACCCTTGTCGCCTGCACCTGCATGGCTGATCCACCTACTGTGGACACGGCCGCTAACACTAAAAAAATGGCGAAGGCTGCTGTCGTGATTGGAGAATCACTCAAGAACAAGAAGCCCCTTGCGCCGGGCAAACTTAATTCTCCGTTCGGCATTGCATTTGATTCCAAGAACCAGATGTACATTGTGGAATTGGAGGGTGGACGAATCCACCGTCGGGATCCCGCAGGCACAATGACCCTCATTGCGGGTGACGGATCCAAAGGATATTCAGGAGACACCGGTCCTGCCACGGAAGCAACGTTCAATGGGATGCACAACGTAGCCGCAACTGCTGATGGAGCGCTGTACATTGCAGACAGCTGGAATCATTGCGTACGAAAAATCGATACCACAAGTGGCATCATTACCACCATCGCGGGTACGGGCGAGGCAGGTTTCAGTGGTGATGGTGGCCCGGCAACTGCAGCTACGTTTAATTTCTTGATGTGTGTATCACTGAATCCTGCACAAGACAAACTCTACGTGGCTGATCTAAAAAACCGGCGAGTCCGAATGATCGATTTGGATTCAAATATCGTGACCACAGTAGCTGGCAACGGCCAAAAGGGGATACCCGTAGACGGCGACGAAGCAACCTCCAGTCCTTTGATCGATCCACGAGCGATCGCAGTGGACTCGCAAAACAATCTTTACGTCTTGGAACGCAGCGGTCACGCCTTGAGACGAGTGAATGCAGCCGGAAAGATTGAGACAGTGGCAGGCACCGGCAAAGCCGGGAAAACCATTGGCAAAGCGTTGGATTCGCAATTCAATTCACCCAAACACCTTGCCGTTGACCAAAGTGACAACGTGATCATCGCCGATGACCAAAATGCCCGCGTGGTTCGCTATGACCCTGAACAGCAAA
>PKCN01000058.1 GCA_002862205.1 Planctomycetaceae bacterium | reverse complement strand
TTGGATACAAAACATACGACGGGGGACCTTCCGAAAAACCAGCGGGTTATTGCGTACGATGCTGAATCGGGGTTCGTCAATATCTGCGCAGTTTACCCGGCGGCAATTGATCCTCAGGAAAAAGCTGACGTAATTCGGGCAATGGACATTATGTTCAAATTTCGACCTCGGTAGTTTGTGGCCAACATTAGACTCAGCTTCAAGATCCCGCTAAGAACCATAATGAGCGACGATGGACTCTGACGAACCAAGCGATGCACCGACGTTCGCCATGCAGTTGTTACAAATGGAGGCCACACAGGCCGTCCCCGCAGATTACGACCGTTCCCCGACTAGATGTGTCCTCTGATGCTCGACGCTTTTTTTGGTTTTGGATTCGAGCACGCGGCGTACCGGCTCGCGCCCGCGGCGCTTTGGCTCGCGCTTATATGGTTGGCAGAGACGCACCTTGCCACACCACGTCGTGACAGACTTCGGCACGGCGCAACAAACCTTGCGATCGCAACGTTGAACGGGATACTGCTTTTTTTCTCTGTAGGCTTGCTCAGTATTTACGTCTGTAGCGTATCGTCAATCGAATCTTCTCAGCCGATTCGCATAGTGGTCTCATTTCTCTTGCTTGACCTGTTTAGTTATGTATGGCACCGCGCCAACCATCGCTTTCCGATACTTTGGTGTTTCCATACGGTCCATCATTCTGACGCCGCAATGGATGTGACAACGTCTGGCCGTTTTCATGTCGTGGAACTCGGAATTGCTGCGTTCGCGCGACTCCCGATCCTTTTCTTGCTGGGTGTGTCAACGACCGCTTTGCTCATATACGAAACTGC
This sequence comes from Planctomycetaceae bacterium, assembly GCA_002862205.1. GTDB lineage: Bacteria > Planctomycetota > Planctomycetia > Pirellulales > Pirellulaceae > Rubripirellula. The sequence continues at coordinate 29,421 of PKCN01000058.1, read as the reverse complement.
ACTCGTAATGGTTTCGATGATGCATCACTCCACGATGACATTGGGGCGATTGGATCGCTTTTTTCGAGTCGTTCTCGTAACGCCATCCGTTCATTCAGTCCATCATTCTCGCGATCCAGAACTCTGTGGATGCAACTACTCGTCCGTGCTGTCGTTTTGGGATCGGTTGTTCCGTACCTTTCGCTTCACACGCGAACCCGTTCAGCACGGGTTGGATGGCTACGACGACCGCCAGTCAGTGCGCGCCTTGATTGCCTCACCGTTCCGTGAAGACCATAATCGCGGGGAACCACGACTTGCACCGGATTCCTCGAAAACGGTTTTCGGAAGTGTGAATGGTCTGCTTGGACTTGGTGATCCCAAATGTTCGTCGACACAGGTAAGCCGATTTCGCATCTTAAAATGCTCTTTACGGACACTGCTACTCGTTGCGCCCATTACAGCGGTCGGTATCGCCGCGTGGTTTGCAGCGCGAGAAAATTCATACGCCCAAGTTGACGAGATTTGTGCTGCCCTTGCTCTCGGTAAACTCGATTTTGTTAATGGTCATCTTAGATACGGTAGATTCGCTCGCGACTTAGATGAATTGGAATTCCACTACATCACTGAGCAGGGTGTTTCGCGCGTTGTACATTGGGGCAACGCGGAAACTCGATTCAATGAAATGCGTAATGCCCAAATCCGCATGTTTCTTGGCAAGTCCGAATTGACCGACCCGGAGCATGAAGAGAAACGCCTGGCTGGAATCGATCACGAGTACCCGCGGATCTACGATGTGATCTTTCAGACAAACCGCAAGAACGGGAAGGTTGCTATCATGGGCGGCGGCTCGAATGCCTTTCCGTACACGGACGATCGCGACGAACCATGAAATGCACGGGAGAGCGGGGCGTCCGTTTCCTCGTTTGTTTGCAAGTTTCTCGCCCGTCGCTGCTGATCATCGCCGTCGTTACCCGCACAAGTATTTGAGCAGAATGGAGGGTTCTACCTTGGATCGCAAACGCGTCATCTTTATTGATGTTGATGATACTCTCATTCGGACAGTTGGCACGACTCAAATCCCGATGCCCGCCAGCGTGGACTATGTGCGTCGAATGCACGCTGCCGGCAATACGCTGTATTGCTGGTCAAGGGGCGGTCGAGATCATGCACGCAATGTCACCAAATCACTTGGGATCGCAGACTGCTTCGTTGATTTCCTGCCGAAGCCCGATATTTGCCTCGATGATCGTGGTGATAAACTTCTCGACTATTGCGAGGTTATCCTTCCCTCGAACGCTGTTAATCATTGAAAACATCGAATGTCAACAGAATGTTGCCAATCACCTGCTTGTGACCCGCGTTATACTTGGGCGACCTCTCTCGCTTGCGAAACGCACACGCGTGATAACGATGCGATGCAGGCGAAGCCATTGGACGGCTTCGCATTCACTCAATCACGTCGATTTCTGGCTCGCTGAACGCTGCTGTTATACCGCTACAGGTGACCTTTGATTCGTTCAACCAAGCACGCAGCGCTTTTCATTGGCAACGCCATGGACGCTCGTGATTTGAAACTGCTGTACGAGAACAGCATTTCGGCGGTCATTGACCTCGCATTTAACGAGAGACCGGCAGAGCCAGCCCGCGACATGATCTACTGTCGATTTCCGCTCAACGACGGTGGTGGAAACACGAATTCAATCATCCAGACCGCAATTACGACGACGGTTTCGCTCATTCATGACAATCATCGAACTTTGGTTGCTTGTAGTGCTGGAATGAGCCGTGCTCCATCAATTGCATCTGCCGCTCTGGCAATCGCAACATCGCGTGATGCAGATGAATGCCTCGCTGAAATCGCCGCTGACGGACCGCACGATGTTTCTCCCGTGCTTTGGGCTGATGTGAAACAGGTTTGCGGTATCATCGGGTGACACCGCGATCAAACGATGACGCAAGCGTGGTATAACAAAGCGATGCGCACGGAGCACTCATTCGGGCGGGTGTGAAGTGGTTAGATTCTCGTTCGTGCCCGGTGAGGGCCACCATTATGCGATGCAGAGCCCCTAATCGCTTGCCAAGAGTTCTTCTCAAGCTGCTGATCCTGTTTGTTGGCATGCTTGCTTTCTGTGTTTGGGCCAATCGTTTACCTCGTGTAGATGAATGGGACAAAGGAGAGCACTATAAATGTGTTGCTTGTGGCTTTCCCTTTGTCTGCTACGCTCGATGCGACGTGACCTATCCCGCAAGAATGACGCGCAGCGGCAAGCCCGAAACAGAATTGAACAACGAGTGGTTTTCGGTCGGCCTGACCGCTGCCAATGGAGCGCTAAGCTTGTTGCTCTCCATTGTGGTTTCGGCTTTGATTGTGGTTTGCTCCCACAATGCTGGGGCCGTACAAATTTCTGTTTTGATCTTTGCATGTACCATTTTCGCTGCCGTCAATTGTTGGCATCACTTGGCGGTTAACGAAATTTCACTGACGCGTACCAACCTGCTGTTTACTGCAGGGTTCCCTTTTCGTTTTTGCGACACAGAACGCGAGACAAATCCATCCGAGGCAATTAAGCTGGTAAACGCAGGATGGCCATACAACAAGCCTTACTTCCGCATCATGCAAAAACCCCGGTATCTCACCTGGAATGTGTTGCTCTGCGGTACGACTGCATTGTTAATTTCGACCGCATTTGTGCGACGTCACTAGCTGGCGGATAACCACCGCATCCACGTGGATGCAGGTCTGCGAGCGTTGTGACAATCGACATTCACCATTTCCGGCCCGGTTAATCGTGGTCGTTATATGTACAAACCAGATAGTTCACGGAGACACGATGAAGGCCATATTGCCTCAGATACTGCTGCTGCCTGTAATGTTTTGGCTTGTTTGGGGAGCTGACATTTGGACAGCTGTTTCGCTCATGTACCCTGCGTACATCATCATCGCCCTGATTTCCTGCGGTCTTCTTTTGCTACCTCTCGCATTTGTGCGACGGCCAGCGGTCGCGGTGGCTCCTGGCCTCTGGCTGCTATTTCTCTTGGCACTCCCCTTTGTGACGAACAGTTCACTCAAGCCGCTTTTGAGAGGTGTACGTGACTTGGATCCAGGTATGGACCACGATACCGTTCTCGTTACACTCAAAAGTCGCTACGCAGGTACAAACTATCCCGACCCAGTGGTACACAGCGAAAGACAATGGAACTCGGGTTCGAAAAGTCAAAGGATGACGCGTCTCTGCATAAAGCCGCAGGGGCGATCCCCTGAACTTCAGGCCGAATCCCTATCGGTGTTCCTTGCAGATGGCCGTTTCACTCACGCATCTTTTTCGGCAGACTAACGTGTCCATATAACAATGCGATGTGCCGAGGCCGCAGATGCGGGCGGGTTTGAAGTGGACAATCAAATCCCGCGACTCGGTGATCGTGGTCGTGATGCGAAACTCTTTTTATCTGACCCAATGATTTCTGACTATGTACCTGCGATTCTCTGGCTGATCGCGTTTGCGATCTACACGTTAGAACTTTGGACTGGAGTGGCTGTTGTGGGTTGGGCCGGAGACAATTCGCTGATTGAACGACAAAAAAGCCCCGGGCCCTACTGGCTGGTGATGGCGTTACAGACGGCGGTGATTGTGATCACGGTATTAATGGCATGGAACTGATCTTGCATGGATTCGAAGCGCTGCATCTTTTCAGCCAGGCAGTGGTACGCACCAGTCACGCATCGGGATTGATGGTGGCAAACAATTACGAAAGATTGGTTACAGGAATCGGGTTGATGCAAGGTCGTGCGTTCGCTTCGTTTAATCGCATCAGTTCCCCGCATCGGTGATGTTGATTGTTATCGGTAGGGGATCCATGAACCGATGAAAAGAATTTTCTGACGGCCATTCTGCTCGCCATCATGTTTTGTTCATGCGCTGCATTATTTGTCGGGGTTATCTTTCCGGCTTTCGGTCTTTTGGGCATTTGATAAGAGACGCGTACACGTCTGATTGGTTAGCAGAATTCGTCATTACTCACCTGCGGGGAAATGACAATCGATTGCCGGGCGGATGGGATGATCTGATAGATGAGGTCGACACGCTTTGAGAGCCACGGCATTATGCGTGGACTTTCAACGATTTTCTGGATCGCGTGTGTCCTGTCCCTGATGCTGATGTATCTCGGACTTGTTCCCCTTTGGTGCGTTGGCAAGCAAGGTAACTTTACGATGCATGTGGCTACTTGCCTTGGCGGCCTTGCTGTTTGCTGCATTTGTCTATGGTTGCGATGCTGCTGGCTGTTCGACGTGCACCACATCACTGCTACAGGTAGGCAACTATTGTTTCCTGATATACTGATTCCCTCGATACTGGTGCTCGGTACCACCGTGGGGAACTGGGGGCTGGGGGATTTTGCTGCTCGCTCCGCGGTGGGCGGTGATGCTTGTTACGCATACCGTTTTTTCTGCCATGATTGGTGTGCTGGTCGGGCTGCTAGTAGTCGCTGGATTAAATTACAGGTTCCAACGACCGGACCCGTTTAGTGTCTGAACATCGAGAGCAAACAGCAGAGAAAGTAGTTAAGCTGGGGTGTCATGGTCCGCCCGTGCAAGTCAACTCCCCCGCTGTCATGCTGAACGTTATTTGGCAGAGATGATTGCAAACGCTTCTGTCGGGGGAATGTGTCATTACGTGGTTGCGACTCGTTGTTTGCTGTACTATCCGTTGTTACCCCCACATGTTTAGTTGTGATGCGAACGAGGAGTTTTCCATGACATCAATGCTCAGCACGTCGATTGTCTGGACGTTTCTTGAGTTAGTCATTCAAGTATAATTTTCATTTTGATTGCTGACGTCACATCAAGCGAAGGTTGGAACAGATCGGTCTTGGGGGTCTTGTGTGTTTCTCATACTCGAACGCGACACGTAAGGCTGAGTGTGTTGCCCATGAATTTCCGATTAGCTGTGATGAGGGGACCATCGAAATGAAGGATCAGTCGTTGGATAGGGAGTAAGGGACTGAGGTCAGGCTTTTGAGAGAAAATGTGATAACGCGATAGGGTGATCGCATTCGTCGACTATGGAGGAACAATGGAACTTTCATATTTGAAGAGGCTCGTTTCCTGTGGCGGGCCATTGCCCGAAGAATATGCAGAGCTTGACGAACTCTATTCGACGATCGCCAAGTTGCCTGCAGACAGGATGCCGAGTGTCATTGATGAGTTGCGAGATATACTTGCGCCAACGCTGACCTTGGAGACCATGCAGGGTTTCGCGTTCTGCAAACCGCATGGCTACGCTGGTGACTTTGAGATAATCGAGCGTATCTACGAACGCCGTGTCAGCGACCAGAAGCATCTACAGCGTTGGGATCTGTATTTCCATCGATGTTCGGCTCCGCGAGCCGTTGAAAACCGAAAAGCCTATTTTTCGGATGTCGTGAAATCAATGAGTGATAAATCATGCCATATTTTGAATATCGCGAGTGGCCCAGGTCGGGATATGTTTGAGGCTCTCGCGTCATCAGACGCAGAACATGAATTTACATGTATCGACATTGACCAAAATGCAATCACGTATGCGAAGGAACTTAATTCGTCATTTTCCGATCGCATCACGTTTCACCGTTCAAGTGCATTACGCTTCCGAAGTTTACAAAAGTTTGATCTGGTTTGGGCGGGTGGTCTTTTCGATTACTTCACCGACCGACTATTTGTGGTGACACTCAAGCGGTTACTCTCACACTTGAATGAGCGGGGTGAGTGTGTCATCGGTAACTTCGGTACGCAGAATCCTTCGCGTAGCCTAATGGAGGTGGTTGGGGATTGGCACCTTTATCATCGGGATCCGGAACACTTAACCCATCTCGCTGTTCTGGCTGGCGCGGAACCGGACTGGATCAGTGTTAGATCCGAGCCGCTTGGAGTGAATTTATTTCTGCACATCAGCAAGATGCATGTTGAGCGATGAAGGGACAGACTGTTTGTTACCGAGCGGATGCATTGAAGACGGAGTGAGTGTGTGAGTAGATTTTTCGTTTGCAGTTTGGTCCACCAGAGGGAGTTGGTTGGGCGTCATTTTTGACCGAGTGGAGCAACTTGCCACCAACACGAACATCTCGAACTCCTCGCAGCGAGTAGCTTTGGTCCATGGTGAGTTCCAGCCGAGTTCGCCGAGGCAGCTAACGACCTGATTGGTGTTCCGCGGTGCGTTGTTTGAATCAGGTACCGCCGGCTTTCCGCTGTTTACCGTTCACACCTTCTTTCGTGCTTCACGGTGTTGCTGCTTCCATTGCCTCAGTAAGAATAATTTCCAGAGCGGGCATGCCGAAAAGATTGCAAATGTTTTCGCAGTGTATTTCCTTCATTATGCAAGGCAATATCACGAGCGTTTCCGGGGAAAGCGATCTCTGCCAGTTTTCCCGGATTATGTACAGTCTGATATTTCCGGCTGTGTCCAAATCGGGGCTCACAACCACGTCCAAAGGCTCACGCAAGTAGGCGAGCTTGACGCCATTTGGTTCCCCAAGATAGTCGAGAGCTTCGATTTGGCGAGTCGCTTCGGCAACTGGACGTTTTCGTCTGTTGGCCAGATAAGTTGCAACTAGCGAATCATAACCAGCTTGAGTTGCCGACAGGGGTCATCCACCGACTTAGACGTGGCGAACATCCAGATAGACCCGAGCCTGCCCCAGGATGGGAGAGGTCATTTTGGGATGAGTCGAGGCCTGCGATACGCGCGTCTTCTATTTCAAACTCATTTCTGGTAGTCGATACCAGTGAATGGTTTTGACGCGGTTCGCACTGCACAAATGCGGTTAGGGCAAAGACCCGTTCCGACCGGCAAAAAAGTTTGTTTTGGCGATAGATGCCAAAGGGGTGGCTAATGGGACTCGAACCCACGACCCTCGGAATCACAATCCGATGCTCTAACCAACTGAGCTACAGCCACCGTGTCATGAAACCCGCAAATACGGGTTTTTAGACGACATTCCTGTTTCGACTGATCCACCAACGGCATTTTCTACCGCCAATCGCTCAATCCGTGGCTGGAAAACGGGGCCCGCTCTGAAGCGGAGAACCCATGAAAGCCAACTGTTCGCTCGCCTGAGGCGACTCACAACAACGACAAACTTAAAGAAAGAGGGTTCGTTTGGGAAGCCTACAAAATACAAAAAAGAGTTTCGCGTGATGGCGGGAAACCAGCACGATGACGGTCTTGTCGGTTACGTAAAACGTGAAGTGTGCTGTTCGCCGATGGTTCAAATTTTGGGTGCGGATATCCAGGTTCAGCGGTGCAAATCCACGTCATGAAAACTTGTTTGGGACCGATCCAAATCGCCGGGGAGTCATCGCTGTCAAGAAGTAGGCTGATTGAGCCCTGTGGACGGACGAGACCGTTTGGTGCAGGTCGCGCCCAGTTTCATCTGCCGCAGGTGTCATGTGCTGCAGGTCTCATGTGCTGCAGGTCTCATTTGTCGCCCGTTTGTTTCTGGCCTTTGCTTGGCTGCGGTATCTCACGTTGCATTCAAGCTGTCCTTGAGAAGGCTGCAGGAGTGCGTTTGCTGGAAATTTGCTTCAGCGGACCGAAGTGAGCCGAATTTGGTGACAGAGATGACTTGTTGGAGAGGGGCACTCTCTGGAGGTAGACACTCTCGGCGTGTTTTGTTGCGATTCGCGAGCTTTGGAGTGATTCCTGCCAGATTCAGGGTGCTAGGTAAGTGATGATGGGCAAGTGGTGATGGGCTACATCTCGGACAAGAGTTGGCTGGTGTGTCTCACGGCAGCAAGGTTCGAATTCCTCGGGGCAGGTTGCTGTAAAAAATACACTGCGGTATACTTTTGTAAGTAGATTCTGCCCTGAATTCATTAGGTATGTCCCTAAAACCACGTGTTTTGACCGTGGCATGGACTTTGCGGGTGGTTTGTTGGTGCCCCGAACGCATCGTTGGTGTTTGGGTGGGCGAGTGACTGCCGTGGTAGTGACTGCCATGTTGTTGAATGCGGTTTTTCAATCATGGGATGACATAGGATGAACAGCGCAGATATCACCTTTGAGATGGCCGAGATGGTGGTCGGTTGGGGCGGGAATCGCCCAGCCGGAATCAGTCCGAGTCGCTGGAACGCGATCATTAAATTTGTTCGCAGGCGTGGTATCTGAGTGATCTGGCTTGCTGAATCGCTTCGTTCTGGCCGTGATTGGGTGATGTGGTTGCTGTGCCGGGACAACTTGTTTTTATGCACCGCGTGAATACAACCGGTGTGGCGCAAGGGTAGGGAGAGCTTGCGAGTTTGCCAATTCGCATCGGCGGGTGTTTGAGTTCTTGCCAGGTTTGTGGTTACCGGATCTGTGACGCCGGAAGTGCGATTTTTTTGGTACGCGAACGGTTGAAACTGTTTCTGTCGGCTCCCGAATCAGCTTTTGCGACTGATTCAGTTTTCTTTCGGGGGCTTCTGGCGCACTTGCCTCTGCTCCAGATTATCCTGCGAGTTTGGTTTGTGATGTGTTATGAGCCGACGAGCAATGAAAAAGAAGAAGAAAATCAGGGTGTCGAAGCCTTTGGGGGATGCTGAAACCCCTGTCGCAGGACGACATTCTGACGGTACCCGGCACACGATTGTCTTGGGGCCTTCCGAGATGGTGAAGACGTGTCTGTCGATAGGGGTGGCAGTTCACTTGATTGCGCTGGCGATCTCGTTCACTGCCGTGGTTGAGCCTTCGTCCGTACAACAGCGGTTGTCTGATCTTTTGCAACCGTATTTGCGGCCAACGCATTTTTCTGCTGATGACCTGCCGGTCTATTTGACTCATGGAGACTCTGATGATCAGCCTCACCGCATCGAGGTAACCACTCAACGCGTGACAGGCGTTGAAGCTTCAGGTGATGTGAAGTGGCAAGTGATTGGCCCGGCCGAGCGAGGTGGTTTTGCATCAATTCCGGGTTTTGCTGTATCCGACCGGGTTGCCCGTTGGCTCTCCACTGCCGCGATACTGGCTGAAAATGAACAACCGAGCCTCATTGCGGAGTTGATTTTGCCGATTGTTGCGAATCGATCTTCTGTTCAGGGCGTCAGGATCGTGCGGTATCCAACGGACCTCAATGAAGTCAACGTTGGTGTGAGTGTGCCCTACTTGGCGCGTGTGGTACGTGCAAAAGGTGGAGTTTCGCTGGTTCAGTTGAAAGAGAAACGATTGTCAGCACAGCCTCGATTTTCATTTTCCGAGCCAGCTTCCATGGATGATGGTGTTCGAGGTTTGTCGGCTCCGGTGTTGGCGTCAACCTTGTTGTCTGCTGAGTTAGCTGCTGAGTTGTCTGCTGAGTTGTCTGCTGATTCAAGCGGTACAGGACCGGTAACCCATCGAGACTCAGGGTTGCGGCTCGCAGATACGGAGGGGGAGTTGTGAACAAGAACAGTCCGGCTCTCGGCTCGGATAGCGAATTGTTGATTGGGGTTTGGGACAGGTATTGGTTTTCTCCTGCGGCCGTTGCCCCTGTCAGCATGATTCGTGGTCTGTTAGCCATGACCGCCTTGTTCTATTTCCTGAGTGCATGGCCTGATGCCGGTTTTTGGTATGGCCAAGGGGGGGTCCTGTCTGCGACTCACGTTCATGAATTTCTCAGTAATGGTGGTTTGGAGGGTGCTGGAAGCTGGATCATCTCGCCACTGTTCCTGACAGAAACCGCGTGGGTCTATCAGCTGTATCTTTTGGTTGGTATGGCAATGGCGATCCTCGTATTTTGTGGTCGAGGTGGTCGTTGGTGCAGCTTTCTGTTGTGGTTTGTGTTTGTGGGTTGGGCCAATCGCGCGATGTTGCTTTCTGGTTTGTCCGAGACGCTTTTGAGTCTCGGATTGTTTGCTGCTGCAATTTCACCCGCGGGCCATGCATGGTCTGTCATTTCGTCGACACGAAAAACGGGCCACAGAAAAGAGGCTGAGCAGGCAGACGAGCATTGGACCGCTGGATTTTCGGAGCGTTTACTTGCTGCCCAGATCACGTTGGTTGGCGTTGCCACATGGATCGCGATGCTTGGTGGAAGAGTGTGGTTCAACGGTTTAGGTGCCTACGCGCTGGCTGCTCCTGTCGAGGATCGGACCATTGATTGGACGACCACCAATTCGCTGTTGTCGCAGGCTTGGGTTCACGAATTCCTGACGCACATGATGGTCATTGCGTTGCCACTTGGGCTGTTCTTTTCATGGCTTCCCAAATGCAGTTACGTGGGCAAGTTGATGCTGATCGGTTGGTGTGTCGCCGTTGGGGTGCTTGGGTCTCATTGGCTTTACGCGCTGACGTTTGCGGTGCTCTGTCTCTCGATTCGTCCTGTCGGTCAGGTTCGCAAACATGACTCTGTGACGGGTTGAATGTGATGTCAGAATTGCATCTTTTACCATCCATGGGTGACACTGGCGGTCGGTATCTCAGGCTCTTTTCTTGTCGGTGCTGGTGCATATGGTGGGGGAATATCGGTAGTTGAGTTTGAGCATCCCGTGGTTGCCTCTGTGCTGGTTGTTTTTTCAGCTGCATCAAATGAGACGTACAAGCGGAGCGTTTTGCTTCTGTTTTCGATGGATGCCGGTTTTGCTGGCTGGAATCTGGAAAAGAGCAGTTTGAATTGGTGTACCGGTTTTTCCGCGGTTGATGGAGTCGCTGGTGTGGGGTTTTCGCTCAGATCAGCAGCGGCCTGCGTTGTCGCGTTGGAGGCAAACAACTATCTTTTAAGGTGCTGGTCCGTTCCCCGATTTGGTAGTTTTCGTTTGTTCTCAGCACGTACATGTTTGCGAGTTCTGATTATCTGGGTATCGGTTTGCTTGCAGGTATCGGTTTGCTTGCAGTTGTTTGCGGAGGAACCGTCTGATTTAGCAAACTCGGTATTGAAAATTCGGGCGGAATTTCAACGACTGGATCAAGATCAGGATAGTCGCTTGGATCTCGGGGAATTCTTACTGCTCCGCGAGAATGCTGCCGAGTTAAAACGTGATTTTGTGCTCTACGACTTTGATCGGTCGGGGACGTTGAGTCAGGCAGAATTTTCAGCGGTCTCTGGACTGTGTCCCGCATGGATCCGTGGAAGCATGCCTGATCCATTTGATGAATTGCTGGACAAGGCGGTTTCTGCTCTGGATGAATCGTACGAGCAGTGGAATACGCGTCCCCAAGAGTATGTCAATTCACATAGCTTTGTAGCGAACTTCATTGGCTCGATTTCGCCAGAGGGAAAGAAGTTTGTCACGGGAAGGATTTTGCGACAAGCTGATCCAGATGGTGATGGGCAGATGACTCGCGCGGATGCCCGAAATTTTCTGACTTATCAGTTGGGTATGACTTGGGGTGATGGGCGTGAAATTCGAGAGCCGACCGGAAGGGCTCTGAGGCTTGATCGATTTCTGGTTGCGGATCTCAATAATGATGGTTCGGTGACGCTTGAAGAATTTACGAGTCACGGATGGAACTCGCGTTCAGAAAAAGATTTTGAGCGAGTGGATGTAGAAGCAGATGAGCGGATTACGTTTGGCGAGTACCGTGATTATCGACACACCGAAAATTACTTTGATGCTGTCGAGTGGTTCAGAAAGGCCGATGTTGACCTGAGTGGTTTACTGGATATGGCAGAGATCGGGGAGGCGGCAGAGGTGGGGCGGCGTCACCTGGTCGCGTCGACCATTGCTGCGTTTGATCAGAATCGTGACCAACTCTTGTCGCTTCAGGAGTTTCGAGTGTCCATGTTGGGGAATGTGAATTACCCATGGTCGGTACGGCCTGTCGATTTGAATCGCGATGGAGTGCTTTCTTATGATGAGTTTATCTTTCACAATACTGACTTATTTCAATTGCAGCGTCGTTTCTATTTTCATCGGCTTGACCGCAATCGTGATCGCCAGTTGACGCTTGATGAGTTTGAGTTCAATGAAGCGAAGCCAAATGCCATTCGCATGGAGAGCAAAGACGGGCAATCAACGAGATTGATTTTTCAGGATGAGAAATTTCCAGTCCTCGGGTTGCCAGATGTTTCACCCGATGGAACGCGAATGCTGTTTCATCGAACATCAAATGATCCCAAGGTTGGAAGCCAAATTGTGCTCTCTGATTTGCAGGGTGAGGTGGTTACCAGTTTATGCACCGGGACTCAGCCCTCGTGGTCTGCCGATGCAAATCAATTTGTTTGTGCAAGGACGGTTGTTGAGGGGAATGCCGGAAAACAGATCTGGTTGATGGCCGCGGACGGCAGGGGCGGAAGATCAATCGGTCAAGGGACATCACCGCGCTGGTCGCCTGATGGAAAAATGATCGCTTTTATTCGGGATAACGGGATCGTGATTTACGATACCGTCACGGAAAAATCGCGAGTGCTTGTGGCGAGGGAAGGTCATCGTTACACCAGTTTGGGTGACGCGATAGCATGGGAGGTCAACAGCAAGCGATTGGCGTTGCTTGCGACACGCCCCAATTTTACCGAGCTTGTTCTTGTGTCTGTTTCCCGGGATTCAACGGAGTCGGGTCAGGACGAGAAGGCAGAGGACAACGGGAAAGAAAAAGAGAAAATTGCGGATGTGACTCTGGAACCCCAGCGTGGCTTTGCATCCTGTCGCAGTGTCGGGGAATTGTCCTGGGGGCAGGACGGTATCTACTTCGCGATCCGTCCGAACGTCACCAGGGGGGTCGCCAAGCAAACCTCGCTCCAGTTGTGGGTGCCAGCTTTAAACGGCGGCGTGAAGGTCGTGCCGGCTCTTTCGCGTGACTTCGCATGGAAGGCAGTTTCTGTTGAGGAAAGTGGAAAGTGGTATCTCGCTGTGTCAGAGCACTAGGTGGAACTCACCCGTACCTACGCGTCTTGTTGGGTAAGCAGCGGTCGAGCGTGAAAGCGATGTTGCATGTGTTCAGGCAGATTGACCTCACATCAATGCCCTGTTGTTTTGTATCCTCGCGAGGTGCCCATTTCGTGAGATTGGATTTTGTTGAGATCAGGTCATGAATCAACCCAATTTTGATGCTAGTAGTGATCCACATCGCAAACCGGGAAAGGTCGATGAGCCATTCTCGTCCGGTGCAGGATTTTCGTCCGATGCTGGATTTTCGTCCGATGCTGGATTTTCGTCCGATGCGGGGGGAGCGTCTCCGGGGAGCGAAAATGAGGTCGCGTCGCCGGCGGCTGCCAAGGATGGGAAAGTGCCTTTTTTGGGCATTCACTTTCAATGTTGCGGCACGTACGGAAGGATCTATCGCAACCGCGAGCGTTATGTTTATGAAGGCCGTTGCCCGAGATGCAGGCGTTTGCTGACTGTTCCGATCGGTCCTGGGGGGTTGGATTCCCGGTTTTTGACCGCACAGTAGGTGTGTGGAAGGACGTGCATACAGTGCCATCTCTCAGGTGGTTTGTCTCGGGTGCCATCTCTAGGTGGTTTGTCTCTCTACACGGCTCATGCTTCAGCATCTCACGATTAAGCGGGTCGCCGCAGCATCGGGCTTACATGATGTCTGTCGGTTTTGATACGGTCGCGCTCATGGATGCAGAGGCGAAGCTGCAGGCGTGTTTCACGCATGGGTTTCACGAGCATGGTTCCGAAACAATCCGAAATGATCCAAGCATGTTGGGTGAGTATAAAGTCAGCCGTTGCACGCGGCAGTGCCATCAGTTGAAACGCCCTTTGCAAGAGGGCGAGTGGTATTATTCCGTCGTGTTGGAGTCAGGCGATGGCTTGATCCGCCGGGATTATGCTGCCGAAATCTGGAGTGAACCTCCTGAGGGCGCTGTGGGTTGGTGGAAGTGTCGTATGCCTACATCGGATCAGAAGAAGTTGGTGTTGGCACCGATAGAAGTTTTGACTGATTTGTTACGTCAGATGGGAAGTCAGCCGGAGAGAGCCAAGAGCCGCTACCTGTTAGCTTTGATGTTGATGAGAAAACGAGTCGTTCGCCCGATTGATACTGGACAGGGTGATGATAAAGAAAAGCTGCTCTGTTTGGAGGTGGTTTCAACCGGGGCTGAAATCGAGATTCCGATTTGCGTGATCAGTCGAGGTGAGTCGGAGCAGCTTCGAGAGGAACTGAACACGCTTCTGTATTGCGAAGCAGAGGCGATAGAATTGGTAGATGACGGATCAGAAGCTGGTGCATCAGAAACTGGTGCATCAGAAACTGGGCTGGATGAAGATCAGCAGGAATGACAGGGATTGTTTCGGCTGCAGTGTTTCAGTGCTGGGTCACGCAGTCATCTTCTGTTGAACGAAAATGAGATTGACAATTCATATGCAGGGGGAACTCTGCTGGACAGCGAAATTTGAGTGCAGGGATGCGATTACTCAGTTGGTTCGGAATACTTTTTATCTGCTTTGTTTCGGGGGGAGCTACCTGCGCCCCGCGAGCGGTTCCCATGCCATTTCCGCCTCCGCCCACTGTGCTGAATGAAACTCCATCACTGGAGCAGATTTCGAGTGTTGTCAATCGCAGTCAAGTGATTCGTCAATTGAGCACGAATTCAGCTACGGTAAAAATGCTCAGCATGCCAAGTTTGCCGAAATTGAATGCGACCATGCACGTGGAACGCGACAAGAAATTCCGACTTCGGGCGAGTTTGCCCATCGTGATGGGGGCTGGCATGGACATGGGAAGCAACGACGAGGTGTTTTGGTTCGAAGTGCCCGAAGGCATGTCCAAGACGTTGTACTATGCGCGACATGATCAGTACCGTCAGCAGCTTGAACGAGCGATTCTGCCTGTCGATCCTTCTTGGGTCATGGATGCTTTGGGGCTTGTTCAAATCGATCCAAATACGGTTGATGCTGGTCCGGTTCAGCGGCCTGACGGCAGGTACGAAGTCAGCAGCATGGTCAGTATGCCCAATGGAATCTATCACCGTATCTGTTTTATCGATCCCGATGCGGGACATGTGACAGATCAGTACTTGTATTCGCCTTCGGGTCAGCTCATTGCAGAAAGTCACGCCACACAGCACGCATACTATGAGCAGTTTCAATGCAGTCTGCCCCATGTGGTGGAAGTCAAGTTGACGCCAAATCTTGGTCCACCGTTGGAAATGAAGATTGAAGTTGGCGCGTACACAATCAATCAGTTGCTCGTCAACGACCCCAATGTTTTTGCCATCCCCACGTCGGCATCCAACATGGTTGATTTGACGTCGCTTTCGTCAGAGGCTTCTGCAAGTGGGCAACCGTTGCCTTCGAGTCCTGTCAATTACAGCGCCCAAGGGAACCCCCGATATCCGCTTCGCGGAGAATATCGCTGAGCTTGCGATGCAGTGGTGAGGGCATCACTGCTGCGGTTGACTGCCGCCGGTTAACTGCGGCTGTGTGTGATATTGACCGAGTTTTGATGGTTGTCAGGGTGATAGGTAACTGGCGTTTTGCTGCTGTTCTCGGTCGCTACGGACCATTCGCTTAGCCAATTCGTGGAGGTTGGTAGTAGCTGTCCATCCGAGTTTTTCTTTCGCCTTGCTTGCATCACCGACCAGTTGTGTGACCTCCGAGGGCCGCATGTATTTTGGGTCCTGTTCGACGTAGTCTTGCCAATCGAGATTGACAGCTTTGAAAGCGGCATCAAGGAAGTCACGGATGCTATGCGCGAAACCCGTTGCGAGGATGTAATCATCGGGACCGGGTTGCTGCAGCATTCGCCACATCGCGTCGGTGTAATCGGGTGCGTAGCCCCAGTCGCGTTTGCCGTCCAGGGAGCCAAGTTTCAGTTTTTTTTGTCGTCCGAGCGAGATCGCGGCCGCCGCTTTGGTGATTTTGCGTGTGACGAATGACTCGCCGCGTCGTTCTGATTCGTGGTTGTAGCAAATTGCATTGCACGCAAAGAGGCCGAATGAATCCCGGTAGAGGCGAACCATGTTGGTAGCGAAGGTCTTTGCGACTCCATACGGAGTCACGGGTCGCATTGCTGTTTCTTCGTTCTGGGGAGCCGTTTGCGGACGTCCGAAGATTTCCGAACTGCTGATGTGAAGAAAGCGGGGTTGTTTTGCGAGGTCGCGGACAATTTCAAGTAGCTTGAGGGTTCCCATGCCTGTGAATTGGCAGGTTGTCTCCGGGATTTCAAAACTTGCTCCCACATGGCTTTGGCCTGCCAGATGGTAGAGTTCGTCAGGCTCGGTCTTAAGAAGGATTCGGCGAATGGTTGTGGTGTCATCGAGATCTGCGTAATGCAGAAACAGTCGTTTGTTATAGACATCACTGTCATGAAACAACTTGTCAAGCCGTACTCGCTGGGTCGTACTGGTACGACGCACTAGCCCGTGAACTTCGTAATCCCTGCTCAGTAATTGTTCAGCAAGGTAAGAACCATCTTGACCGGTGATTCCCGTAAGCATCGCAGAGGGCACGTTGGTATCCGTTGTTGGGAGGAGGCGTTGCGAGGCAGTGTCAGGGGTGGGTGAAGTCAGTCCAAGTCAGCATGGTTTGCGGTGCGTGCGTCAGTATTGTCCAGAGGGATGATGCTGACACGACGTTCGCACGCCATCGTTTGGTACTGTCCGCTTCGTGCCTCGGGGAGGGGTATCGAGGACGAATGTGTCGGGGAGGGGTGGAGGACACTTGGACAGTTGGGAGTATCAAACGATGTAACGTGCGAACGTTGCGTAAATTTGTAGGTCGTGGTCAGGTGATGGATTCAAGCTGGCAATCTTCCAGCTTGACGCTGACCCCCTGATCCATGAATTGGACTGAGACGAGTAAGCGGGTTTCCTGATCGCGTCGGATGACGATTCCCTCATAACCAGAGAATGCCCCGGAGCGGACGCGGACTGATTCACCTGCTTCAATTCTACTTTCGACCGTCAGTGCGGCACCTGTATTGACCAGGCGATGGATTTGTTTCAGGTCTACAATGAACTGCTCCGTTTCAGTGATCGGCTCGTATTTGACAATGCATCCTGTGCATACTGCCTTGTAGCGATCTTCTTCGAGCCCGCACATGAACACGTAGTTGTTGAATAGGGGTGCATAAGTCGTACGTACTCTGCCTGCCGGTGATCGCTTTCGCTGGGGAATCTGTGGTGCGTAGTATTTGACATCCAAGTCACGCAGTCGTCGCATCAGTTGTTTCTCCTGGCGACTACGTGTGTAGAACAACCACCATTTTTCTTCACGTGTAGCTTGTAGGTCGAGCAGATTGACTGGATGGCAGTCTGGCTCGGGTGGAAGAATGGGCATGGTTCTCGTGAGGCCTGTACGCTTGCTACTGGTTTTCTTCTTGACAATGGAATCGTGCAATCCCGAGGTCAATTATCTTTTTTGAATCGCTAAACTGACATGGCTGATCTTCGATGATGCCGGTTGTCTGGCCTTCGCTCGACTCTGCCGTGTGTCTTCGATTCCTGTTTTCACGAAGTGAATGGACCGTTGCGTGAGCAAACCAACATCATTCTCGTGCGTTGTGTGAGAGAACGAATCCTTTCGTCTCAGCTGCATCCCGATTTTAGTGATGGGATCGCTTGAAGTTCACTCTCTCGTCTAGCAAAGGGAAATCGGTTGAAACGGGTGCGGAGTATGGAAAAACGTTGCGGACCTTGGCGGATAGTGAAGGCAGGTGGTTGGTAACGACGTTGGGATGGGTTGCGCAGTTTATGTTGATTTCGACGCAGGGACGACGAGATGGATTTGTCGGCCTGCAAAGAAAACCAGGTTGCGGGATGTGGGTTGCAGGATGTGCAAGGGAGGCACACCGCTCAAGAGACGCTGTGGGCTACTAGCATGGGTACTTGCCCGGTTGCGGGCCATCAGGCGTGCAAGTGAAGGCCAGATGGTGTTTTCTAGGGACTCTCTGGCAGAGGAATTCTGTTTGACCTGTCAGTTGGGGGAGCCTTGCGGGTGTCATTTGAGTTTCATCGAGGAGCTTGTTGAGTGAGTTTCCCTTGTCGGAGCATGCCAGATCGGCGAGCGGATTGATTGGCGGTAATCATCGCAGATTTATCGAGTCCGTGTCTCATGATTGCGTGGTCAAGGTGCACGGTGAGGGGCTGATTCGACGCTGTATGTGTGGGGGAACCAAAGGCCATTGGTGTGCAGTCGGGCAAAAGAGGGGCACGTATGACACACTGGTTTTGCCATGTATAGTGAGCGTTCGTTGCTGCTCGCAGCTTGCAGGACATCAGATGTAGAAAGCCAGAGGTGGTCGTGATTAGTGATACGATCGACATTGAGACCTACTTGAAATCGGATTCCAGACCGACGATTGATGTGCGTTCGCCCGGTGAGTTCGCTGCTGGTCACATCCCGGGGGCTGTGAACCTTCCGCTGTTCAGTGATGAAGAGCGAGCTCAGGTTGGAATTGCCTACAAGACTCGGGGAAGAAAGCATGCGATTGGGGTTGGCTTGCGACTGGTGGGCATGAAGGCTGATGAGTTGCTTGGTGCCTTGGACCAGTTCAGCGAGGGCGAGGAGGTTTTTGTCCACTGCTGGCGCGGTGGCATGCGAAGCGAAGCCTTTAACTGGCTTGCCTGTGGAAGTGGTCTTTCAGCCGTGCGAATAAGCGGTGGCTACAAAGCGTTTCGGCGTGCAGCGCACGAAAGTTTCGCTGTGCCGATGAAGATTGTGATCTTGTCGGGGTACACCGGTGTGGGCAAAACGGCACTGCTGCAAGACCTGCGCGCGGAGGGTGAGCAGGTCATTGACCTTGAGTCATTGGCATGTCACCGGGGATCAGCCTTTGGGGGAATTGGGCAGCCGATTCAGCCAACCGTAGAGCAATTTGAGAATGAGCTGTTTGAGGTTTGGAGGCAGTTGGAGTCGGATCGGCCAGTGTGGCTTGAGGATGAGAGTCAGTCGATTGGCAGGGTGAACTTGCCCTTGCCACTGTGGAATCAAATGCGGTTAGCCCCGGGGATTTTTGCAGAGGCTGATCGAGCCAGTCGTATTGAGTTGCTTGTGCGTGAGTATGGTGATCTTCCGACGCATGCTTTGGGTGACGCGATTGGAAGGGTAAAAAAGCGACTCGGCGGTTTGCGTTATCAGCAGGCGATCGCTGCTTTGGAAGGGAATCAGATCGCAGAATTTGCCGATATCGCCCTGCGGTACTATGACGATGCTTACACAACTGCTTCGAAGAAGAGACCTCGTGGCAACTTGGTCACGTTCGCGTTGAAGAAAGCGGGGGTTGCTGAGCCGCTTCAGGATTTACGGGTTTTGGGTCATCAATTGGTGGCATCCGAGGTTTGAGGCAATCGAGAGTGCGCAGCGATGTTGTTCGCTATTTCAAGCGAATCAGTGGTGTGGCTAGACACGTTGCTATAATGCGTCCATCGACCACAACGTCTCTAACTGGATGAAACGATGCCTGCAAGACTTTTTCCACTGTTTGCTGCTGTTTGCCTCGTAGCCACTGTGGTCACGGCAGGCGAACCTCCTGAAAACACGGTTGCGCCGCAGGCCCGAAACCTCTTCAGTTTTCGTGGGAATCAGGCGTTGTCGCAGTGGCAGATTGTGAATGATGGTGTGATGGGTGGGCGTTCCTCAAGTCGTGTGGATCTGGCTTCTGAGGGAGAGATGAAGTTCTCAGGAGTCCTGTCGCTGGCAAACAATGGCGGTTTCGCTTCGACTCGGTCCCGGGGCAGCAGTCTTGGGCTGAAGCGTGGTGACACCATCGTGCTGAGGGTGAAGGGTGACGGTAGGAAGTACACGTTCAACGCGTACGTGCCACGACGCCGAATGGCGTTCTCCTATCGTGTGGAGTTCAACACGAAGAAGGATCAGTGGATTGACGTTCGGATTCCACTGGATCAACTCGTGGCCACATCGTTCGGCAGGGTCGTGCGTGGAGCGAAACTCGACCCGACAGAGGTCAATTCTGTTGGAATCTTGTTGGGGGACAAAAAAGCGGGTCCGTTCCAGATTCTGATCAAGGCGATCGAGGTCGAGTCGTCCGAGGACAGTGGGACGCTGACCGGAGACCCAAGCTGAGCGCTGTTCACGGGTCGGCAACGTCGCTGTCCTGCTGACAGTTTTGAGAGGGTTTCGGGGACTATCCCTGTGCCGACAACCGCGAGTACTCTAGCCGGAGACGGCGGTTTTACGCTCCCTTTGCAGTGCTTATCGTTGCGAAGCTTGTAATCGTCAAAAAATTCTGACTTATAGGAAATTTACTCACCAGCACTGGTGAGCCGTTCCATGTTCGGATTGATCTCCTGGGTGGAGGCTTCTGCGCCTTGTTCTGTAGCGTCAGGACCGATGATGCTATTGAGTTCTGGCCTGTTTGAACGCCCGCGTGGCAAAACGTATCGAGAGGCCTGAAATGCGTGGTTTGATGGGCCGGCAGGACATCGTGGCACCCGTTGTGGCCGTTCATTTCACGATTGTTTGACTGTTCTGCACCTCTCACTGTCAGGTGAGGTTGCGCAGTTCCGCAATGCATGCCGAGTTCCGCGTTGCGCTCCTGTGAGTGCATTTGTACAGCATTATAGTGCGGTTCGGTCAAATTGCCTTTTTGACTTGGACGGGTAAGACTTAGATAATAATAGTGTCGTTTGGGGGGGGCAATTGCCTCGTTGATTTATTCTTGGCGATAGTAGCATATTGCCCGCTCTGGGAGTTTGGATCTTGAAGGGGATCGTTTTTACTGTGTTCGTCGAGTATGTCGAGGATACGTTTGGTGATGTCGTGGCCGAGCAAATGATTTCTGCCTGCGATCTTGCGACGGATGGTGCTTACACCTCTGTAGGGACCTATGACCATGGAGAAATTATTCAAATGCTGGTCGAACTCGGGAAGATCAGTGACCGTGATCTTTCCGATGTAGTGAAGGATTTTGGATACCATCTGTTTGGGAAGTTAGTGGCTGGATATCCGGATGTTGTTCAGCACGTTGATGACTCCTTTGGGTTGGTCGCCACGATTGACAATCACATCCATGTTGAAGTTCGGAAGCTTTACCCGGATGCTGATTTGCCTTCTTTCTCGCACGAGTTCATTGGACCTGATGAGTTGCATTTGCTGTATGAATCAGAACGCGGGATGGCTGATTTGGCAGAGGGGCTTTTGCTGGGATGTTTTGCTCATTTCAGAGAAGATGTGGTCTTGGGCAGGGAGGATCTTTCCGAAGGTGCCGGGATGCGGGTCGCGTTCACGATGCGGAGAACTGCCAGGTAGATGGAATCGATAGAGATCCTGAAACGAAAGATCAAGCGAGAAAAGGCTGCCCGCCTTGAGGCTGAACGCTTGCTGGAGGAAAAGAGCCGCGAGCTTTATGACAAGGGGCAAATGCTGGAGGAGAGAAGTCTGCAGCTTTTTGCTGAAGGGCAAAAGCTCGAAAAACTCAACAGCACACTCGAGACCCGGGTTGCTGCCGGAATGTTGAAACTCCAGCGATCCAACGCAATGCTGACGACATTGCATGAGACTGTCCTGATGGCGGCAGAGGTCGACACGTTTGATGAAGCTTTGGAGCGTTGCCTGAATGCGATTTGCCATTTGAGCGGATGGCCGTTGGGGCACATTTATAAGCGTGTGAACGATGGAGAGGATTCTCTGCTTTCTTCAGGTATTTGGTATCTCGAGAAACCTGACTTGTTCAAAGGCTTTCGCGAAGTCACGGCGTTGACAAAGTACAAACGGGGAGTCGGTTTGCCAGGCCGGATTTGGGAAACGGGTGCTCCCGTCTGGATTGATGATGTTTCCCGCGATGACAACTTTCTCCGAGCGACCACAGGCGTCGGGCTTGAGGTCCGCTGTGGTTTCGGATTTCCGGTCAAGATCAAAGGACATCTTGCCGCCGTACTTGAACTTTTTAACGATGAAATCTGTGAGCGGGATGAACCGTTGCTGACTCTGCTGGGTTCGGTGGGTGAACAAGTAGGTCGGGTGTTGGAACGTCAAGAAGCACTTCGTGAGCAGAGGGTTGCACGCGAAGATGCGGATCGCGCGAACAATGCGAAAAGTCGATTTCTCGCCAACATGAGCCATGAAATTCGGACGCCGATGAATGCGGTTCTTGGATTGACTGAATTGCTACTTGATGGCGACGTCACGGATACGCAGCGTGAATACCTCTCTACCGTTTTGGCGTCTGGGGAGGGGTTGTTGGTTCTCGTGAATGACATTCTTGACCTCTCCAAAATTGAAGCCGATGCTGTCACGCTGGAACGAACCGTTGTCAATCTCCATGAAATTGTTTTTTCAGTCATGAGATCGATGGCAACTCAAGCTCACATCAAGGACCTTGAGTTGCTGTGTTCTATCGATGCTGGCGTACCCGAGTTCATTTTAGGTGACAAGGCACGTATCCAGCAGATTCTTATTAACCTGATTGGCAATGCAATCAAGTTCACTCAGCATGGTGAAGTTGAGCTGAGGCTTGAGTGCTTTGAGGACGACGCACATGGTCGAGGGCTCAGGTTCCTCATCTGTGATACGGGCATCGGGATTGCCAAAGAGAAGCAAGACTCTATTTTTAGCGAGTTTGAACAGGCTGACGCCAGCACGACACGACAGTTTGGCGGCACCGGGCTGGGGCTATCAATTGTCAGCCGACTTGTTGGACTGATGGGCGGCGCTATTGAGATCGATAGCTCGATTGGAGTTGGTAGTAGTATTGGATTCACGATCGGTGAATCCTGCTACGCCAATCCACCGAATATGGCTCAGGATGGGCCTGACACGCAGATCTCGATTTACGAACTGGGAGACTCTGACAGGAAGGCCAGTCTCGAGGGGTGCAGTATCATGCTGGTTGACGGCAGCTTGGGGCATCAGGAGTTATTCGGGGAGTGGATCCATCGTTTCGGTGGCACCGTCTGCACGACTTGTACCCTCAGCGAAGCCTTGGAGAAGTTGCATGAAAGCGGGGGCCGAGCGAAGAATGTGGATTTTGTGTTTGTCGACGCACATGTAATGGTTGATAGTGGTTCGAAATCTCTTCAGGATTTGATGGCTCAGTTGTCTGAGACTACCAGACTGATGGTGATGCATGATTCCACCACGCAGTTGCAGAAAGCAAATCTTTGTCAGCAAGTTGAACTCGCTCATGAATTTCTTAAGCCCTTGAATTACGCAGAGGTTCTGAGTGTTATCTACAAGCTGTACGGACTTGAAAAAGATCATGGGATGTTGGACGAAGGTGCAGTTCAGGTCGGCTTGAAAGCCCCTCGATCCTTACGTGTGCTGGTAGCAGAGGATAGTGTTGTTAACCAAAAGTTGGCCGTGGCGATGTTGCATAAGTTGGGCCATGAAGTGGTGCTCGCGAATCATGGCAAGGAGGCACTTGCTGCAATCGAGGTTCAGGAATTTGATGTGGTGTTAATGGATATCCAAATGCCTGAAATGGATGGATTCGAGACGGTGCGGCGATTGCGAAATTCCGAGATAGATGGTCGACTTCCGGTGATCGCGTTAACAGCAAATGCCATGCGAGGTGATCGTGATGCATGCATGGAAGCGGGCATGGATTCGTACTTGTCCAAACCCATCCGGTTGCAAAAACTTGCTGATGTCATCAATGAAGTTTGTCGCAACGATTAATTGAACGCGTGCCCATTTCCACGAATGCGGCGAGCCCATCGTTATGAATATTTGTGGTTCTGCTGCGGAGTCACTGGGGTTTTGAGTTCCGTCTGATTTCTGCGCGGTACAATGGTGGGAAACCCATGTTTCTCCTGTTTGTAGCTCAATCATGCATCAGATCATTCCAATCGCCGTAGCTGTAATTGCGTTGATATCACTGGCACCGGTTGCTCACAGTCAGGCTGTCGATGCAGCAAGCGATTTGGCGAATTCCAAGGACTTGGACGCGAGCCTTTACTTTCCTGATGTCACTGACCGATGGGAGAAGGTTGACGCAGAGAAAGCAGGTTGGGATGGAGAGCAGCTTGAAGAACTGTTGGATTGGGCAGGTGATTGGGGCTCATCAAGTGTGCTTGTTTTGTGGAATGGTAGGATTCTGGCAGAAAAGCATTGGGTGAGACGGGATGGACAAACGTCGCGACGTTATCAACAAATGTTCATCAGGCTCAATGAGCAGCAGCAGGCAATTGAGGATGTTGCATCCGTGCAGAAAAGCGTTGTCTCTATTCTTGTTGGCATTGCGTTGCAGAAAAACCTGCTGCAGCTTGATGATCCTGTCTCAAAACACATGGGTATCGGCTGGTCTAAAGCGAAGCCCCTGCAGGAAAAACGGATTTTGGTGAAGCACCTGCTTTCGATGACGAGTGGATTGACTGGTGATTTGCAATATCAAGCAAAGCCGGGCACTCGTTGGTTTTACAACACTGCTGCCTATGCCGTCGTGCGTGATTGTCTGGTTGCGACATCGGGGTTGACCGTTCATGAATTGACCCGCGAATGGTTGATGGATCCGATTGGAATGAAAGAATCAAAATGGGTCCCGCGTGCAGCCTCGATCACGGCTTTGAATGCTTATGGCTTCGCATCCAGCGCACGTGATTTGGCGAGGGTGGGGTTGCTCATGCAGGCAGCAGGAAAATGGGCAGGTAAGTCAGTTCTTTCCAATGAGGAGTTTCGGCTGGCATCTCTGAGAGCATCGCAAACGCTGAAGCCTGAGTATGGTTTTCTGTGGTGGTTGAACAAAACAAAGCGGATAGGTTTCGCTCCCACGGACGCGTACGCCGCCAAGGGAGCATTGGGGCGCCGAGTGTTTGTTTCTGATTCGGAGGGCCTGGTGGTTGTCAGGCTTGGTGACGAGCCCGGGAAAATTGGGCCTGCGGGTTTTGACCGTGAGTTCTGGCGAAGGCTCATGGCGGCAAAATTGTGATGCACGTTAGGTTGAGTGATTGCAAGGTGTGGGACGAAAGGCTCGCGTCACCCCATCGTTTCAGGTGGAGCATGGACTCCCGCTCCGCCAGCCTTTGTCGTTTCATGCGTTTCAGGGTATTTCATGCTCATCAGGGTATTTCATGCTCATCGTGGTATTTCATGCTCATCAGGGTATTTCATGCTCATCAGGGTATTTCATGCTCTCGCGTCAGCGATTAGCGGGATCGGTCTGCAGAATCAGACCGCCGGATTTCCGCACAGTTGAAATGGCGGTCTTGAGCGTCGATACTGTTCAGCACTTCAATGCCTCGCAGCACTGCTTTGGCTGTCTGTGATGGTTCTTGCCCTTGGTCACTTCTGCGAGTTCAACTGATGAAACATTACCGGTTTTTTGCGTCCTTTGCTTTAGTGTTGACGACGTTCACGACAAGTCAGGCAGAGGAGACGCAGGCTCCCGCTCGGACAGGTAGCGGTGAGATGTCTTTTGACACGGTTCCTGGTTGGGGGCTTCGACCCGATGGAAGTTCACCACTTGGACCAACCCACGGAGCGGTTGTGATTGACAAAGCGGGGAACATCTACACCAGCGCAGGGGCTGGAGTCTTTGCGTTCTCGCCAGAGGGCAGGGTTGTGCAATCGTATCTCGGCCCCAAATACTCCAATTTGCATGATATGGAAATTCGTGAAGAAGGTGGAGAAGAGTTTATTTATGGTGCTCGTAATGCGAATGCAGAGGGGATCAAGTTCAACGCACACAGTGGCGAAATTGTAATGAAGCTGGGAGTGCCAGAAGAAGCTGGCCTTGGGAAAATCAAGTTTAGCCCGACTGCAATCACCGTTGCTGAGAATGGTGACATCTTTCTTTCCAACGGCTATGCGACCAACCATATTTTTAAATATGACAAAGATGGAAAGTACCTGATGCACTTTGGAAAGAAGGGTAACGGTATGGAGGAATTCAATACGGCACATGGGATGACTCTTGATTCACGTTATGAGCCATCGCGTCTGTTGATCTGTGATCGGAATCACCAACCCAATGGGCGACTGCTGCACTACGATCTTGAGGGTAAATTTATCGGCGAAGTTGTCACCGGATTGGGAATGCCAACTTCTGTGTCGATCCAGGGGGATTATGTTTCCGTTCCTGATTTACACGGTCGTCTTGTGGTTCTCGATAAGGCGAACAAAATCATTTCGGTGGTCGGGGAGAATCCTGATCCGAAAAAAGGGCGGAGCTACGGGATTCCTCAGGATCAATGGGTCGAGGGAGCCTTCAGCGGAACGCACGGATCTGCTTGGGATACGGATGGCAACCTCTATGTCCAGGACTGGAATGTGGCGGGACGCCTGATGAAATTGATGCGAGTGAAATAGCCCGCGTCGGCTAAAGCACATGATTCAACAAAATACACGGCGATCAATGAATCGCTAAACGTATTTCTGACAGGTAAGGAAGAAGGTCGGCATGATTTCCGATCATCTTCCCTCTTGTTTTCGGAGCGTAATCATGGCTCGAATTGCAACCCGCAATGGCTTGCAGACACGATCGATATTTTCACCAATCTCATCGTGGTTGACCACGGCGATATCGCGATAAGTGGTAAGGCTGGGGTTTTCACGTTTGAACTTGCCACCAAGTTTCAGTTGCGATTGTTTGAACCTTTGGTTACGGACGGCCTTCCATGCCTGTTTGATATAACCTGTCGGGACGCGTTAGGTGATCTCATCAGCGGGCGACAAGATGCTTTGTCTTTTTTTCAGGTCCCCCACGAAAACCTGATTCAATTCGGTGTGCAACTGCGGTGCTGATGGTTTCTTCGGTTTATCCAATTGCCCACGCTTTCGGCTTGTGGTGAAGGCTGATGGTCGTCGCTAGCAACAGGCAGCAGGTGTGGCGAAAGGGTGCAAATTTTGGGGGCCCGCATGATTTGGGGGCCCGCATGATTTGGGGGCCCGTGGCTGGCAATGAAAAGAAAGCATTCGAAATGGGGAGGTTCAGTTCCTCCAGACGGGCTATGATGACCAACGCGTTTTCGCCTGCTACCGGTGGGATTTGTTTTGTTGGTATGCGATTGGGGAATGCAGTTTGTACTGCGAACTTGTAATCAGGTTGGGTCCTGGCGTCCGTCATCCTGATGCGTTCTGAAAGCAAATGAGCGATATGAGATTCATGTCAAAGAAGAGTACAGGAGGTAGCGGGTGGCGAAGTAAGCCAAAGCAGGGCAGAAGGGTGACTTCGCTCATGCGGTTTGCTTTTGTGGTGGTTGGTTTGGGCGGTTGGTATTTGACGCAGTCTTGGATCGGACAACGGGAATTGATGCCGGGTGCGATTGGTGATGGAGTGCACGAATGGCTGGCAGGGGTTAACTCCTATTTGCACGCGCATCCGCATCGCACGGATCAATTATTGATAGCAAGTTCTGCTGTGATCGATTTGCTGGGGCTATTCTTGCTTTGGCGGTCAATTTTTGGCCCTAGCCTGAGGCCATTTCTGGGTCTGTTGTTGCTGTTTGGGATGCGCCAGATTTGTCAGGTGTTATGTGCATTAGAGCCGCCACTGGGGATGATTTGGCGCGATCCGGGCTTTCCAAGCTTGTTAGTGACGTACGGGGTAACTACCGATTTCTTTTTTTCAGGGCATACTGGTTTGGCTGTTCTCGGTGCGGTGGAGATTGCACGTCTGGGCGGGCGACGCTGGCTGTGTCTTGGTGTAGCGATTGTCGTGTTTGAAGTAGCGACGGTGCTGGTACTGCGAGCACATTACACCATGGACGTGATCACCGGCGCTGTCGCCGCGCGTTACGCTACCATGCTTGCCAGTCGCATCGCCCCTCATTGTGACCGATGGCTGGGACGCTTGGTTGGTCAGGTCTATCCGGAGCGGTTTGCAGAAGTGAGTGAAGCGGATTCGAGTGAGAAGCACTCATCTGAGAGATCGCCACATTGAATGTCGAGAGATGCGTCTGGCAGGTGACACCAAGGAGCCAGTCCAAGTTGATCGGTATACAAGTTGACACAGAAATGGGGGTGCTGAAACGAACGTGATTCGAGATCACGCTTCAAATCTTGTTCCCTTTCGCTCAGGCGCACGATTTTTCCAGATTTGTCCGTCCGGGTATCTGTGTTGGTCCAAAAACTCTGGTAAAAATTCGAGCCCCCAGCCCGGGGCATTGGGCGTGACATAATGACCGTCAATGGTTGCCACTGGTTGCGCAACTGAGTCCTGAAGAAAGTCGATGTACTCAACCAGTTGCGTATTCGAGTGTCCCGCAACAGCGATTTGATCCCACATTCCATAGTGTTGGATCATGTTGCACAAAGCGATTCCACCCCCGTGAGGACAGACTGGGACATTGTATTTCGCAGCCATCAAAATGATTGCCATGACATCGTTGACGCCGGCGACACGAACGGCATCAATTTGACAATATTTGATCGCGCCGCTTTTCAGCAATTGTTTGAAGATGACCGGGGATGCAGCTTGCTCGCCACAGGCGAAGTCAAAACTTGCAGTGGCAAAGGTTTCAGCTAGCTCCATGTAGCCCAGCACATCATCACGTGCAATTGGTTCCTCGATCCATTTGAGGGCAAAGGGGCGAAAGGACTCCAGGTACTCCTTGGCCTGCTCAAGACCCCAGTATTGATTGGCGTCAACCATCAGATTTGAGTTCATGCCAATCGCGTCACGCATGAACTTGATTCTGGCGACATCTTGTTGTTGATCACGACCCACCTTCAGTTTGAACGAGTCAAAGCCTTGCTCCTGCAGGCGGCGTATGGTCGCAAGTATCTGTTCATCACTCAGGCCCAGCCAACCGGCGGTGCAGTACGCTTTGGGGCCGACTTCTGACATTTCGTTCTGGCGTTCTTCGATAGCATGCCGCTGTTGCATCATGATTTCGATGGCTTCATCCCGCGTCAACGCATCTTCAATGTTACGCCAGTCAATGCAATCAGCAATGAAGACTGGATCGAGGTCAACCAGTAATTTCCAAAGTGGCTTTTTCTGCTGCTTCGCCCACAGATCCCACATCGCATTGAGAACCGCACCGGCCGCCATTCGGAAAACGCCATCATGCAGCCAGCGGAGTTGGTGATGGTCTATCAAGCGTTGATAGAGTTTGAAGGGTGAGTCAGCAAATTCCCCCAGTTCTGTCCCAACCACCAGTTGGCAGAGATCTTTGATGCCATAGCAGATCCAGTCTGTGCCCGCACCAACCGTGAATACGACCGAGATGCCTTGCAAAGATGTGTCGGTGTTCAGCTGAAGAACCGCAGAAGAATAGTCGGGTTCTTTGTGGAATGGATCCGAACCCAATAGCTGATCCGAGGTTGGTACTCGAAGATCAATAACATCGAAGCCTGTAATTTTCATGTTATACCGTTGTCAGAATCTGGATGCCGATTGCAACGGCTGTTGGTGAAGGGACAGGATGCTTGGATCAGATGGTGATGGGATCGTGCATCCACATTTTGCAGCGTATGCCAGTTCGACAGAGGATAAGCACCGGCCTTGCAACATCGGTGTAGATGAAGTTTGCGAACGCTATTACAAGGCAAGTTTCATGAGCGGTTCTGCGCAGGCAGGTGCCGAAGGAAGCGAATGTAGGTGGTTTTTCGTGTCCTGTTTTTGGAAACAAACAGCGATGTGGCGGAGCAGTATTTAATGATTCTCAATCTGCTCTGGACGAACGGACTTTGCTGCAAGCGACTTTGACCCACTGGATATCATCCTCACGCAA
>PKCN01000060.1 GCA_002862205.1 Planctomycetaceae bacterium | reverse complement strand
TGAGTTGTTCGCAAAGTACTTGGGCGTGCACCACAGCTGTGATCAGTGGAAAAGTGACGCATGATGGCAGGCCGATTCTTTGGAAGAACCGGGATACTTCGTACCGTCACAACGAACTTGTTCTCCTTGACAGTGGCCAGTATCGCGCCTTGGCTGTGGTCAATGCCGGCAGTCGCAAGTCGGTCTGGATGGGGACCAATGAGGCAGGTTTCTGTATCGAGAATTCTCTCAGCAAAGATCTCAGTGATGAGAGTGAAGGTGACAAAAGTTCGAAGAAAACAGGACTGGGCAATGGCGGGTTGATGAAGCTCGCGCTACAGACTTGTACCACGGTGGATGATTTCCGAAAGTTGTTAGAAAAAACCGATGCAGAAGGTCGACAAACCAATGCCAACTTTGGTGTGATCGATGCGCATGGTGGTGCGGCAATGTTCGAGGCTGGTGCTTCGACTCACTCGATGTTTGATGCGAATGATGTCAAGGATGCACCCCACGGGTATCTGATCCGGACAAACTTTGCGACGACAGCAAGAAGTTTGCCACCGTCGCCCAAGCCAAGTGAGTTGGGTGACATCTATTCCTCCCATCGTTTCGCACAAGCTTGCACGCTTTTGGAACCACTGCAGGAGAATGGAATCAATGTTGCCTACATTCTGCGAAACATGAGCCGGGATCTTTCGACGCTGAAAGGAAAACCGCATGCGGGAACCGTGAATGGACTGGAGGGTGAAATTCCTGAGGTCATTTTGACGGACAACACAATTAGTCGTACCACCACCGTTTCTGCTGCAGTATTTCACGGGGTGCGTGAGGGCGAGGATCCCGTCAACACAACCATGTGGACGCTTTTAGGAGATCCGAAATTCTCAATTGCTGTTCCCTGCTGGGTTAACGTCAATGAAGTGGATGAGGTGATGATGGATCCTCGGGGTGCCGAGTTGGGTGAAATCGCAATCACGCTGCGGGAATGGTGCCTTAGCGAGCAACGTAATGGCGTTCGTAGTGCCTATTTGCCGGGTATCTGGAATGATCTGTGGCCGGTGGAGGATCAGATTTTTTCCGCGGTTTCGAAGCAAGTTGAACGCTGGCGGACAGAGGCAGCATCGCGGGACGAAATGACGGCGCTGCATCATCGGCTGACCACGTTGGCGATGGATGCCATGAAGAAAGAATTGCTGGATATGAAAGAGAATGCCCTGACGCTCAAGAGCCCGAGTGCACCGGTGTTCAAAGTTGCTCGAATCGCCATCTATGATCATTCAGATGGGTCGGCCAACGGTCCCAAAAATTTAATGCGATTTCTTACCGCAGAGAACGGGTTTGAGTGCCAACGCATTTCACCAGCCGAGATTCGCGGGGGCCGATTGCGTGATTTTGATGCACTTGTGATGCCCGGTGGTTCGGGAAGCCTTCAAGCCAAGAAACTTGAGGACCAAGGGCGAAATGAGGTACAGGAGTTTGTTCGGGAGGGTGGCGGCTATATCGGAATTTGTGCAGGTTCTTACCTCGCTTCGTCGCACTACGATTGGTCGCTTGATTTGATCAATGCACGTGTTTGGGATCGCTCACATTGGGCGAGGGGGCAGGGAACGGTCGCTCTTGGAATGACATCGCCAGGCCAACGCGTGCTCAAGACCAATGCGGTGGAGGTCGACGTCTATTACGGGCAGGGACCGCTGCTCGTTCCAGATAATGATCCAGGCTTACCCGGTTATGAGGTGCTTGCGAGGTATGACTCGGAGGTTTCTCAGAAAGGTGCCCAGCCCGGGGCGATGGCGGGAACTCATGCCATTATCAGGTCTGTTTTTGGGCAGGGGCGGGTGATCTGTTTCAGCCCCCATCCCGAAAAATTGAACGGCCCCAATGGCCTGATGATGCATGGGGTGCGCTGGGCTGCAGATGGCAGTCGGGCTGCAGATGGCAGTCGGGCTGCAGAGAGTGGCGACGCGGCAGGTGCTAACTCTCAACCTGACACGAGCGGTGGACCCGACGACACTCAGAGTGAACGGCAGAAGACTCCAGAAGCCGCGAAGGCTGCCGTCCCCTCACCCTGACTCTCGGGTGGACAGCACCTGTTTCTCAAGCCGGGGATTTGATTCCCGATCACGGTTGGGATTCAATCTGTTTGATTGCCCGCGCGTAGGCTTCTTTGCCCCGTTTGCTGTCGGATTCTTCTTGCAGTTGTCGTAAGACCGGCAGTGCTTGCGAAGCTTTGGGGCCAATTTTTCCGAGCAGAAAAATTGCATAGAACTGTCGGCGTCGATCCGTTGATTTCAGGCCTTCGATCAAGACAGGCACCGATTCGGGGCCAGCGTCATCGATTGCCCTCAAGGCGCCTCGTGCGGCATCCGTGTCATCTTCGCTTGCGAGCATTCGGAAAAGTGCGGGGACCGCTTGTTTGGCAGCTGAGCCAAATTCCCCAAGTTCAGCAGCTGCATCACCACGCACTGTCCAGTCTGAATCTTGAAGTGCAGTGATCAGAATGGGGATGGTCTTGCTCTGATCTGCCTCGACTTTGGCAAGGCATTTCACAGCCGCTGATCGGACACTGCTGCGTTTGTCTTTCAGAAGCTTGGCAACGTTGGCTGTGGGAATCTTCGACCCAGAGCCGATCACAGCCAGCGAAGGTAACGCAGCAAGCAAGACATTTTCATCACGGCTGTTGAGCGATTTAGTGAGCGCATCGGCGATCCGGTCGGTCCTGAGTTGCATGGTGCCCACTGCGTTGATTGCCGAAATGCGAACCCTTGGGTCTGGGTCGTTCAGCAGGACCGTGATCGTCTCAACGATTTTATCAGTGCGATTGTCTGTCTTGGCAATCGCTTCGACACCGGCTTTTCGCACCTCTGGATTCGCATCATCCTGCGTTCTGACCAAAGAATCGATTGACGAACTGGCTCGGTTTGCCGAACGGCCAAACGCGATAACGACTGCAAGGCGAACGGTCGCATCATCATCCTGCAGACAGGTTGCGAGCTGTGTGAGGTCGGTATCGGGATCGACGATTCGGTCGAGTGCTTGGACCGCTGCCGTGCGAATCACAGGTTGGGGGTCTGCTGCCAGCTCGTACAGTTGTTCCTGCCATTCTTTCGAAGCTTCGCGTTGATTTGATAGAGCGTAAATTGCCGCCGCACGCACAAGGGTCGAGGGATCACGGAGGCATTGGTTCAATGGCTCAAAAGCTTCTTGGGGAATCGGTGTCATCGCTGCGATCGCATTTGCGGCACCGGCCCGCGTCTGTTCGGATTCAGCTTGGAGGGCCTGGATTATTGGGGCACTCGCTTTGGATGCGATGCCCGCCAGCGCACGAGCAATCTGAGTGCTGGCAGAGTCTGACACGCTTGAGGCACGCAGGAGAGCCGGCACCGCCGGTGCGCCAATACGGATTAACGCGTTTGCCAGTGCGTCTTTCTCAACCGAAGGAGCCAGGGCATCCTGTTGGGAATCGCTGCCTGATGATCTCAGGGCACTGATCAATGCGTCGGTTGATTCGGCGGCTCGTTCACCCAACGCACCCAGTGCGCGGGCGGCTGCGAGTCGGGTGGGAGCCTGTTTGCTTTGAAGCAGGTTCGTAAGAGCCGGCAGGGCCAGTGCGATCTGGCCGTCCAGATTTTGCAGGATGTGGGCGGCAGCTCCTTGCACGTTGGGATGTTCATCCTGAATACCTTTGAGCAGCAATTCCAGTAGCTGGCTCTGGTCATCCAGACCACGTCCCAGTGCAATCAGCGCAGCGGCCCGCACCGCCGGGTCTGTGTCCTGTGCAAGCGTTTTCGTTGCGTTGGCGACATTGTCTGGCAAGGTGTCCGATTTAGCAAAGATCCGCAGTGCATTGAATCTGACCTGTGAGTCTTTGTCCGAAAGTGCTGGCTCCAGTGCGGCGTGGCTCGATGCACCAAGTCTGCCCAAAGAGCTGACGGCCATGCGTCTAATCTCCGCTCGCTCGTCATTGAGCATTGGTGCGAGCAACTGAACGGCTGTTTCAGCATGATCACTCATCCAACCCAACGCTTCGATTGCCCCAGCGCGTTGTGCCGTGGAAGAATCGGTCAGGCAATCACGCAGGACGGGAATGGCCGCTGAGCCAATCCGACCAACGGCCCACGCAGCCCGGTATCGTTTCTGTACGCTTCTGTCGGTGAACGTCTCGCAGAGCGGTTGGATTGCCTGTTCAGCTGCGGGGCCAATTTTTGCAATCGCGGTTACTGACTGAAACCACACTTGCTCGTCGCGATCATCGAGTTGATCTATCAAAGCATCAAGAGCTGGCAGCGCGGAGGTTCCCATGGTGGCTAGTTCATAAGCGGCATCGCGACGCTTCTTCAGATCAACATCTGCCAACGCGATGGCCAGTTTTTCTGCTGCGGCTGTCCGATCTGTATTTGGCAGAGAATTGTTTTTGGCAGCCGGTGCTTGGGATTGAGCGTTGATTGGCGCTGCACAGAAGATGAGAAGCAGTGCCGAATAAAAGGTCCAACGCGGTCGGACGCGAAGGCATGACCTTTCGACCGCATGCTGAGTCTGTAATGTTCCCGTCCTGACGAGTCTTGTGATGGTGGGATCTGAAATCCTCGGTCGATTCAGGCCCACGGTACGACGCGTCAAAGTTGCAACTCCGATAGATGACCGGTACTGTCACCAACGAAATCGACCGGTGTCCCAAACCGATCCAGCATCGACATGAACAGATTGCACATGGGGGTCTCCGAAGCAACCTGAACGTGACGACCGGAATCGATCCGACCGCCAGCTTTTCCAGCCAGCAGGATTGGCAGATTTTCATTGTTGTGTCGGTTGCCATCACTGATGGCGCTGCCGTAGCAAATCATGGAGTTGTCGAGAAGGTTCGAAGTACCGTCCGGTGTCTCCTTGAGTTTCTTGAGGAAGTACGCCAATTGTGCAACATGGAATTGATTGATTCTGCTGATCTTCTCGAGTTTGGCAGGATCATCACGATGGTGCGAAAGCCCGTGGTGCCCATCTGATACGTTGATGTTGCGATAGCTACGGTTGCTGCCCGCATCCGCAAACATGCAGCTGGCAATTCGCGTTCGGTCGGTTTGGAACGCCAGCACCATCATGTCACACATCAGCCGCAAGTGTTCACCATAGTCACGGGGTGTGTTGGGTGGGCGTGGGTAGTCGAAGTCGACATCCTGTTCGTCTTCTTCTGAAGAGCGTTCGATTCTCTGTTCTACCTCGCGGACGCCATTGAGAAATTCGTCCAGTTTCCTCTTGTCCTGAGTCGCCATGCTCTTCTGAAGCAGACGCGCGTCCTCGGAAATGAAGTCCAGTACGCTCATCTTCAAACGTTCACGTTGTTCCGCCGTTCTGTCTCGCGCACTTCCATTGGTCTCGCTGAATAAACGTTCGAACACCGACCTTGGGTTCGTTTCCTTACCCACGGGGGTTGATGCTGAGGACCAGGCGATATTCGAGGAATAAGCGCAGCTGTAACCGCTATCGCAGTTCCCTGCACTTCGGCCTGCTTCGCAGCCGAGTTCCAGAGAAGCGAAACGAGTTGCATGTCCGGCCGTTTGTGCCGCTATTTGATCGACTGAAACACCGGAGCGGATGTTCTGCCCGGCCGTCTTGCGGGGTTGCGCGCCAGTGAGAAAGACCGATGCACTCCGGGCATGGTCACCCGCGCCATCCCCGTTGGCTCGGCCTTTGTCGTGGGTCAAACCGCTGAGTACCATCAGCTCGTCCTGAACCGGTGCCAGTGGTTGCAAAATCTTGGGGAGATCGTAGCCGTACCCCACATTCTTCGGTGTCCAGTCAGGCAGATGAATACCGTTAGGAACGAAAATGAATGCCATGCGTTGAGGCGAAGTATTCGAACGACTCGACGCACGGGCGGTGCCTGTGCCCGATGAATCGCGGCACGCTAGCGATTCAAACCATGGTAAAGCCATTGAGACGCCAAGCCCACGCAGTACCGAACGTCGGGTGTGATTACTCATTTTCATGCTTCCGTGTCAGTCACAATTACTGGTGAAATGTTGTCATATTACCAAGGTTCTCGAGTATTAACCATTTTCGTCCATACTCAGTCCTTGACGCAATAAAAATCATGACGGGGCCGCAAAACCTTGCTTCAAGGCAAGTCGCGGGCTCACCATGAACAAGCCTCTTTGGGCATCAAGGGTGCATTTTCTGGGGTGGGATGTGGCGTGTGGCCAGTGACGTACAAGTCGCAAGCCCAGTTCCGTGTTGCCCGCCCGCGATCATTTTAATCGTATGGCTATCCCTTTGCAGGGGTGGCTTGGCTTTTGGCTTGATGGCCGTTGATTACGACAGGAGAGCGGTTTGGGATGTCGTGACAGGTCGGGTCTGGATTACTGCCACTTTGGGTGGTGTTTTGAGCGTTTCGTTTATTTTACGTTTCAGTTGCCCGTCTTCTTCAGCGTTAAAGCGTACTCAACGAGGTTCACCAACTGGTCGACGGTCAATAATTTTTGCAGATCCTGCGGCATTAATGATGTCTTCTGTTTCTTATAAATGTCGATATCGTCTTGATCGATGGTCTTGTCGATTCCTTCGCTGTTACGAAGCGTTACGGACTTGTCCGTTTCGCTGATCAGGAGGCCGGTGACGGCCAAGCCATCGAGTGTCAGGATGGAATAGGTTTCGAAGTTGTGACTGACGGCGGCACTGGGGTCGAGGATGGAGACATACATCGCCTCCCGCGACAGTTTGCTGCCGATCTCGCTGAGGTCTGGGCCGACCTCTTTCCCTTTGCCCTGGACTTTGTGGCATTTGTTACAGGTACCAACGGTTTGGAATACTTTCAAGCCAGCTTGTGGATCGCCTTTACGTTTGACGAGTTCAGCGAGGGCTGGCAGTGGTTGGCTGTCAGCCGTGGCTGGAAGCTCGAGGTACTTGGCGGCATTGGTGGCAACCTCGGCGTTGGACGAACCGAGCAGTGCATTGGCTGCCGCGAACTTCAGTTCGTCCGCCAGCTCTCCAGCGGTCACCAACTTCATGATCTGTTGTTGTCCGTCCAGACGCTTTCCCAAAGCTTTGACGGCAGCGGAACGTACTGCAACAGTCGCAGTACTGCTGTGCAACAGTGGCAACAGGATTGAGACGGTTTGTTTGCCAGCTGCGTGCCCGATCAATTGGACTGCTGCTTGAGCCTGGTTCTCGTTTTCTGACTTTGTGATGGCGGCCAGCGATTTTCCCTTGTTCATCGCGAAAAGCAATTCCGCGCCTCGAACGCCTCCAGTATCGGATGCGTTGCCAAGACTGTACTCGATGAGCGAGTCAGCTATCTCAGCTGGTTTGAATCGTTCAATCAGTTCAAAGTAGCGATCACTTCCCGGTTCGGCTCGCAGGTATCGCAAGACAGCAGCTTTTGCGGGAGGCGAACTTTCGAGATCAAAGTTCTGAAGGCGAAGAACCGTTTCGACTACAAGTTTGTCTTTTGCCGTCAATTGGACTGGTTCGTCGCCGAGCAAACAGCTGGGACGCACCACAGTGGCTAGCAGGCAAATGCAAAAAACGGTTAGCGTTGTCAATCGCATGGGAGCAGCCACGTGCGGATTCATTTCGAGGAGTAATTTGGTGTTGCGAAGGCACCAGTCGAAACTGGTGCTTCGCAAACCGGAGGTGGGGCAATCAAACTGTGCCGCCAGATCACAGACCCAGCAAGCTTTTCAGAGCTGCATCTTTACGATCACCGCTGTGAAAATCAAAGGCTCGCATGAGTCGGTTTTGTTGTGCCTCGGTCACCTTGGGTTGCTGCAATGCTTTGACAAGATAGTCTGCTGCAGCATCTGCCCTGCTCCGCCACACAATGTCCTGTCCTGCTGCTGTGTTCCAGTCATCGCCGACTTGTTCAAGCCAAGCAGCAAAGCAGGCGTCAGCATTGTTGTCAGATCCGATACCCAGTGCTTCCAGGTACCACCGATCGTTTCCATCATGCTGAAGGGCCAATTGGGCCCAGACGTGAGCGGCTTGTGGCGACTTGCTGTGACGCAAGGCAACGGCAAGTTCACGTCTTACCTGAGGTGAGGGGTCGTCGGCAAGCGTGGCAACATAGTTGAGGATGTCGAGTTTCATTTCCGGATCACCTGCCAGTTTCAGTTGGCGAGCGAGACGGATACCAACGATCCGGATGTTTGGGTTCTTACTTGCGAGGGCCTGCTTGACCGTCGTGAGACCCCTACCTTGAATTTTACCCAGCAGCCACAACGCTCTTGCCTGGTAGATCGGATTGTTCGACGCCGCAAGTTTTTCGAGTGCGGCTTCGGCAGCAGTGCCGTTTTGGTGCAGTGCTTGCCATGCCATGTAGCGTACTGCGTAATTCGCATTTTTCAGTGCTTCGATACAGCCGTCGATGGAATCAAAGTCGAACTTGGGAACTTTGTAATCGCCAGTATGTTTGCCGGGCAGAATTCGGAACAAGCGTCCGCGATCGAGGTCTCCCATGCCGTGTCCACCAACACCCGGGTCGTACCAGTCTGCAACGATGAGCGATCCATCAGGGGCGACTTTGACGTCAGAAGGCCGGAACCATTTGTCCTGAGTGCCTGTCAGGATGTCTCGTATTTTTGCTTTGTACCCAGCCTGGTCATTCGAGATCATATAGGCTCGGCAGACGTTGGGGCCCGCGTCACAATGAACCACATGGCCGCGAAACATTGGCAACAGATTGCCTTCGTAGACCGTGATCCCAGTTGGTGAACCCGCCCCGGTCTGAAGCAAATTGGGCACGACCCCTGGATCGCTGAGGTGCCAGTGCCGTTCGGGGATACTGTCACGCATTCCTGTCCGCTTGGCTTTCCAGCCCGCTCCGGTCTTTTCGTCTTTGTAGCCGTAGTTGCCAAATTCCATGACATAGTTGATGCGAACACCGCGGTTGCCGTCATCGTCGTTGTCGGATTGCCAGATGCTTCCGTAGGAATCGACGGTCACCATCCAATTGTTACGGAAATTCCATCCGAGAGTTTCAAATTCACTGCCATCAAGGTTGCAGCGGAAAACCATTCCTTCCTGATACGGTTGGCGAGTGGCCGCTACGACGTTGCCTGCGACATCGACGATGGGCTTGCCATCTTTATCTTTGATCTGACGGCCTGCGTTGCCAAAGTTGAAGTACAGTTTTCCATCTGGTCCGAAGGTGAATGCATGGATTCCGTGGTCGTGCTGCGATCCACTGATCCCACTGAAAAGAACTTCCTGTTGATCAGGTTTGTCATCACCGTTGGTATCAGTAAAGACTTGGACTTTATCGCCCGCAGAAACGATCACCTTGTTGCCAAGCACGCACACGCCGTGTGGTGAGTCGATGTCGCGACCCTGGTAATAAACTTTTTCGCTATCGACCATCCCGTCGCCATTGGTGTCTTCGAGAATCAGAATGCGGTCGCCCTCGGGACGCTTGCCATTGTGTCGGCGGTAATTGACGATCTCACAGACCCAGACTCGTCCGCGATGGTCAATGTCGATGTTGGCCGGACTCAGCAATTGTGGTTCTGCAGCAAAGAGACTAGCTGCAAGTTCTGTTCCCACTTCCAGTCCGTCCAGTGCAGCGGCAACCTCCCGCGAAGCACCGCCTGTTGATCCGCTTTGAGTGGGCGGTTTTTGGGTATACACCACGAATTGCACGCTGCTGCCATCTCCGCAGGTTCCTTGATTCGTTCCACCGTTATCAAGCCCGCCAATGGCTTTGAAGTGTGTATAGCCTGGCGGGATGTCGAAAGCGATTACGGAATTGGCATGCGTCCCAATGCCGTAAGCGACTTCTTGGCCGTCGATTCGCATCGGCTGGCCTCCGCAGTTCATGTTGATACGCGGTTGGCCGAATCCGCTACTGGCAGATTTCCATTTCAGATCAGTCAGTTTCTTTTCACCGTTGGGGCCGGTGAGGCGAGGTTCGCCCCAGTCAGCCCAGTCACACCCGTAGCCGTTGCCACCATCGTTGACGACCAGGAACAGCTCTTTTGCACTACCGAGTTGCGCGTCAATTGCAACGCTTTTTCCTTTGGTTTTGGGTGTGATCACGCCACTCTTGAAAATCGGTTTGGCCGCAATCGTGTTGCCCGATTTTGCCGGGGCCAGCAAGGCAGATTTGATTTTACGTCCCGGTTTCTTCTTCTTGGCACCTGATTTCGGCTCATCCTGGTTCTCTTCCAAGTCCTCTTCCGTTGGATTTGCGGTCGTGACGCCTGCGTCAGGAACATTACCGTGAGCTGTCCAGACAATCGCGTTGAGTACTACTTTGCGAAAGTTCTCATCAGCCCAGTTGCGGTGGAAGTGTCCTCCTGTGAATCCAAAGCCGCGGCCGCCGCCATCACGTTCTGATGCCCAACCCACGTGTTGGATTTCGCCATTGGCGACCGCCTTGCGAACCGCAGGATTTCCACTGTGTGCTCCGTCGGGGCGACGCATTGTTTCTTCTGGGGGGTGAGCCGACAGGATGGGGGTCACTCCCTGCATCTTGTCCCGGAATCGCATATGGAAGTACCACTCATCGTTGATGGTAAATGGTTTCACACCATTGGAAATTGGGTGGTCCGGAAACGATTCAAATTTTGCATCCCAATGAGGGTTCACTGACCAGTTGGTTTCAAAGTAACCGCCCATCCAGTCGAGGAACGCGTTACCCGTTTCACCTTTGGGAGTTTCAACCCCATAATGAATGCAGACAAGTCCGGCGCCCTCTTTCATCAACGGGTCAAACTCTTCTACATGAGGATTGAGTAAATGACGTCCGCCGCCATCGCAGTACACGATGACTGTGTCGGCACCTTGCAAGGCCTTGATGCCCTCTTCTGGCCAGCCATGTTTGATCACCTCGACCTCATAATCCGGCATCGCCTCAGACAGCGAGCTGGCAAGTAATCGGCAACCCGCATAATGTTCGTGTGAACCGTAACCATGGCTGGGGCGACCTGAGACAAAGACAATCTTCTTTTTGTCGCCGCTCCTCGCGGACGTTTTGTCGGCTGCACCATCAGCTTGATCGAGATTCTTGATGCGGATATTTCGGAATTGGACCAACATGGGTGGCCCGGCATGTAGTTGCAGGGCAATGATTCCTGATTCACGACGTTGTTGTTCGTCCTTGTCAGTGCAGTCAGCTGTGGTCACCCCATTGATTTTATGGACAAAGTGAAAATCGTCTGCTAACACTGTGTACTCGTTCCAGTCTTCCTTCCTGATCTTTGACTGAATCTCAGCAGAATCACCCACGGACCCGACTACTTTTGATTTGAACTTTCCATCTTCGCGTACCAATTCAGTTTTCTGTCCACGGTTGGCAAGCATCCCTCGGAAACGTTCGCCATAGAGAATTCCAGAGAAGGTGTTTCCAGCTTCCAAGTCGGCCTGGTATCCTCCTACCACCCATTTCTGCTTGTCGGCATCGGGTTCAAAGCTGCGGTACTGGACACCCGAATTTCCACCAATGATTTTGTATTCAAACTTGAGTTCAAAGTTTTTGAATTCTCCACCGCGGTAGACGAGAAACGTATTCCCCTTGGTAGGATTCGCCTTGGTGGTTTTCCCCGTGATCGCTCCGTCCTGAACGCTCCAGAACTCAGGGTTTCCATCCCAGCCCTTGAGTGTCTTTCCATCAAACAGTGAGACATATCCGTCATCATCAGCGGTGACGACAACAGCAGGCAGGACAGAGCCAACCGCGAACAAGCACAACGCGAGCAATCGCATATTCAGAGCCTTCTTCATTTGAGTGGATCGATAGGGTTGGTTCACCTGGGAAAAAGTCTCCGCAGGCAAGTGAGGATTCGGGTGAATGTATCCGCTGCGAACTGGTGCCAAGCAGTTTCTCGGCTTGCAGGACAGGGAAGACGGAACAGGGAAGGAAGACGGAACAGGGATCGCTAGTCGCACCGAGTTCAGACCGCGCGCTGCGAATT
The DNA here is from genome assembly GCA_002862205.1 of Planctomycetaceae bacterium. Taxonomy (GTDB): domain Bacteria; phylum Planctomycetota; class Planctomycetia; order Pirellulales; family Pirellulaceae; genus Rubripirellula. The sequence goes on along the minus strand of PKCN01000060.1, from coordinate 18,535 downwards.
GAACCATTGAATGTACGTCGGGGGTCACTGAGTCATCGGGCCTCGCGTTCGCTTTGCCCTAGTATAAACAGTTTGTGGCACGGGGTCCTGTCCCGATTTGGATTCAACATCGCAACGAGTCGCCCCGGCACCATCACTCAGCAGGCTCTTGCAAATCTCCGGGAAAATGCCTAATTCTGATCTGATTCCTCTAAATGCAGGTTGCGCCAGCGGACTTCGTACGGACCTTGTCCACGGCCAATGCCATGAACCTGAAGTCCGATGAACCCCCGGGGATGTGTCTTGTAGCGTTCCTCATGCACCAGATCAGAAATCTGCTTGCCGTTGATCCACGTTTTGATGCTCGGACCTTTGGCGACCACTCGATACGAGTTCCACTTGCCGTCCTGGAACGTGTCGTGAGGTGTGCGATCTGCATCAGGGGTCATCCAGCCACCTGCAGCTTCGCCGTAGACGTATCCCGCCATTTTGTCATTGGAAATTTCAACCTGGGGGCCGTTCACGCGACCGTCGGGGGTTCCACCTTTGCTTTGCGAACGAATTTGAACACCAGAGTTCAATGCGCGATCCACCTTGACCTCAAACTCCAGTATGAAATCACCGTACAGTTTCTCGGTACACAGGAAAGAGTTGGGGCTTCCTTCGCTTGTCTTTCCCACAATGGCTTTATCCTCGACGCGGTACGTCGCTGTTCCGTTGCGTTGTGTCCAACCTTCGAGGTTTTTTTCGTTGAATAGTCTGGTTGGATTTCCCTTTTCCGACGCTTGCTTGTCTGCCGCCGTTGCCGAGGCAACGCTGAGTGTTGCGGTTGCAATCAATAAAATTCTTAAGTTCATGAATATCACCTTTTATGTAATCGAGTAGTTGGTTTGAGGGGACGCGACAAGTTGCTCTTTGCCGCGTCTCTGATTGACTTGTTTCAACGGCGGAACAGAATCAAGTTCCGAATGCCAAGTGTCAAATTCTGCTTGCCCCGGTGCGGAGATTCACGCGTTGTTGCGGCAATCTTCGATCAAATGTATCTGTCACGCTGGTGTTTTGACGGTCGAGTGTTTTGTTCGGGCAACTGAGTCATTGCTTGTCCGCTTTTTCTTGATTTTCCGTTGTCTCGTTGGGATCAGGGGCGTCAGGTTTTGGAGAGGCAACCTGCATTGTCCAGCGGGTAAGCTTTTCATGCGCGGCGACGAAAAATTCGTCGAATTTTGGGCCAACCGATAACGCATGAATGTGACCGTTCTGCCCATCTTGATGTAGTAAGTCTCCCGTTTCAGCGTTGTAGAAGGTCAGGAATCCGTTGTTATCTCCACCTGCTGTCAAGATCCACTCTTTTTCCGGTGACCAGATGATCTGCTCAATCAGGCCTTTCTTTTTATTGTCCTCAAGCTCAAGTCGTTGAGTTGCATCTCGCCAGTTGAAAACTTCGAGGCGAGCGGGACCACCCAGGTGATCAATGTTTCCAATTTTCCCGATCCCGCCAATCGCGAGTTCCTGGCTATCGGGCGAGAATGCCAACGATCGTATTCCGCCAATGCTGTGTCGCCGCGCGCGTGGGTCCCATGTGTACATGACAGGCGTTTCTAGTTCGCTAACTTGCTCAAATGACTGTGCGTTCCAAATTACGGTGCGTCCGATGCGGTCACCTGTGGCCAGCCATTTTCCATCTGGTGACGCCGTGACGGCGTACAGCATGGACGGATAATGGTGAGGCGTTTGCGCCGCGTGTGCCTGTAGTGTTTCGAGCAGTTCACCGGATTCTGCATCCCAGACTTTACAAAGCATGTCGTCAGCGACCGTGTAAAGTCTCGATTGATCAGGTGAAGCAGTGATTGCTCGGCCCCAGCGGTCGTGGGCAGAGACTTTACGAATCAAGCGGTGTTCATCAATATTCCACCAGCAAAGTTGCCCGTCATAGCCGCATGTGATCAACGTATTGTCTCGCCGCACCATACCCGTAACGTAGCTTGTGTGACCGTCACCTTCGAAAAGTTGGCGTTCAGGCTTTTCTGCAGATACATCGTACTGATAGACGTTGAAGTCTGAACCTGCGCACCAGACCCGCTGCAATTCGGTGGCGTGTTGGACGCAAAATACAATGTCGGTGGTTTTCCACTCATTCGTTTTCTTGAGCGATGCAGGGATCATGCCAACACCTCGCTACAGGGCTCGCTGCCAAAATCTGCGATTGGAATCGGACGACTACCAACCATGTATTCTTTATGCGGCGAAATTCCCAGAGCCGAAAAGATGGTTGCGAACAGATCACCTGCGTTCATCTCACCATCAACGACCGTTTGGCCATCAGGATCGGTTTTTCCAAAGACCGTTCCACCACGAATCCCACACCCGCTCAAGGTGCAACTCCATGCATTGGCGAAATGATCACGTCCCAGACTTCCATTGATCTTGGGGGTTCGGCCAAATTCTCCCAGAGTGATGACCAGAGTTGTATCGAGTAGCCCACGCTGTTTCAGATCATCCAGCAGAGCGCTCATGCAATGATCCAGATCCGCGCACAATTCCCGGTGGGTTTCAAAGTTCTGTCCGTGACTGTCCCACCAAGCCCGAGCCACTTTTACAAAGGGCACACCAGCTTCGACCAGTCGGCGTGCTACCAGACATTGCTGGCCAAATTGTGTTGGGCCATAGGCGTCACGCATCGATTCGGGTTCCCGTTGGACATCGAAAAGGTGGTCACTCGCCATCAGGCCTCTCACCCGTTCGTATGCATTTTCATGACTGTTGATCCCCGCGTGATTTGTTTTTTTCGCAAAGCCTTTGGAAAGCACACGCCGCAACTCTGATCTTTCGCGGTGATCTGTATCGCTGATAGAGTCGGGTAGCTGCATATCTTCTGGAATCATTTTGTCGGTAAGAAACATCGGGTTATATCTTGCACCGAGGAAGCCGGCGGAACCCTGACGTCGCCCTTCGGTCGATGTGTACATCGACACATAATCGGGGACGCTGCTGTCGATTTGTCCAAGTTCATGAGCCAGAATTGCACCCAGGTGTGGGTACTCAATCCCTGGTTCGGGCCGACGCCCACGGTCCATCAGGAAGTAACCCTGGCCGTGGTCTGCGATTTTCGTGTTCAGTGAACGAATGATTGCGGTTTCATCCAGTCTTGTACTCATCTTGGGGAGCAATTCTGAAATTTCTACTCCTGCGATTGAGGTTTGGATTTTGGCAAAAGGGCCTCCGGTGGGGCGACCGGGCTTGGGATCCCATGTCTCCAATTGGCTCGCACCGCCGGCAAGCCACAGCAGAATGACATTTTTTCCGTTGCGCGCCAGTTCATCCGCCATGGCGGGTTGTGACAAAATGTCGACAGCGGCCATGTTGGATGCCGCAGCGCTGGTTCCTGCCGCTTTGAGCATCGATCTTCGGTTGAACAGATTCATCACGTCATTACCTAATGGTTGAAACGAAATTCAGATGTAGCCATCAACGCCCAGACCATCTGTTGAAGCGCCTCTTCACGACGGTCACTACGAGCGGCAAGGTATTGTTGGATGGCGGCTTTTTCCTCGTCAGCGGGAGTGCGACTGAGGACGGATATGAATGCTGCGACAATGGCCTTGTCGTCCGATTCGGTTTGTTTCAAGTAGCCCACCAGTCGGTCGTTTGAACCGCTGAGCAGGTCGTTTTGCAGCGACAAGTTATTGCTGAACCAGAGAGCTTCCGTGACAGGGATCTGAAATCCTTCATTGGGTATCAATAGCTGCTTCGCGATTCCCTCCGAAGCTTTCTCAAGCTTTTCACGTTCTTCACTCCACGATTGGGTGTCCATGCGTCCCAAAAGTTTTTCGGGACTACGGCCCGCGACCCGAAGTGACAGAGAAAGTTGTCGTGGTGCGAGTGGGCGGGGATTGGCGACTGCGAAAAGATCCGGTGGGACCAATCCCGATTCGGCGGACGAATTCACGCTGCGTGCATATACGCTTGTCAGCACAATGGCTTGGGTCAAACGTTTGATGTCGTAACCAGATGCCTCGACGTACTGTGCCAGTTCGGTCAGTAACTCGGGATGGCTGGCCGGGTTTTGAGAGTGCATTTGATCCAGAGGATGCACCAGTCCACGCCCCAGCAGACGGGCCCAGATTCGATTGACAAGATTCTTGGCGAAGAAGCGATTTTCCTGGTCGCCCAAGGCGAGTTCGACAAACTTGGTGCGGGGACGGAACTCCGGACGTGGAGGTGGGTCTGACTTGTCGTTCTTTTCAGAGTTCTTGATCGCTTCCTGAAGTTTCTTCAACGCGGCTTCTTCCAGTTCCAACGTTGGTACGTCGACTTTTTCACCGGTCAAAAACATCAGGCCTGGTTGTTGCTCATCGCCATAAATGTCCGTGTACTTGGGCAGTCCCTCAAAACGCTCGCTCAGAAAACCCTGCTTCGTTCGAAATGTCCGTTTGAAAAAAGAGGTCATTCCGTAGTAATGGTTTTGTGTCCAATCATCCACCAATGGGTGGTCATGGCACTTGGCGCAGGCAATATTCACTCCCAGCCATTTGATACTCGCATTGTTGGTCAATGCATCAAGATCGTTCAATTGCTTGATCACGTAGGTGACGGGACGTACATCACTACTGAGAGTGTCTTCAGGTTGAAAAATCTCTCGGAAAATCCTGTCCCATCCGCGATTTTCACTGGTCGCTTCCAGCAGATATTCACGCCACTTAGGATCGTGTCCTTGTCGAAGCAGCAGCAGAATGTCGAGCTGGTTGCGGGTGTGGTAGGCGTAGTCTGGCGAAGCGAGCAACTGCTCGACAAGGTGTTCGCGACGGGCCTGCTGGTCAGCTCCATCGAGCTCCAGAAAACTGCTGCGTTCAGCGGCGGTAGGAATGCGGCCGGCCAGATCAAGTGTTACCCGTCGCAGGAACTCTTGATCTGTGACGCTGGGTGCGGCGGAAACTCCGTCCGACTTCAGACGCTGATTGATCAGGGTGTCGATCTGATTTGCAAGCATCCGGGCATCAGGCAACTCGGCATGCAATGTGCTGCCAAGCATCAAGTTGATTGCAGCGAGCATGATGAAATGAAAACGCATTAAATCATCCAAGATTCAAGCTTCACAGGATCGGGGTGGGCTTCGTAAGGAGAGTGTCGTACTTGTCAGTGAAGGACGAATCGTTCACTGCTGTCACAACCTCCCCCATTTTAGCATAAACGCTCTTCGATTTCACGTTCTCAGAGGAACCTTACCCAAGGACCGTTTCGATTTTCTGGTTGGCGTTGTGAGTCTTTGGCATGTGGTTTGTCGGCAGTGGGGTTTGTCGCCAGTGGTGACCGGTATTTTGAGTTCGCACGACTTTTTAGGCGAGCCTCCACGCCTTGGCATCCTTCGGTTTGAGCTTTTGTTCATGATTCCCCCCCGGCTAGTGATGGCGTCCTCGATAAATTGGTATTACCGCCTCGTTCAAGTGCTGAGGGTGTGGCGAGAGGGGCAGAATCGATGCGATTGTGCCCCCCGAACAAGCTGACTCGTGAAGGTCGCAGGGTGATCTGGCTGCAGCTTGCCCAGTCTGGTCCGATTGGGGGAGGCAAATAAGCTCAGACAGACAATATTTTGCTCATCTGGGATCGCATCAGGGGAGATCGCGTTTTAAAATGAGACAGGAGGCTGGTTGTCGTGACAGGCGTTGCTTTGTTCTGATGCCCAGTTTTGTTCGTAAGTTGTTTTTCGGTATGGGCTTACGGCTTTTTCTTGCCTCTGGCATGTGCTTGCAACGCGTCGAGAGTTCAATCTATCCAAAGCGAGCAGGATGGAATGCCCTTGGCGATGCGGTTTGCACGGTCTCCGCAGCTGTCGTGATCGGCGGCGTGACTGTTTGGCGGCGTGACTGTTTGGCAGTGTGACTTTTTGTTTGAGCTGATAACTCTGGATCTGAATCAACCATGGTGGCTTATCTTTCAGTACGTAGCGGACCCGAAAAGGGAAAACAGTTTCCTTTAGATCCTGCGCGTCCGCTGCACATTGGACGGGGTTCGAATTGCGACATCATGCTGACTGATCCGGTCAGCTCCAGATTTCACGCTGTGGTGTTTTTCGAGGATGGGAATTGGCATCTTCGTGATACCAGTAGTCGTAACGGAACCCATGTGAACGGCCAGAAAACGGATCACGCTCGATTGTTGGACAAGAGCGTTGTGACCGTCGGAAGTACCGACATGCAGTTGGTTGAACCGGATTTGGCACAAATCGAGGAGGGACGGGCAACTGAGACTCAAATCAAGGAAGTGCATGCCACGGGGACTTGGCGTTTGGAGCTTGATGATCCGATCGCAGACGTTGCTGCTGCGGGGCATTTGATTGACCTCTACACGCTCAGTCTGAATTTGTTGAAGAATGAGAGTCCCGACGGGATCATTGACACGGTGATCGAATTGCTGAAAGACCGCACCGCTTCGGATGTTGTGGGGCTATCGTTCGACACAGGCGATGGACGAATGAAGCCTCAGCGTGTTCAGCCTGCCGACTGTGCTGATTCAATTAGTCTGAGTAAAGGATTGGTTCGACGTGTGCTCAGAGATGGTGAGGCGATTTGGATCAATGAGGATGCCCGGCGTGGAAATCCCAGCGTGGCAGAAGAAGAAGCGTGGTCGGATGTCATTTATGTGCCGCTGGAAAACGGCGGGAACAATCTAGGGGTTCTGCATCTGTATCGCGAACAGCCAACTTTTGAGCCCGCGCATTTTGAACTTGCGGTGGCAGCAGGTCGTTTGTTGGCAGTTGGGTTGGGGCGAGCCTTTCAACACGATTCGTTATTGGCTGAGAAGAAAAGTATCGCAGATCGCAACGCCGATACGGATGAGTTGATCGGGAATAGCTCGAGTATGGGAAAATTGAAAGCCAAGATAGGCAGGGTTGGTAATGCGAATGGTTCTGTCCTGATTCGAGGTGAAAGCGGGGCAGGCAAAGAGCTCGTCGCACGTGCCGTTCATCGCTCCAGCCCGCGTGCACAGCGACCCATGCTGACGGTCAACTGTGCAGCGATTCCAAGCGAGTTAATCGAGAGCCAGTTGTTTGGGCACCGTAAGGGCGCATTTACGGGTGCCGACAACGATCACGTGGGTTGGTTCCAGCAGTCGCATACAGGAACACTGTTTCTTGACGAGATTGGAGAACTAACGCTCGAAGGGCAGGCGAAGTTGTTGCGAATTCTGGAGGGCCATCCATTTCTCCCGGTGGGAGCAAGCGAGGAGGTTTTGGTCGATGTTCGTGTGATTGCAGCCACAAATCGTGATCTTGCAGAGTTTGTCAGAGAACGCAAATTTCGCGAAGACTTGTTTTATCGGCTGAGTGTTTTCGAACTTTATGTTCCGCCCTTGCGTGAGCGTGATGGTGATATCGCTTTATTGATCGACCATTTCCTTGACCACTTTTCCATGCAACATGGTCGTGCCACGCTTGGGCTGTCTCAGGCAGCACGCGAACATTTGCAGCAATACGCCTGGCCGGGCAATGTGAGGCAACTCAGAAATGTCATTGACAGCGCTGTGGTCATGGCCGATGAGCCGAATATCGAAGTGGATGATCTCGGGCTTCGCGATGCCGGGATCAGTCGGCTTGATACGTTGCGTATTGATGAGTGGGAGCAACGTCTGATTCTCAAGGCACTGCGGCGAACCGGTGGAAATGTTCCTGAAGCTGCCAGATTGCTTGGGGTCAGTCGTGCCACCGCTTACCGTAAAATCACCGAATACGAGATCGAGCGTTAGTCTTGCGAGCAATCCTTTCGGCACCTGGTTCGCGTGGCGATGTGAACCCCATGATCGCAATTGGTCGACGGTTGCAAGAAACGGGGCATCAGGTGGTTATCTCCCTGGCTGAACCCTATGCGGAGATTGCTGTCCAAGCAGGGCTTGAAGTTGAAGTAGTGATCGCCCACCAAGAGTTTACGGAGGCATTGGGGGATCCCCATGTGTGGAAACCGATTCGCGGTCCATTGCAGGTGTTTCGGACAGTGGTCTCCGAGTTTCTGGAACGTCAGCGGGAAGTGATTCAGCGGTATCATGTCCCTGGAGACACGATCCTCGTTTCACATCCTCTTGATCTTGCCTCACGGATCTTTCGTGATGCCCATCCCGCCACGCCGCTAGCCAGCGTGCATTTGCAACCTGTGATTCTACGGACCATGCAGGATCCACCCAGACTCTCTGGCTGGTGGTTCGAAATGTCACGCCCGACCTGGCTGATGCGGGCTACATATTGGCTGATCGACACGCTGGCTGTTGATCCCGCGATCCGGCGGCCAATCAATCGGATGCGTTCCGAATTTGGTCTCAACGCGGTGCGGAGACCGTTGCATCAATGGTGGCATTCTCCTGACTTGATTCTCGCGATGTATCCAGAATGGTTCGCGCCGGCAACCAAAGAGTTTCTACCGCAGTTGCAGCATTGTGGATTCCCACTGCAAGACAACAGTGCCGAGCAATTCTCGCCGCCAGAGGATCACCCAATTGTCTTCACCTCCGGGACCGCACACCATCACTGCCGCTCGTTTTTTGAGGCTGCAGCCCAAGCGTGTGTGGAATTGAACCGCCCCGGATTGCTGATGTCGACTTTTCCGGAAAACTTTCCGTCTACGCTGCCCGATACGGTGAAGCCGATGCCCTATGTGTCGTTCAGTCGCCTGCTGCCACATTGCTCCGCGATTGTTCATCATGGTGGAATCGGTACCACTTCGCAGGCCTTGGCTGCCGGGATTCCGCAACTCATACGCCCCATGGCGTTTGATCAATTTGATAATGCAAGCCGGATAGAAAAGTTGGGGTGTGGACGTTGGTTGCGAAATGACCGACATCTTGCCAAGACGCTCGACCAAATGCTCAATGATCCTCAACAGCCTCGGGCAGAGGACGCCAATGTTGGGATCAGGAAAAACGAAAACGATGCGGCCAGTCTGGCCGTTTCACACCTTCAGGAAATGGTTTTAAGAAACAAGCGTTTGAATTCCTGACCAGTGTGGACGCAATTTTGGCGTTCATGTCCTAATGAAACGGTCAGTAAGAGTTAAACTGGTGGCATGGGGTCCGTGAGCCTTGCACGCGTTTTCAGCAAAGCTTGAGTGTGGTGGGCTGAGTGTGGTGGGCTGGTTAAAACTTTGCGGTCCCAAGGTCAATTCGTTTCCTGTTTTCTTGTGATAGGTGCTTCATGCGTTTGATACTGTTGTTGTGTGCGTTGGCCATGATGTTCAGGGTGCATGCTGATGAAGTTGAGCGCCCTAACGTGGTGCTGGTACTTGTGGATGACATGGGACTGCATGATTTGTCAGTTGAGGGCAGTTCGTTTTATCAGAGCCCCAATATCGACAAATTGGCTCGCGGAGGAATGCGTTTTACGCAGGGCTACGCGACCTGTCGAGTGTGCAGTCCCTCACGCGCGAGTATTCAACTTGGCCAGTTCACCGCACGTCATGGCGTTACCAACTGGATTGGTGCCCGAGCAGGCATGCAGTGGAAACGTGAAGATCGCCTCTTGCCTGCTGAGTATGTGAGAGCATTGCCTTCTGAGGATATTACAATTGCCGAGGCGATGAAGGAGGCGGGTTACCGTACCTTCTTTGCAGGGAAGTGGCACTTGGGTGGCGAGGGATCGTTACCCACAGATCATGGGTATGACATCAATATCGGTGGACATCATCGTGGTAGCCCGCCCGGAGGATTCTTTTCTCCGTATCGAAATCCACAAATGAAAGATGGCCCCGCAGGTGAATCGCTGACCATGCGACTGGGGCGGGAAACAGCTGAGTTCATTCGAGAGAATCGTAAGCGTCCGTTTTTTGCGATGTTATCGTTTTACAGTGTTCACGCTCCCGTGCAGACAACTCCCGATTTGTGGGCCAAGTACCAAGCCTTGGCAGCTCAAAGGCCCGCGGTCACGAATCGATTCAAAGTGGACCGCACCTTACCCGTTCGTCAGATTCAGGATCATCCCGTCTATGCGGGAATGGTTGAGACCACGGACCTGGCTGTTGGTGAGGTGCTCGATGCGCTCGAGGAAACTGGTCTTGATGAGTCGACGATTGTGATCTTTACAAGTGACAATGGTGGTGTTTCTTCGGGCGATGCGTACGCTACGAGTAATCTGCCGCTGCGAGGTGGCAAAGGCCGGCAATGGGAAGGCGGGATTCGCGAACCATTCTACATCCGCTATCCAGCACTCACGCAGCCTGAGACCACTTGTGACGTACCTGTGACAGGCGCCGATTTCTATCCAACCATTCTTGAATTGTGTGGGTTAGCACCAAGGCCTCAACAACACATCGATGGTGTTTCACTGGTTCCTCTACTCGAGGGTCAGTCAATTGCCGGGCGACCGCTGTATTGGCACTATCCGCATTACGACAATCAGGGCGGAGAGCCCAGCTCTCTATTCAGGGATGGTGACTGGAAACTGATTCACTATTACGAAGATGGGCGAAATGAGTTGTACGATTTAAGTGTTGATCCGTCCGAAACCAGTGATCTTGCACTGACGCATCCTGTGCGCACCTCACGCATGTGGAAGCAGTTGCGAGGTTGGCTTGAATCGGTCAACGCGCGGTATCCAGAGCCCGATCCCCGTTATTCACCCGCGAAGACGGAGGAAAAATTTCGACGCATTCAAACCGAATACAAGGAGCGACTGGAACAATCGCATGCCAGGATGCTCGATTCTGGTTGGAAACCAAACCCCACTTGGTGGGGAAGCATCACGACAGAGGACTAGGTCGGCTGATTTTAGCGGTCTTGTTGCCATCGCTTTCCGCATAATCCCTACAAACGGTTGCGACCCTGCCGCAGAAGCCGTGAAACTGGAACAATTATCGTCACCCACTCGATCAGAGTAACCCATGCTTCAGCAACAAGCCGCTTGTTCCGGTTTACTGCTGATTTGCCTTTGATCCGATGAACGTTCGATGACTTCCAGTTTTGACCAGCCTGATGACTCTGCAGCGTGGCGGTGGATGGATGGGGATGAACTCCCCAAGGTTCGCACGAGCGAGGATATGTTGAGCGATCTGGAGGATGCGTGTGGCTTGCTCGACGAACTCGCCAGTGCTTGTGATCGCCAGGAAAAGGGTGGATGGGAGCTTGGCGAGTGGGAGCCGGGTCCCTGCCCGGTGGCTGATGACGAGCCACGTGAGGATCAGATTGTTTGCCCACTACCTGACTTGACCTATCTCAGCGAGCCTCTTTTTATAGCGTCAGCTGGGCATCTGCTTGACCAGGTCGCTCTTGCTCAGTCTGCCGTTTCACTGATGATCGTGATCGGGCGATCGAAGCATTGGCCAGAGGAATTTGGATTTCTGGGCAAACCTGCTGGTCAGCCCAAGTCTGCCGAGCAGATTCACAATCAGCCTGAGCGGGGATTGGGAAACCACTTCACCCCGATTGAATCCGACGCCCAGCAAAGCTTTCGTTGCTGTACCTGCCATTCATCCCAGCAGCAGTATGGCCTGTGGTTGAGGTCAGTCGAAGTTGCGGGCGGATCGCTGAATACCAAATCAGATCTTGAGCGTTCTTCCATGAAGACGGCTCGAGAGCCGGACGCGATCGTTCCGGTCTCACTGGGGATTGAGACGAACACGATTTACGTCGTTTTCAACGGCAGGGAATTCGTGAGGGTGGCCAAACCAGGTTTTGACCCACATTCACCAGCAAGTGAGTCTTGCAAGGCCGAGGTCGATAGCGGGCGTGAAGTCCGCTTGCCGAATGAATCAGAAGACCCCGCAAAGGCTGCAATGCCGCATGTGATGCGTCGCCGTAAGGACCTGATGTGGGGTCCTCATTGGACACAAGACACGACGGTTGAAGAAAACATCATGCCAGAAATCGATCCCACAACCTTAGGGATCAACCAGGAAGATTGCGTTGATAACGCGGCGTTTCGGAAGCCGGCAAGTCCACCTCGTGCTCTTCCTGAAAGCGACGTCGCTCAATCGCATCTGCGTAAAAACGCAACCAGGTCTCGTTATCCTCAATGCAGCGCCACTCCAGGAACTTGCCGGGCAACTCAACCTTCTTCTCACAACAGTGCAGGATGTCACGATAGACGATCATGTACAGTTCGCGGTCCGAAAGGTGGTCTGTGAATCGAAGCACTACCTTTTGAGAATAGAGCCGGCCAATGGTCTGTTTGAGAACCTGAGAGAGTGTTTCATCATCAAGTGAGTCGGGAGCGGGCAATTCCATCGCAGGGGTAAACCAGTTTGCGATGGGCAGTGCCGGGGCACGCTCCCAAGCCAACATCGAAGCCAAATACTCGTTTTCGGTACGAAGGGGCATCCGCGTGATGGACGGGTCGTCGATTGACTCGTCTCGATACGGTTCCAATTCGTCTCGCAAGCGGGCATTGGCCAGCAGCAGGTCGACTTCGTCGATTGCCGGTCGGCGGGTCTCGCTTGTGTCCATGTTCGGGTGCCTCAGATGAGTTCTTTTGTTCACTTCAGGCGTGAGCAGTGGCCCGTGCTTTTGCCGGCGACCGCGTGTGCCATCACAGACCCGATCCTATCCGTCTGAGTCGTCTTCTCAACGCGATTCTGAGTCAAAATATGTGATTGGTCAGAAATTCGAATGGCGGGCCATGCCCTGACCGTTACGAGCGGAAACCCTTATCAGTTTTTGCCGATTTTTCCGCTTTGTGGCCGAAGAACCACACCGCGTTGCAGCACGCATAACCTACGCATCCGGTTGGTTTTAACGGCACTGACATCCCTGCCGGTCGGATGCGCAACGCATCATCGGGGCCAATCAGGCCTTGCCATCCGTACCGTCATAAAGAATGACGTGCTTGTCGACCATCTGTGCGACCGTAAACTCCGTCGCGATACGGTTTCGAGCATTGTTGCCAAGTCGCTCTGATTCAGCCGCATCGTCGAGCAGCTCGTTCGTCTGCCGGGCGAAGTCTGCCGTGTCCCCCAACGCAACCAGACGTCCTGTTTCCTGATCGATTACCAGATCACGGTTGCCTGGGATGTCCGATGCAATCACAGGGACTCCTGCTTGCATTGCTTCGATGACCGAGTTGCTTTGCCCTTCGTATTCACTTCCGATCCAGAATGCGTCTGCATGAGGCAACAATTCGGCCACGTCATCCCGCTGGCCACAGAAACGGGCATGTTTCGGAATGGTCACGGCATCTCGATGTCTGAGCAATTCACCTTTTTGAGGACCATCACCAACAATCGCAAAAGTGGTGTCCTCTCTGAGGCTGCCAAGCAATTCAGCTGACCAGATCAAATCGCGATATCTTTTTTGCGGCCATAATCGGCCAACGGACATGATGAGTTTGCGTTGCGGGTCAACCCCGAGGGCGGCAAAGGCATCTTCGCGTGAACGGGGCTTAACCGACACCGGTTCAATGCCATTGGGAATCAGCTTGAATTTGGCTTTATCAATTCCATGGCTGGCATAGAAGTCACGAACACCTGCGCTGTTGGTCGTGATGGCCTCTGAACTCTTCGCCAGTCGCCGGTCGATCAGGAAATGAGCTGTTGTCTTCCATGGGTCTACGCAACGTTCGCTACCGAAAATTCGCGGGACCTTGGCTGCACGTGCCGCTGCCCTGCCGAAACTGTTTGCAGCGAACAACCAGGTGTGCACGATTTCAGGCTGGAGTCTTTTGAATTCGCGACGTAAACGAAAGTAGGCTGACGGATCTGCCTTGAAACGCTTTCCGATCACGGTTACCGGGATTCCGGCTTCGCGGAGTCCCTTGCTTAGCGGTCCATCGCGAGTCAACAGAATGACATGCACATCGAACCGATCGCGTGGGAGGTTTTGCGCGAGCAGGCAGAGTTGCTTTTCCGCCCCACCGCGGTCCATGGTTGGGATTACCAGTGCGACTCGTTTGCTCATAGAACCGTCTCCGTGGACGATGAGTTTGGTGGTCGTTGCTGTGCCAGAGTTTTGAGCAAGGTCATATAGGACTGAACACTTTCCGTTTGGGGTCTTGAACACAGCAGGTTGCGTCTAAGTTCCGCTGCGTGTTGACGGGCCAGATCCATGTCATCGAGTACGCGAACCACAGCCAAACGGATCTGTTTTGCAGTGGAAGTATCGAGCCAGGAGATCAGGTCCGTGTTTTCATGATCAGAGGTACCCCGGGTTTGTGAAGTTCGTGGGCCATCAAGTAGCGATTGGGTAGAGGGTGTTCTCAGGCAAACCAACGGCAGTTCCGAGGAAACCGCGGTTGGCAGAAAATATTCCAATCCATCATCATCGGGCTGAACGAATAAGTCAGCCGCCTGACAAAGCTCAGAAAAATCAGAGAATGAGCCTGGCATCGCAATCGAAGCCCGGATGCCGTTGCTCCTGAGACTCTCGTAAATCCAATCACGATAAGGTCCGTCTCCAATGAACCAAAGACGCAAGTCGGGATAGCGATTGATCAGGTGAGGAGCAGCTTTGACCAACAGATTGATACCGCCACTGCGGGTCATGGGGGACGTGCATAGTAGTACAGGAGTCTCTTCAGAAGTAATCAAGTCTGTGTTGACAGCTCCCAGAGCTTCTCTAGCCGCCTGGCGGGTTGATGCAGTACGAGGTGGGAAGGCAGGGAAACCTTCGTTGATGCGATGCACGCGTTCACGGGGAAAACCCTCTGCAATCAGTTCACGTTGATTGACACCGCTCTTGGTCACAACCGCATCAGCGCTCTTCGCGATGGTGCTGGTTCTTTTTGCTGCCCGGCTGCTGCTCCACCATGTCGGGTCAGCATTGTCGCCCCAGCCGCTGCAACGCAGGACCACAGGAATGCCAAGTTGTTTCGCCACCTGCGTTACTGCGATTGCTTCTTCGCGGATTGCATCGACCAGTAATGCATCAAAACCCTGCGCGTGCTGTTCCAGCCATGATGTCACGTGCTTGAGGTAGCGCCCAATCGACCAGTCGCTGCGCGGAGCAGCAGCAGGACGATGAACAGGGATCTCGCGAACGACCAGTTCTTCGGGCCATGAAGATGCGTAACGCGGAGTCAGAACCTCGACGTGCATCCCGCCGCGACGAATCCCACAAGCCAGTTCGGTCAGGAAACAGGCCGAATCAGATGAACCATGCGGCCAAAATCTGCGACCGATGAGCAGCACTCGAAGTGAACGTTTCACGTTTCAGATTCCGCAGCGGTGGCCTCAATTTCTGCTGGTGAAAGCACAGCGAGATAGGGAAGATTTCTGTACATGTCCAGATAGTCCAAGCCATACCCGACGACAAACTCATCTGGAATTTCAAATGCGACAAAATCAGGACGCATTTCGACGCTGTGCTGCGTGAGTTTGTGCAATAGTACGGCCGTCTGAACCGACGTCGCTCCGTGCTCAAGCATCATTCCGCTCACCCGGTCCAGTGTCTTTCCAGTATCGAAAATATCATCTACCAACAATACATCGCGACCCTTCACTTCAATCATCATCGCATCATCGACCTGAAGTTGCCCCGAAGTCGTGCCGCCGCGGTAACTGGATGCCTGAACCACACCCACTCGCTGCGGCATCGATAACCGGCGAATGAGGTCCGCAAACAGGACAAGACTGCCGGTCATGATCGCGATCACGGTCAGCGGGCGAATGCCGTAATGGCTATCAATTTCCGAAGCCAGTTTCTGCACTCCGGCATTCAATTCGGCTTCGCTGAGCAGGGTCCGCATTTCGCTTCCGTTGGATTCAATTGTCTGGATCGAGTATCGACACCCTCTAGCCTGCACGTTATCGCAGATGATGGCAAGCTGGGTGATTTGCGTTGCCTCTGCCCACAATCCCAATTGCAACGAATGTTACCTCCGAAATCAGCCGATCCCCTCTTAAGTAGGCTCACTTCGCGGAAAAATCCGGTGCCTGCCATTCTTGTGGATCCGGCTCGTCCAGGCTCTCAAGCGTGCATCATATCGCATTTCACGTTGATTGAACGCATGACTAATTTCCAACGACTTGCCACAGTGCGGAAGCAATTCCTTCACTGGCTTCAGAACGTGGATGAGGGTTCCGGACATGTAGAGGCAGATGAGACGTTGATTTGCCATGAAAGCGTGTTGTTCCGCGATGAATTTTTCTGTGGACGAAAGTTCATTGGCGAGCATTACCACGCGGTCTGGTTCATCGAAGAAGACGTGCTCAAGATTTATCGGGCAGATGGACCTCTGGAACTTGTCTTGCGTGGGGCAGAAATTGACGATTACGGAGCGAAGCCGATTGAAGGGGATTTTGTCGCTGAAAAGGGAAGCGTGGCTCCGCTCGCGGTCTCCCCGACAACAGTGCAACCACTGAATGTCACCGCTGAAGCGGTGATTTCGGAGGCGACAAGTGTGCAAGCAAGCGTTCCGCAAGACGCCGTGGCACAGGACTCTGCGTTGGAAGATGCAGTCCGGGAAGACCCAGATGCAGTCCGGGAAGACCCCGCTGTGGAAGCCGGCACGCCTGTGCCTGTCGCCACCACCCAGCCAGGGCCGCGAATCTTGCAAATGCCGGCAGCCAACGGCGACTCCAATCAATCCGCTGCTGCTGCGACCGCTGATCAGATCGAGCCTCACCAATCCGAGAATCATGAGATTCGTAAGGCGGCTTGATGCGGGGGCGGTGCTACCCGGGTATCGAGTGGTGTTGACTCATTCTTGGACCCGGATTCTGGGCGAGCACCGAATGTTGGTCGAATTTGTGGTCGTCCCAGCAACGGGCTGCCCACGCAATGCGAACCACCCGTGGCGCCCCATCTGATGGCCGCAGATTCACATATGAATCGAATCACGGTCAGTCACGTTGAGATCCCGAGAATGTCCTCTCGGAACATCCGTAGGCTTATTCTTCAGGGTGTACGCGATCCATCGTTGCAATGCGTTTGATTTCTTGGCTTTCCGGGCGACTTTCTTCCTGGTCTCTGTCCCCATCATGTCTCGCTCTTGCGGGAAGTTTTCAGGGTTTGGCGGAGCGACCCATTTCTTCGTATATTGTTGATCCGCTTTTTTGCCCCGCCTGTAATCACTTCTTGAGGAATTTCTCATGTGGAAAACAACGGTTTATCATCACGGTGCACACTTGATTTCCAGATTGCTGTGTTGTTCGCTGATTGTGTTCGCGGCCGCGCACACACTGGTGCTGAGTTGCGACTGTGCCTTGGGTCAGAGTGACCAGCAACAGAAAAAGCAGGACAGGAATGTTCTCGCAGCACAGCGGGCTGAAGCAATCCTTCAGAAGAGTGCCGAGTGGAAGCCAATGGTTCAGGCAGATTCGTTGGCGGGGTGGACTGGAGACTTAGCAGGCTACAGCGTCGAAGAAGGAGTGCTGATCTGTAAGAAAGGTGGGAAGAATCTCGTCTCAGAAAGTCAATATTCAGATTTTGCGTTTCAATTTGAATTCAAACTTGAAGAAAGTGGGAACAATGGCATCGGTATTCGAGTTCCTGACGGAGGTCACCCGGCATCCAGCGGGATGGAAATTCAGATTCTTGATCACAACGGGTCCCGCTACAGTGGCATGGCTGAAATGTCCGCCGGAAAGCAGCGGAGGCTCAGTTGGCTCAAACCGTGGCAATACCATGGATCGATTTACGGTATCACGCCCGCAAAAACCGGTTATTTGAAACCCGTTGGGCAATGGAACCGCGAAACAATCATTGCAATTGATGACCATGTCATGGTGATCCTGAACGGCGCTGTGATTGTGGATGCGTTTCTTGACGACACTGTTCCCGTCGATGGTGGTGCCCACCCGGGAATGAATAACAAACGCGGGCATCTTGTGCTTGCAGGCCACAGTGATCGCGTTGAATTCCGCAACATGAAAATTGCTGATTATTCGATCCCGCCTGCGAAGCATGACTCGTCCAGTGATAACGTCCCGCCAAAGGGATTTGATGCCATGTTCAATGGTAAAGATCTGCAAGGTTGGAAGGGCTTGGCCCACAGGAACGCGAGTACGCGGAGGCAGTTGAAGGGCGATGCGGCAACTGACGCGCAACGCATGGCTGATGAGTTGATGCGCGAGCATTGGTCGGTTGTGGAAGGTGTTTTGACCTACGACGGAAAAGGCCAGAGTTTATGTACCAACAGGAATTATGGTGACTTTGAAATGTACGTGGATTGGAAAATTCCACCCGGTGCAGATTCGGGTATCTATCTGCGTGGAACACCGCAGATTCAAATCTGGGACCCCTGGGACTTGCGAATGGAGCCTCAGGATGATGGCTCGGTGGTCGGGGCAGAGGATCTCACACCCGAGCAGTGGGTGACGACGTACAAGAATGGACGCAACCTCGGATCAGGCGGGCTTTGGAATAACAAACGCTGGAGAAATTCACCCACCGTGCTTGCGGATAACAGACCCGGCGAGTGGAATCGTTTTCTGATCCGGATGGTAGGAGACAAAGTCACGATCTGGCTCAACGGGAAAAAAATTGTTGATCGTGTTGTGTTGGAGAACTACTGGGATAAAACCGGCCTGATGCCGCTCGTTCGGGCTGACCAAATTGAGTTGCAGCACCATGGAAGTGCTTTGTATTTCAAAAATCTCTACTTGCGCGAACTACCTTACTGACCATCGGTATTCCAAGGTCCGTTGATAAC
>PKCN01000190.1 GCA_002862205.1 Planctomycetaceae bacterium | reverse complement strand
GGGGATGGCAGGAACGGGGATGGCGGTCAAACAAGTTTGCATTGGTCGTTAGCTAAATCGCTTCATTCCCACGTTCTCCGGTTCGAATACGAACACAATCATCCATGGGCAGGACGAAGATCTTACCATCCCCAATTTCACCTTCTTCACCGCTTCGACCTCCGGCCACGATCGCATCGACAGTCGGCTTGACGAATTCCTCGTTGACTGCGATCTGCAATTGCACCTTTCGCAGCAGGTTGACGCTGAACTCATGCCCTCGATATAGCCCTGTCTGGCCCCGCTGACGGCCAAACCCTTGGCAGTCCATGACAGTCAAGCGAAACACTTCAACCTCGGTCAAAGCCTCTTTGACGGATTCCAACTTACTTGGCTGGATGATGGCGATGATCAATTTCACGGATACAGAAGCCCTACATGATGGAAAACAACGACGCGGTCCCCCTACAGTAACGTATCCGGGTGCCGTGTAAAAAGCGGGCAGAACCACGTGGAGGCAAGAAAAAGAGCCAGCCCCCGTGGGGGCTGGCTCAATGAAGTCCTCTGGCCTTGCCTGGTGAAACCCAGTCCCGGGTGAGCGAGGCGGACGCTCACCCGGGTTACTGGGAGCTTCTGGCCCAGGCAAGAGCCAAGAAGTCTTCAACGTTCTGTTTGGACTTGTCTTCTTACCGGTGACCCCGCCACTGATCGGAAAAACCAGCAACGGGGCCGCGGTAGGTAGTCGGTTCAGGCGATCGCACCGCCTGACACACCGTCGGAGGGATAAGCGTGCATGCCATGCTCGGAGATATCCAAGCCTGCCTGCTCATCCTCAGCGGACACTCGAAGAACCCCAACAGCTTTGAGGACCAGGAAAACACCAAGCATGGTGAAGAAGGCCCAAGTACAGATGATCACCGTTGCGATCGACTGCACAACGATGAAGTCGCCGACTGTCTCAATTCCTTCAGGCAGATCCCCGAAGATTCCGGTGGCAATTCCACCCCAGACACCACACAATCCATGAACCGGCCATGCACCGACGGGATCATCAATTTTCAGTTTGTCGAGCATCAGGATCCCCACCACAACCAAGGCTCCACCGGCACCACCAATGACGAGCGACTCCCACTGTGCCACGCGATCGCAGTTGGCAGTGATTGCGACCAATCCCCCAAGAACACCATTGAGTGCCATCGTGAGGTCAGGTTTACTGAACAGGGCCCACGCCGTCAGCAAAGCGGTGATTGCTCCGGCCGAAGCTGCCAGTGTTGTTGTTAGAGCGATGTAAGTTGTCGCCTCAGCATTGGCTGCACCGGCGTAGGTCAATTGACTCCCCGGGTTAAAGCCGTACCACCCGATCCAAAGAATGAAAACACCAAGAGCGGCAAAAGCAATGTTATGCCCGGGCAGCGGCACACTCTTTCCGTCAGCAGTGAATCGCCCCAGTCGTGGCCCAAGCACAATCGCCCCCGCAAGGCCAGCAAAGCCACCTACCGCATGTACGACTACGCTCCCTGCGAAGTCCTGAAATCCCATGACGTCCAAGAAGCCGCCGCCCCATTTCCAAGAACCACTGATCGGATAAATGAGGCCGGTGAGTAAGGCGCTGTAAACCAGATAGGCCCCAAACTTCATACGGCCAGCAACAGCCCCCGACACGATGGTAGCCGCCGTTGCAGCGAACGCGACCTGAAAGAGGAAGTCAGCAGACGAACTGTAATCCCCTGGAGCCTCGGGGTTATCCCGGGCCACGAACGAGGCCGGTTCGCCAAGGTATCCATCGACAAGCCAGTCTCCCGGGTACATCAGGCCGAACCCGACAAACAGGAACAGAATCACACCCACGGAGAGATCCATCACATTCTTCGCAAGAATATTTACTGTATTTTTCGCCGAATTCAGACCGACCTCAACCATGGCGAATCCGGCCTGCATGAACAGAACCAGCACAGCACAAATGAACATGATCAGCGTGTTGATCGTGTAAGCGGAATCCGCTGCATCGAAAGCAACCACCTCCGTATCTGCTGCTTCCTCTGCAACGACTGCCGCCACTTCAGCGGCTTCTGCCGCATTGGGAGCAGATTCAACTACCTCTGCCTCATCCTGAGCGTAAACTGCATGACTCCATATGGCAGGCCAGCCCGCCAAACCAAACAACAATAGCCCTGTGAGCATGGGTGCTCGCAACGTACAAAACATCTTGGGATTTACCTTCTGCGAATTGAATCCTGAATGAGCCGCCCCGTCCTATTACGAGACTTCAACTCGGTGACAAATCGGACTTCACAAAACACCTGTCTCTCCTGCCCGGGCCATACACGGATCGCTCGTAGAGTCGACGGCGTAGATGCAATAGAGGCATCGAACTGTCGTAGGGTCTGTTAGGCAAGCGGCGCGCCAATCGCAAAAGGAAGCCGCGAGAGAGCGGCGTAAACCCCTACCTGAAAACAAGTTAAAAACTTTGCATCTTTCGGTTCGAGAGATACAACACGAAACGATGCAAGTGCCGAAGCCAACCAGATGCCCAGAATCAGTGCACCCACAAAGTGCCGCTGCCTTGTTTCAAAGCACTCCAACAACAAGTGCAATGTTTTTTGCTCTCCCAATCCCGATTCGAGGCATCGTGATCGTGAATCCACCAGGTCTGTGCGGATAAAGTCGACACAGCTATCCCTGTTAAGGGGCTCTGCCTCCCCATGATGCAAGTACCCCTGCCCACTTTTGAGGCAGCAGTCCTGCGACCTCGCCTGACTCCAGCAACTTGGTACGCACACGACGGTGGTAAATGATTCGAAGGAAAATGATTCGGTGGTAAATGATTCCGTGGTAAATGATTCGAAACAGGGGCCTGCGTCGATGACTGGCAAAGCGTCATTGGTTGCCCAGGTAGTGAAGCTTCATTGGTTGCCTATGTACAAGGGGCCAACGCTTTCTGTCCCCCTCTTGAGCCACAAGTGAGTTCAGGCAAGAAAAAAACCCGATCACCTTTGGAAGGAGATCGGGTTCGTATTCTTTTGGATCATGTGCCCCACCGGGTGACTAACAGGTCACCGCCGGGGACTCACAAGCGACACTTTTCGAAATGCTCTAGAAGGTCATGATGGCAGAAGTCGCGTAGGAGAACCGATCATCCTTGTCACCAGTGACGGTATCCTCACTCCAATCCCAGCGGAATTCAGGTCGGAACATCAGGTTCGCACACCAGCGATAGTTCATTCCAAGCGTCAACTCATACAGGTCTTCATTCACGCCGGTACGTGCAAGCCCATCGCTGTTGAGCCACTCAAATCTGGCTCCCAATGATGTGCAATCATTAACAGTCTTGAACAAGTAGTTACTAATTCCCACCGCACTCACATCACCGTCATTCAAATCAACCAGGCTTGTCTGCATAGCGTATTTGAGATCACAGCGAACATCGTACTCAGCCACGATCGAGTGGACGTACCCTTGAGCGAGTGGGCCGCTTGCTGGGTTATCTCTGAATTTCCCACCCATGACGTTATAGCTTGCATTGAGCCGATCAGTCAGCTCGATTGCAACAGCACCCATGAATGCATCGCCATTGTCCTCGAATCCAGTGTTCAGACCCTCAACCCAGCCACCCGTCAGCGTGACGTTATCGAGTCCGGAGTAGGTAGCAACCACACCCGTCGCCGTGTAGGACACCTGAGATATATTGAAGGCGAACGAATGGCTTGAGAAGAAATTCTTTGTGGCTTGAACCGACTCAAATCCAATGTTGGTGATCATGTGACCAATCTTGGCTGAAAGATCACCATAGCCAACTTCCATATACAATTGTGGAAGTGCCGAACCGTAGTGGGAACCGTTGTCCCAGGAATTGTCATAGCGAGTACTGCCAGGGTTTCCGAACGATTGCACGTCTTGCCCATCAGTACCATAGATATAGTCAACACGTCCTCCGATGTCCAAGCCGCATGAAGCGTCAATGGCTCGCTCGGCAAACAACCAGCCCTGTTGCAGCTGGAAATGCTTGGGATAGCTGTTGAAGTTGTTGCCTCCAAACGTTCCCAGCCCAAATCCTTGCAAATCTGACTGGTAGGCAGTTTGCAACCAGCCACCGGCAGAAATTCGGTTGCACTCACCGAATAATTGCCAGGGATCACCGATGCAGCACTCGCGGCAAGCGAGACTTGAAATCCGGTCACACAAGCCGCAATCACCAAGATCAATCCCGCACCCTGCTGAGTCACAAGCATCATCACATGCGTCACCATCACATGCATCATCGCAAGCGGGCTCGCATCCACAGACTGGCTCACCGCAGTCGCAATTCGACTCGCAGGAAACCACTTGAACATCATTTGTTTGTTCGGCAAACACGTTGCCTGCATAAGTTCCACAAGCAATTGCTGCGAGCAGTGCCAATTTCGTGAGTTTCATCGTTGGTGAACTCCCCATTTGTTCAGGTTCGTGAATGAATCGCCCCAGCTTGATGCGCTGAGCAATCTTTCAGTCAGTGGGATGGTGGCTTTAGCAAAGACCACACAGTCAAACTCACATGAAATGGGCTATTCAGATATCTGAGTCATCGACGCTCGTTTGCATCGTCTCCAATACCCCTAACGAGTTTGCATCTTCAATTCGTTCATACAACGCAGAGTTGTATAGTTATTCCGATCAGCGAGAAGAATTGCCCTTGGCGTATTTACCTCTGGCCTGAACAGCGCATCAAAAAACCCGGCCACCCCATTTGGGATGGCCGGGCCAGATTTTCAATGAATCCGCGATTTCGGCGATTGCTAACGTCGGGGAGAAACGCTCGGCACCCCCCGCTCACGGACTCGTTGGTGCCTTAGAACGTCATGACAGCGTCAACAGCGAATTTGAAGCTATCTTCGTTTCCTTCGTATCCATCGTACCAGTCATAGCGAATCTCTGGACGCCATGTCAGGTTTGCACACTGGCGATGATTAACACCAAGTGTCAAGTTGTAGGTGTCGAAGGAAGGCCCACCAACGGCTGGAGTGGTGTTCCACCACTCGAAGCGAGCTCCAACTCCGGTGCAATCATTGATCGTTTTGATCAAGTAGTTGTTGACACCGATGGACTCACGAACGTTCGTGTCAAGATAATCGCTCTGCATGATGTACTGAACATCGCAGCTGACATCGTAACTTGCGACAACCGAGTGCATGTATCCATTCTCGGTCACAGCAAAGGGTCCACTGCCATTACCGACCTCATTCAAGCGGCCACCGATAGCAGCATAGGTAACATCAAGACGATCAGTCAGACCGAGAGAAACACCACCAAGGAATGCATCGCCATTGTCCTCGAATCCACTGTCGTAACCCTGAACGTATCCACCGTACAGTGTGACGTCATCGCTGTGATTCAAAGTGAACAATGCACCAGTATGAGTGAAAGGCTCACTGTTATACATGGTGTTAGCGTGGCTGTAGAAGAAGTTGCCAGTCGCTTGAACTACTTCGTAACCGATGATGGTGTAGAAGTGACCCACTTTAACCGACAGGTCGCCGTAGCCAGCTTCCAAGTACAACTGTGGCAGTGCCGAGCCATACTGGCCACCGTTTCTCCAGCCATCCTGGAAGTCGTAAGTGCCTTCTGGGTTACCGAAGGCCTGAGTGTCGGGTCCGTCAGTACCGTAAACGTAATCAACACGTCCACCAAGGTCGAAACCACACGATGAGTCAATCGCCTTCTCAGCGAACAACCAACCCTGTTGCAGTTGAACTCGATCGGAGTACTTATTGAAGTTGATCGTTGGGTTGGTGAAGTAACCCAACTGCATCCAACCACCAGCAGAAATTCCGTTGCACTCACCGAAGAGAGCGTACGGGTCCCCGAGGCAGCAGTCGCCACAGCTAAGGCGGCTTGCGATTCCGCAGTCACCCAAGCCAAGGCCGCAACCAGCTGAATCGCAACCGGAGTCGCAACCTGCGTCACATGCATCGTCACAAGCTGGCTCGCATCCGCAAACCGGCTCACCACAGTCACAATCTGACTCGCAGGAAACCAACTGAATATCATTTGTCTGATCGGCAAAAACATTGCCAGCGTATGTACCGCATGCAATCGCGGCGATAAGCGCTAATTTACTTAGCTTCATTTGCTTTATTAACTCCCCAGTTATCCATTTCGGGTTTAGGTGCACTTTGCACTGCATGATTCCGTGCGACCCAAAGGCGTCGACGGATGTGCGAAAACGTTCCCGCAATCGGTTGCTCAAGGCCGCGTCGATCGCTAATCATGCGATTACGACTCCCGAACCATGCTCTTTTAACACAAGTAGGTATCGGACGAGCGGAGGAGGAAGTGCGTGTTTTAGGTAGAAAACACTCAAGAATCTCCCGTCTGACTTACATTCAGTACTGGTTAACCAAAGGCTGCCAACTGCTGCCTTTGGGTAGGCTTGTGAAGGAATACGGATTAAGTAGAAATTTCATTCAAAAACGAGCAGCAATGACTGTGGAAAAGCCGAATTTCCCGCAAATACCAGACGATTGATCAACAATCAGAATCCGCCGCGTCTACTGAAACTCCGTCGGGTTCGGCTGATCGGCAGCTGAGAAGCCCGTGAGTCAAAACCCACTCCCGGCCAGATGCCGGTCAACAAATGGCAGAAGGGTTCCCTGATCTCGGCCTACTCGACTCAATCTCGGCCTACCCGACTCAATCTCGGCCTACCCGACTCAATCTCGGCCTACTCGACCCAATCTCGGCCTACCCGACTCGCCCGTGATCAGTCAGAATTGCCACTCGACTGGCCAGCGTGCGTCAGCAGTTTGTGGTTCCTCGACTCGAAATGGGCTTTTTGATGGCGTTTTGGCGGTCCAAGAAAACCAAGGCAGATGATGCCTTGGCGCAGAAATCGTTGGATGGGAGTGGGGCGTCCGAAGGACCGCCTGACGACCAGCCAGCCAATGAATCGGATGATACCCCACAGGAAGGCCTGTCTCCCGAGGTTGAACCCACAACGCCCCGAGCCCCAACGAAATCCGACTCCGAGGTATCGTCCGGTGGCCTGTTCTCCAAGATGCGGGGAGCACTGTCGAAAACGAGGCAGGCACTCAGCACCGATATACGAGACCTCTTCAAAGCAGAGGGCAGACTGGTCGACGACGAGTTTCTCGAGGAGCTTTTCTCAAGGTTGATTCGGACTGACATGGGTGTCGCATCAGCCGAAGCGATCCGTGATGACGTTGCCACACGCTTGAGAGCACGAGTCGTTTCACTGAAAGAAGTTCTCGAAACAATCACCCAGCAAACCCAATCCATGCTGATGCAGGAATCGGTGGGAATTCATTACACCGAATCTGGCCCCACGGTCATCTTGGTGGTAGGGGTCAACGGAAGCGGCAAGACCACCTCCATCGGAAAGCTCGCAAACCATCTGCACAAGTCCGGTAAAAAGGTGGTTCTAGGGGCGGGCGATACCTTTCGGGCAGCTGCAGTTGAGCAGCTAACGGTTTGGGCGGGCCGTATCGGCTGTGAAATCGTTACCGGCAAGCCGGAAGCCGATCCCGCCAGTGTCGCCTACCAAACTGTTGACAAAGCTTTATCGATTGGTGCCGACATTGCGATCATTGATACTGCAGGACGATTACAAACGCAGGTCAATCTGATGCAACAACTCGAAAAAATCCGCCGTGTCGTTGGGAATAAAATCGAGACGGCTCCCCATGAGGTTCTGCTCGTGCTTGATGCAACGGCGGGTCAGAATGCGATCAGCCAGGCCCAAGGGTTCAGTGACGCCGCCGGGTGCACAGGGATTGTGCTTGCAAAACTTGACGGGTCGGCAAAGGGCGGAGTGATCCTGCCGATTCGCGAAAAATTCCAGCTCCCCGTCAAATTCGTCGGCCTCGGGGAGGGTGTTGATGATATCGCTGCCTTTGATGCCGCGGCATTCGCCAAGGCACTCTTTGAACAGTAACAGTCACCATGCTTCATCTAAAATCCGAGTCGACGAGCCAATGGCTGAATCAGGTTGATCAGCACTTGGATGAAATCCTCATTGATCATGCCCACTGCGAACGCAAAGCCGCAACCACGGCCATGAACTTGATGAACTCCTATACCGAGCATCGCAATTTATGCCGCGAAATGACTCGGATCGTCGAAGAAGAACTGGAACATTTCGAAATGGTTCTTTGTTTGCTTGACGAGCGTGGAATTAAGTTCCGTCGCCTCGCTGCCGGGCCCTATGGCCGCAAGCTAAACGCCTTGGTTAGTAGCCAGGAACCCGAAAGGGCAGTCGATCGCTTGCTGATCGCATCCTTGATCGAGGCTCGCAGTTGTGAGCGATTCAGTTTACTCAGCGAGCATGTGCGTGACCGAGACGCCGGTCTGGCTGACTTTTATGCCAGTCTTTTTGAAAGCGAGGCCCGGCATCACACGACCTATGTCCGTTTGGCGGAACATTTCACCTCACGGGAAGCAACACGCGTGCGTCTGGCCCAACTGTCGTCTGAAGAATCCGAGATCATTGCCCAAGGCAGCAAGCTCCCGAGAATGCACAGCTGAGTAGAGTTTCACAGCTGCAATCTGAATCCCCAGACCACAGACAGCAAAGTTTCACGAACCGCTGGACAGGTTGCAACAGATGGCCTGCGGCCCGGCCCATTGCAGGCGGTGATTGACACGGCACTGCGAAAGGCTATTTTTCTGCTGCTGCCGCAAATCAGAGCCAGACACACGTCTCGGTCTCCAACACGCTTCAGCAAGTTCCTTTCCATGATGGAATAGCTGTGTATCACGCTGTTGATTCACTCACCGGATGAGCCGGTCCAGTGTCCATCCCCAGTCCATCGTTGCGTCCCATATCGCAAAGAAAAGGAACCTCATGCAGTTTCGCATCTACTTTGTGCTGATTGCTTCGTTGCTCCCCCATACAGAAGCTGCTTGCCTTGCAGCCGACAGTAAATCCGTGGTGCATTTCGACATTCCGCCCAGCGCTGCTGCAATCGCCGTTGAGTCGGGTGCGGGCAGAGCCTTATTGACGGTTGAGCTGAAGCTGTCTTCGATGATCAGTTCCCCAGAGGCAGCACGGATTGATCAGTGGCTCGTGCGCTGCCAACCACGGGGCCATTTCGCATCGATCGTCGACTACAGCCCTCGAACCGAGACAGGTTCCAATCTTGCTTCACATATCCAGATCAAACACTCAAAAGAAAAGCACCAGTCGCTGGGTATCGGCGTGAACGGGAATTATTCCTCTCACTTGCACGGCAACGCAGGCTTGGATCAAGGCAGCAAGAATATCGACTCGGTACAGTTCGATCGTCTGGCTCCCGTACACGCAGTCACTGCCTCCGGAACGATCAACCGCGGTACAGGCGTGTATTTCAAACTGCGATGGACGGCAAAACAGATACTCGAAGGGCAAAAGACATTCCAATTAATACTTGATGTCCCCGACACCTGGCGTACAGGACTGATCGACGTCTCGGTTGTCGCGCAATCGGAACACAAATCATTTGCCAACTGGGAACACACAACCAGGACACTGGGTTCAGCGAACTTTGTTATCGCCGTGTATCGTGAAGAGGATCAGCACGCAGGCGAAGTCGCTCGCAAAATGGCACAGGCCGAACATGAACTTCGGAGCAGGATCCAGGAACAGGCATCGTCAAAACCAAATCATTCGCTCTCGACACTGCTGCGATACATGACAGGCAAAATGGAGTTCGAAAGATCTCGCGTAACGAATAATGTGTTAGAGCGGTTGATGCTGAATCAAGCAGACCCACACATGGACAACGACATACGGAAACTGCCAATGAGATGCCGACTGGCCGCGCTCAACTATTCAGATGCCCAGAATTCATTTGCACGATTGAACCAACAACCCATCAACAGGATCACCGTGACACCTGACGAGTGAACTCGCGTGTTGACGACATGCCATGCATAATTCGCTTGTTGTCTACCGCCGCGAAAATTCAGTTGTTACTGAACCCGAGAGCAAGGACAGCATCACGCCCAAGCGGATTTCTCAGAAACTGCCGGTGGCATTCAGGGCAGAGGTCATAACGCCCATGATGACTTGTTTCCGCTTGCTCATCCGCCGCGAGAACAGGTTCATGCATACCCTCAAGAATTTGGTGCAATTGATTGAGGTGATCGACATCTTCTTCAAATTCAGGCTCTATATCGCTGGTCGCAGTTTGAATATCAATCTGCACGATGAACCGCGTTTGACTGTCAGTGTTGATCTGGCGCTTACAACGATCACATGTATAGTGGATCATCTATTAAGTGCTCGAATGGAGTTATCCCACAACGTGACCGGGAACAAGTCCAGTCGGAATGAAAATAGAATAAATACGCAGTGAGACTACCTCTATGGTACTGACGTCACAGTAGCATTCGCAAGCCAAATAAGCGTTTCTTTTTCGATCTGTGCGACAACTATTCCCGGCGTCAACACATCGCAGACCCTTCAACAGATTGATTGAAGCAACCTGAATTCAGGGTCCCCAGTCGTGCTCACGAGAATCGACAGCAGCACGAAATGGGCTGCGGAGAAGATATCTACCACCGTTTGGCAGCAACCTGGGGGCATGCGTTCATCAAACATACAGTGCATCGCTCGCCCAAATGCACGCAACCACACACCACCCCAAGAATCAACTCTGGGGACCCAGCAGCCACCAGAATGGAGGCGTTTTTTTCACCGCGAGGAGGTGTCGATGCTACGGAAAACGCCCCAGAGGAATCCTGTCCTGACCATTTCCTGGAGATGCTTCGGCGCTAACATTCCCTTCCTCAGGCTCAACATTCCCTTCCTCAGGCTCAACATTCCCTTCCTCAGGCTCAACATTCCCTTCCTCAGGCTGAGACGGGGCCGATTCTCCACGACTGGATTCCCCAACTGCTGACGAGCCAGTTCCAGAACTGAATTCATTGGATGGTCTGAACTCTCCCTTCTGTACTTTTTGCGAAACCACGACTGGGCGAATCTCCAACAACATCCCCGGCAGAAAATCATCTGGCAAAGAATCGAGATCCCGTTCATCCAGAACTTTCGCGGCAAAGCCACGTTTTTCTGACTCGGCTAGCAGACGCTTGATCGCTTGCTTGTTGCCGTACGCCAACAAGCAGCGTCCTCCTGGCTTCAGATGTTTTGGGAGCCCATCGAGAAGCGTGTCCATCAAGCGAAATGCGGGATCATAGAAAGCGTGATCCGCCGGCTTGGTCACGACACCGTCCTCCCACGGGGGATTGGAAATCACAAGATCAAATTTTTCGTCCTCTTGGATCACCGCGAATGCGTCTGGACGCTCAGCATCAACCTGACGAACGTCCAATGATTGATTTGGACAGAGCATGGCCGCGTTATAAGCAGCATTGGCAACAGCGGCACGATTGATGTCCGTTGCCACAACAGACTTTGCAGAATTAGCCAGACACAGCACGGAAATCAACCCCGTACCTGTTCCAATTTCAAGCACCTCACGGCCAGAAGCAATGCCTTCATTGTTGATCAGTTCACGCAGGGAAATCGTATCATCGGGTTCCCAAAAAACAGATTCAAACTGGACAAACTCGCCCTCGGGCAATTGATCGATGGTCCATGTCTGCTGGACCCGATACGAGTAATCTAAATCCTCTCGATACTGTTGACGGCAGCCGACTACCATCACACCACCGAAAACGAACAGACAAGCCCATGTGTTGACGACAAAGATTTTAGCGGGCAGATTACAATATCCCATGCTTGGCTCCATCGGTACGGTACATGATTGCGGTTGGCTGGTGATTTACTTGCTTCGGTCGAGCGATCCGCTGGCTCCAGTGACCATTTCCTTCACAACAAATGGCTCAAGTGGACTTTCCACAACGACAATCCTGCTATCAGTAAAAAGCAAAACAACGGGGCTATCCAAGGTTGCATTCGACACCTCATCTTGAAGTCGTTTCAGCGTGATGTCTACAGGCGCAGCCCAGTGAGCGGTGTGATTGGGCAAATAAGCAGCAAAGAGGCGATGTCGAATTGCATGATCGCGAAGGGCGGTACCCGTGTGAGCAGTTTTCATTTCACTCGCGGATTCAGAAATGGGAGCCTGCGGCTGCGTTACAGCAAAGATGTGCGTTTCTGTTGTGGTGGGGGGGTCCTTAACCAAAGGCGAGACAAACACCGGCGGAATCTCAGTCCCCAACTTTGTGTTGGCCGGAGAATCCCACGCTTGTGACGAGTGGGGAATACCCGAAAATCCTGCGTCGGGTAAAAAAGGCGTAATCAGCACACGCCAACTGCACGCAGCCTGCCCACTCTGATCAGTGGTATGGAGTGCTGGAGAATACCCATAAGAACCACGATAGGCATTGATCGCGTCTCCAATCTGCTCCATTTGCTGGACCACCTGTTGCTTGCGAGAACGGTCAGATACCTCAACAATCAGAGGTAACAAGAGCACTCCACCGACGATGCTGCAAGCCGAGATCAGTAAGAAAAGAGAAAACGAGACAACGAAGATCACCGTCAGTTTTCGAGGTTGCTCGTCCATCACTGCCTCTCCGCCCAAGGCACCCCTCCCAATTCAGTTTGCTGTGAGGCCAAACCACCTCGCGAAATTGTTCCCTTAACCTTCTGGTCACCAGGCTTCGATGAATTCCTGATCACTGCGTAGAATTCCTGAACACAGCGCAGAATTCCTGAACACAGCGTAAAAACAAGTGGGTTCACGAGCAACCACTGCTGAGAAGGCAAACGCTTGCCTCCCACAATGATTGCCGCTGTCGCTTGCAAGGTAGACCGCCAACACCAACGAACCCGCAACGCCTATTGCGCCACGATTCCTACCTGCATCGATCCACGGATCGATCGTTCTGTGAGGTTCACGGCGAAACCCGGGGGATACTGTAATCGCCCGCAACATAGCCGTCAGAGCGTAACCGGCATCCAATCAAGCAGGCGTCTTGAATATGCTTTCCCACTGAACCGACAAACAGATGAGTCCTGGCCAACTGAACGAACCGTTTGAGCCAGAGAATCATCTCAGTTCTAGCGTACTTTGCACTTGAAGCGGATCGTAGCACTTTCTCCAACCCGAAGAATATCCGTCAACTTCCATTGAAGGCGAAGTGACTGACCATCGTTCTTGACTGGTAGAAACTCGGCACCAGCACTGCAAGTGGCGCTTCCCTCTACATATTCCAATCGTGTGATCAGATTGTCGGTCAACACAACACGATCGACGGCAGCGTCGCCCACGTTTTCGACGCGAATCGCAAAGTTCACAATTTCGCCCGGCTGTGCGTCCGTGCGATCAGCCATTTTGTGAATCCGAAGTCGGCCTGCCTCTGGGAACTCATAGATAGTCAGGCCTTGCAGCGACTCGTCTCGCACCAACGAGGGTGCTCGCAAATCTTCAATCGTTGCCTCGACACACTCATCCAATGCCCATGAAACAGCAGCCAATGAAAATTGGTCGACAATCGCTTTTTCATCATCCTGAAGTTGATTTAACTGGTCGATCGTCAAACCGACAAGCGCGGCCATCACGTCACTGGATTGCTCCAACTGCAATACCGAGTCCACCGGAACGCCCCGAACTCGTTCTCGCATCGCGTCAATTCTACGCGCCACGTCAGCATGAGCAAGTTCAACAGAGTCTGTCATGGTCAAGCGAGGCAGTGGCTGATCCAGCCGACTGGTGCCCAGAGGCTTATCAAACTGAGCCGCGCCAATGGCACGTCCCCCGGCAAGTGCTCCAGTAACTTTCCTGACCGAGAGAAATCGTGGTGCGTACAAACAGACCTTATTACTTGCCTCAACCTCAATGTTGCCGTCCGCTGTTGTGTAATGGACGACGGTATCTTCAGGCTGAAGCCCTGTCAGGGAATCATCACGGCGCACAGCAACATGTGGTGGATTGTCACCACCGTCGCAAATGAATTCCTGTGGATCGATGCCATAGGCGTTCAAGGGCACAGGCATGGGCGTCATGTAACCGTAGGGAGATGGATTGCAACGCTGGCAACCGGCAACGTGATTACAGCTGCACGGTGCCATTTGCGGCGTAATTGGGGCAGCACCATGCTGCACACCACCAACCCAGGACGCATGACCCAACTGAGGACGGGACGCGGAGGAGTAACTGGCTTGTGCCACGGCATGGGCAAATGCCTGCCTGTTCGGCATGGCCTGCGAAGTTGGATATGAGCCGCCGGGGCTGTAGCCGGCTTGTGGTGGATAACCGTGCTGCGGCTGATACATTGAAGAGGCAGGTCTACCCATTCCCGGTCTACCCATTCCTGGTCCGCCCATTCCTGGTCCGCCCATTCCTGGTCCGCCCATTCCTGGTCCGCCCATTCCTGGTCCACCCATTCCTGGTCCACCCATTCCTGGTCCGCCCATTCCCGGTCCACCCCATGGCGGCATTTGCCCAACGGGCTGGGACATCGGGTTAGCGCGACCAATCGCACCCGGTGGCGGCTCGGACTTCGGCGTGGAAAATGCGCAACCTGTACTCAGGATTGCAACCATGCCACCAAGCATCAGATTATTAATAGATTGCATCGTCATCTCATGAAGGGTGGACGCTGGATTATTTCAGAAGGGGTTGATCCGTGACCGTCACGGCCGGTGCAACACCCGATGAGCGAGCATCTAAATGCTGCTGTTGAGTCTGTCTGGGCACAGGTTGCGTCGCTCGCACTGGGATATTTTGTGCCGATTCCGCAGGGACATGACTGCTGCGGGTGTCCATGGTTTGAATCGGGGCCCAAGCTGGAAAACCAAAGAAGAAACCTGGCATCAGCGCGGGGGTTCGTGGGGGTGCAAGCGAGCCAATGCGGACGATTGCGACTGGTCTCCCCAGACGATCAGCAACTTCCAAGGCATCCTGATTTTCAGCGATGTCCACGGGGCGGTTGGTGATCGGAGTCTGCTGCATTGGCACCGCGGTCTGAGGATCTTCGAGATAAATCACTCGCGTGACCATTTTTCCTGCCAAAGCCGATTCAAGATCTTCCTGATCGAGGTTGATCACAATCGGGTACCGAGTAGCAAGACCTGGTGGCGGATAAGTTCGGTCGATCACTTCAAGAGTAGGATAAAGCTCTGCACCTTCCATCAGTGGGATGCGTGTGACCTGAAATCGGTAAACGCTTCCAACCAACAGACCGGCCTGCAAAAGTTCTGTCCCCTCGTCGTAGCCGCCATTCCTTGTCAGGGCAAACCGCGTACCTTTCGGTCCTGTCAATGCGATGGGCTGAAAATAACCACTGACCAATCCACGTCCAGCAAGCCGCGCCTGCCCCAAGTAACCCGGCGGCATATCGCCTGACAGTATACGATGCCTGCCTGTGTTACTGAGATAATCAGATGGATCGGCTGCATTGGCATCACTGAACATCACAGACATTGCGGCGATGCAGCAAACCAATTCAAGCAACCGGGCGTTTCCGTATGCCATCGCTGTCAAACCCAGGGGAGGTTAATTGGCTGATCAAAACACAACCAATACAAACATCAGAATTAGAAGAAACGCGGTGAGACTGGATCAATCCGCACCGCGTTTCGCATTCGTCTTCACTCAGACCTGTAATCATTCGGCCTGGCAGTGCTATTGAACCAACTGGCTGCCATGCTGGTACACACCACGTCCTGCAGGAACACCGGGATGGATGTTCTGCTCCGTGATGCGGACTCGACTGACAGGATTCGGGTAGCTCATCCCTGGTTGCATGCGAACATTCATTTTGACCTTCTCTACCGGTCGTGGAATGTTGATTGAGGTGTGATTACGCATGACATGCTTTTTCAAACCGGCAGGTTGTCCAAAGGGAAGGTGGGGTGGCCCTGGCAATCCAATTGGAGTGCCGGACATTGGCATTCCATACTGAGGTGTCGTTACACCGGAGATCATTCCAGGCAATGCAGGTGGCATTGGTGCACCATTGCCTGGGCAGTTTCCACATCCCTCAGTCATGGCGGGTGCGAACGCTGCAGGCAAGCCCGCCAGCGGTGCTCTCATCATTCCGCCAGAGGACATCATCTCGTTTGAACCACTCATCTCGATGTCTTTGTCACCCAATCGGATGATGGCCAAGATTGAGCCCCGGCGGTCAGCTTCGACGATTGGGTCGATGCCCGGATCAAGACGCGTGCTCACCAGCGTATCAATGCCGGCCAGTGCGGGACCCTGGAAATCGGGATCTGGAAGATAGATGACTTTGGTGACGAAGTTACCTGTCAGCACCTGATCAAAGTCTTCTTCTGTGAACTGCAGCGGCACCGAATTGTGAGCCAGGTAGGCTCCTGTCCGTGGATTGGCATAAGCCAGTTCTACGGTCGGATAAAGCTCCACACCTTCCCGAGCGGGGATATTGGTGAGTTTCAACCGGTACAGACCACCCTGAGGGAAGTTCTGACGCGCCGGGACGACAAGCGGCTCGCTATCAAAACCACCACTCCCAGAGGCGTCGTACCGCACTTGCATCCCTTCCGGTTGAGCCAAGGTCACTTGGAGCGTGGGTGGCACGGCGGGCAGCATGCCTCCAAGTGGCAGGATTCCGCCACCCGGAGGAATATTTGGGCCGAGGTAGTTGACCAGTCCAACATCGCCAGCGGCAGCCGCTGCTGAAGTGTCTGGCGATGGAGCCGCAGGTGGCGCCGCAGGCGTCGGTGCTGACATCGCTGGTGGAGCCATCATGGGTGGATTACCCATCATCGGGTTGCCCATCATTGGGTTACCCATCATCGGGTTGCCCATCATTGGGTTGCCCATCATTGAGGCTCCCATCATTCCCGGAGCGACCGAGGGCGCACCGAGTACACCGGGTCCGGGGCCACCGACCCCAGGTCCTGGTTCCATGAGCTGTTGTTCGGGTGGCAGGTTGTGGCGAACCGGCACACACCCGGTGGCGAGTATCGCCGTGGCCGCCAACAGCGACATATGAGTGACGATTCGTTTCATCGTATCCCCCGTTCCTTGGGCTTCTGCTCAGCTGAGTAGTGGTAAATCAGTCTTAAATATCGATCTGGGTGGACTTTGCCAGCAGGACTCATCTAGGATCAGCGAGGCCGCAGCATGTTTGTCCGTGAAGTCCGGGCGAACCGGCTTCAGTGTGGATCATCGGCACGTTACACGTGGTATCTTTGAGAAAATCAGTACAACCGGTTCATGAAGATTGATCGTCACATCAGGCAACGGGCGTTTCAGAGCGTGAAACCCGACGGTTGCGGTGCAAAGCAGCATTACAAATCGGCGGTCAAAACTACCGCGAGGAAACGCATGAAGGTGGCTCAACGACACGCTGCACGAATTCTGCTATTGGTCACCGCCATCGCGATCACCTTGAGCTGCTTGCGATTCGTTCGACCGTTGAACGCTCAGCCGCCGTCCTCTGAGCCGCTCGTTTCACGAACCATTGATCCCAAAGAAACTTTCCAAAAAGGCCCGCAGGGTAGCGATTCGGAGGCCAATCGGGTCGCGAAATCGCGATCTGATGCCACGAACCTGCTGCAACTTGTGCTGCGACAACTCGTTTCTGGCCCGGCTTTTGACGCCAAAGTACGGGAAATCGTGTGGACTACTGGCAGAGAGGTGATTGGCGTGGGCACGTACGAACAAGCTGGCGAGAATACGGGGCGATTCAATCTGCAGCTAACAATGCATGACGGAAAGGGCAAGCACCGCCTACAGCAGATCAGTGATGGCCGACTGGTTTGGACCCGAAGCGAGATATCCGAAGCAGTCAAATTGACTCGCGTGGAAATTGGCAAGTTACCGGGCTGGGAGCCAGGACCGGCTGCCCAGCAGACCATTCCCCCTTGCCTGCGGGTGGGTGCTTGGGCCGAAATGCTCAGTACCTTGCAGCGTGACTATGAACTAAGTGTGAAAACAGCCAGTCTGAAACAAAAGCCGGTGTTTGTGATTTCCGGGGAACTGCGTGATGAGACGAGGAATGCTGTTCTCAGCAAAGCAAAACGAACCGACTGGCCAATGCTGTACCCCACTCAAATGCGGGTCGCAGTCAACGCAGAACACAACCCAGAGACCAATTTCGGACTCTACCTTCCCGTCCGCATCGAATTCTGGAGTGACCCGGTTAGCAGTGATGGTGGCGATCAAGCGAGCGGTGTCCAAGAAAGCGGTGGTCAAGAAAGCAAACGTCGCCTGATCACGCTCGTCGAGCTCTACTCAATCCGTCCGATCACGCAACCATCAGCGGAGAGGTTCCGCTTTGACAACGTCAATGTTGATTTCACAAATGAGACAGATCGCTATCTCGAAATCCTCAATGCCCAAGTGACTCAGCGTCCAAAAACAACTCGTCGCTAAACCCCTGCTTCTAATTCTCACCCCTGCTTCTAATTCTCACCCCTGCTTCTAATTCTCACCCCTGCTTCTAATTCTCACTGAAGTCTCAATCGGCCACCTCGAATGCCGGCATCTTGGGCAGCGGCAATTCGTCCCGAACACTGATCCTGCACATTGCAGCCAAAGCGTTTAGAATAGTGTTTAGAATAAGGTGCATCGTCATCCTCACAACGCACCATGCCTTGCCTGCCAAACCTTGGTCGAAAGCGACACTTTGACATCCCATCAAATCACTTCTGATTCACCATCTTCGGATGAAAAATCGCGTCAACCATCACAGCTTTGGGCTTGGGCGCAACTGGTTCGCATTCCCAATGTATTCACTGTGCTGGCAGATGTAAGCGCAGCATTTCTACTGGTTCATCACGCTCCCTCACCAGTCAGTCGTTTTCTTCTGGTTGCTCTTGCTGGCGTGGCACTGTACTGGGCCGGCATGATTCTCAATGACGTGTTTGATATCGAGGAGGATCGTGCACAGCGTCCCCAGCGTCCTATTCCCGCGGGTCTGATTGCTCTCGGTCAGGCCAGAGCAGCAGGTTGGCTGTTATTACTGGCAGGCATTGGGATCGCGGCGTACTCAGGTCGCATCCCGGCTGAAGGGGCACCGCTCACATGGCTACCCGCGTTGGTCGGACTCGCTCTGGCAATCATGATTATCGCCTACGATGGCCCTCTCAAGAAAACACCACTCGCTCCTGTTGCTATGGGCAGTTGCCGAGTCCTCAGCTTTCTTCTGGGAGCGTCACCCTGTTTTGCGATCGTAGCGGGTACTCCTCTGTTCGAGAAATATCTGCTCGGAATCGCTGTCGGTTTCGGGGTCTACATCATGGGCATCACCACAATGGCACGACGCGAAGCAGAAGGTGGCCCGTCGTCAAATCTGCAAATAGGTTTGGTAGTAACCACGCTGGGTGCCTTGATGTTGGCATTCGCTCCGCAACTCAACCCCAATCAAGCGGGATGGGCCGTTCCAGCCAACGGCGTCTTTCCGATCATGATCGGAGCAATTGCATTTCCTGTTGTGCTGCGTGGATTTCGAGCAGTTCGCGATCCGACCCCAATCAAGATCCAGACCACCATTCGGATTGGTATCTTCACGATCATTCCTCTGGCAGCATCGTTTGCATTCCTGGGTGCTGGCCCATGGTGGGGCTTGGCACTTTTTGCGCTCACCATTCCGTCTCTCTATTTTTCACTGCGATTTCGCGTGACTTGATCGTCCCCACTTGAGCGTCAGATCCAAAACATGCTTCCGGGATACCATACGGCCGGGCTGCTACAACACGACCTTTTCCAGGCAATCGAGGCGCTTGCCGAACTTGGATTCCGAGCCGTGGCCGTTCGACCTCAGCATGGGCGACTAGCGCAGTCAGACCCCTGGTTTGGTCAACAGATCCTTCGCCTTGCTGATGCCACATCGCGTCATGATTTGCAACTGGTTTTGGATCTCGACACATGTTTTCTTCACGACGCATGGAAGAGTCGTGGCCCCGCCCTTGCCTCAGCAGAATCCAGTGAAACTCGGATCGCACGTGAGTGGATCGAAAACTGGCTAAAAATTGCCGCCGAATCCAATGCATGCTTGGTGACATTTGCAAGCGGCCAAAGCAGCCAACCCACAAATGAAAATACGGAATCCACGTTAACACGACTGGCGAGCGAACTGGACCATCTGGTCAATATGGCCACTGAACTGGGGGTTACCCTTGCGCTGCGGCCAAGATCTGGTGACGCCGTTTCAACAGTTGCCCAGTGGGAAAGACTTCAGCAGTGGCTCAAAGGAGATGGACTAGGTTTGGCGGCAGACATCGGTGAAATGCTGAGGGGCCACGAACTGCCCCTAGCCGATCGGCTTGACCGCAATCGGGACGCTTTGTCCTGTGTCTACCTATGTGATCGCAGGGCGGGGCAGACGGAAGACCAGCCAATCGGAACTGGCGATGTTGCACATGAACGACTGATTGCGGGACTGATCGGGATCAATTTTCAGGGCCCCGCCATCATTCGGATCGAAGGGCATAGCCACCATGGATTGCGTTTGGCGGAGCAGGGGATGCAGCTCTTCAATAAATCCTGAGTCGATGAATCCTGAGTCGATGAATCCTGAGTCGATACAGTCAGCCTCGGTGCAAAGCATTCCAAGGCCCATTCTCACGCAGGCCTGCCCTTAAACCGCGGCAGAAACGCTTCATGGGCCAAGAGACTCGCTGGCAACGACCCCGGATCGAACAACGTGAAAGACCCTGGAGCGAACAACGTGAAACACGCCATTTAGGTGTGAAACAGAAAAAACGCTATAAGAACAGGTAAAAATGCTGGACCAGACCCACTGGACACTCCTATGATTCGAGTGCAGCAAAGCAGTGACTCTCTGGAAAAGAGAAGCGAACTGAAACCAGTAGCCACCCGTCATCAAGGTTGTTGAAACTGACAGAGTGACGCAAGCCCCGATGAGGCGAGGCCGAACCTCAGTCGCAACAATCTCAATCGTAAATTCAGCATACCTCCGGGACAAATCATGTTGGTTCACGCCATCAGCAATGACACTATCGGATCAAGCTTGGAATATCGCAGGAATAACTAGGAAAAAACAATCCAACCGGTTGGTTGGCCCGGTTGAGTTGGGTGAGAGAAGCGTGCCTCACGGCAACGGCAATACAGACTATGTGGGTCACGAAAATGAGGCATTCGAGTGACGGTCGTAACAGATTTTTTGACGACAAGTTTTTATCAGGCTGGGTTTCCCCTGCTGATCCTATGCGTCCTGCTTGTGGTTTCCGTTTATGTGGTGGCAATCTTTCGGGACTACGCGGCTGAGGACCGGGAAGACACACAGAAGGGCATCGCAAACTTGGAAGAAATGCATGCCAAAGGTGACATCAGCGACGAGGAATTCCGAACAATACAATCGAGAAGCCATCAGCTTTCGGCTGAGACGAGCTCAACTGAGGGGTTCCCCACGGGGGACCGTTCGACAATCACGTAGACTTTACCCTTCCATTGGCCGCAATCCCTTCCCGACGCATCATCGTTACGACCATGATACGTCACCGATCGCGTTCAAACTGCGGGGTAGATTCACTGATAGGACTCGCTTTCAAGCTGAATGTTAGAAGGACAACCCCTCCGCCTGTTTGCCCTCCCAATTCCATGCTGGGCTTACATTCGGAAACTATAAATCGTTTTTGAACCCAAACCACATCAGGCTCGAGCTTTCGAGGATACGGATGACCAATCTCAGCTAGCTCCCTCCTTGGGAGTTGACCGGGAAAGCATTCGAGCCGTGGCCCGAAACCGTTGAAGCGGAATTCGGACATTGTGACTGCGGTACGGAATGAATGCCGAGCGTGAGCTCAGGAAAAAGGCATTCATCTGGACTGCGTAGCAATTGAGCCGATCGCACATTAGGAGTCGTGTATGCCCTCTAAGGATAACCCAACCTCTCGTCGCGGAACCTCCACAAACAAGAAGAACGCGTTCTGTTCTTTTTGCAGGAAGAGCTACCGTGATGTAGGACCACTCGTCGAAGGTCCCGGCGATGTTTACATTTGCAGCGAGTGTATCGAGCTCTGCCAATCGATTCTGGACCAGGAAGAGCGTCGGCGTGGGCCGACGAAATCCTTGTTCAACGAGATTCCTTCACCAAGGTCGATCGTGGAACATCTGGACGAGTATGTCATCGGTCAAACGGCTGCCAAGCGAGTGCTGGCAGTCTCAGTCCACAATCACTACAAACGATTGACAAGTGACTGGGAAGGTGAGTCAGAAGTCGAGATTGAGAAGAGCAACATCCTGCTTGCGGGCCCCACAGGGAGCGGAAAGACGCTTCTAGCGAGGTCACTGGCCCGAATGCTCAATGTTCCTTTCGCCATTGGTGACGCGACCACACTTACCGAAGCAGGTTACGTGGGCGAGGATGTCGAGAATCTTCTCCTGAAACTCCTCCATGCTGCTGACTTCGATGTTGATGCCGCTCAACGAGGCATTCTTTACATCGACGAAGTCGACAAGATTGGCAAAACCAGCGCCAACGTTTCCATCACTCGTGATGTGTCTGGTGAGGGCGTGCAGCAGAGTCTGCTGAAGATGCTTGAAGGCACGGTAGCAAACGTTCCGCCACAAGGTGGACGCAAGCATCCCGAGCAACAATACATTCAGATGGACACAAGCAAAATCCTCTTCATCGTGGGTGGAACATTTGTCGGAATCGAAGACATCATCCGCAAACGCCTGGGTCACAAGACGCTTGGATTTGGTGGAGGAAATATTCGAAACGAGCAAACCGATTCGGAATTATTGTCCCAGGTACAGACCGAAGACATTCTCCAATTCGGGTTGATCCCTGAGCTTGTCGGCCGCCTGCCAGTGGTGAGCTACTTGCAACCATTAGACGAAGAAGGCTTGGTGCGAGTCATGAAAGAGCCGAAAAACGCTCTCACGCGACAATACCAAGCACTCTTTCAGATGGAAAACTGCGACGTTGAATTCACTGATGGTGCATTGCACTACGTGGCTCACCAGGCACTGGCCAAAGGTGTTGGTGCCCGTGGACTCCGCGGCATCCTCGAAGACGTCATGCTCGACATCATGTACGACTTACCCGAGCAGGAAGATGGGACCGTCTTTACGATAGACGAAAATGTCGTCTCCGGCTCAAGTGATCTGTTCAAGATGCCAACCACCAAGAGTGCGTAAAGGTATTGAAACAAATCGAATGATCTGCGAATGCCGCTGAGACCACCATCTCGGCGGCATTCTTTATGGAGCAGCTTGTTGGGGTCATGGAGCAGCTTGTTGGGGTCATGGAGCACGACTACCTGTGATCCGATCCTAGACAGCCTTGACGCACGTTCACAGGCTCTCATCAGAACCCGGCGGGCCACTCTCATTGGGATCGGCATAGAACTTGGTGATGTCGATCCCCGCACGACGTTCTTCTTCCATCAGCTTGATCCGCGACTCCAATCGCTCCATCCTTCGCATCAACTGCGGGATGACATCTTTATTCTCATCAGCAGGCTGTGGACGTGGGACCACTGGGTACCCCAAGTGACGTTGCATCGCCGCGAAGAGGAAAAGAGGTTCTCTCCTGCGATTCCCCAGAGCAATGCGTCCTTCTTTCCGTCCAAAAAGAAAGGGCCCTTTTCCCTCAATCGATTGCCCTGCTTCCTCCAACTTGGCACGGTATTCATCACTCGCCAGAAACAGCAGGTCTGCAATATCAACCAAACCCACCTGCGCCCTCAACATAAGAATCCAGGCAGCCCAATTCCTGTCGAAGGTGGGGTCATTGCTGATAGCAGTCAGACCACGATCATAGTTGAGACGATTTCGGCAAAGGACCTCGAATTGATAGAAGAATAGTCCTGCTTGATTTTGATCTGCTGTTCGATACTTGGCTTCGCCTTCGAGCACCTGCAATGCGGCTCCCATCGTGAATCGCCCTGACTCCTTTTCCGCCTCCTCAACCAGATAGGTCTGAAATGGTGTGAAATAATGAGCCAGCTTCTTCATCGCAGGTGACATTTGTCCTGAATGTTTGAGTTCAGTGAGCAGATAGTCGATAGCGAGTGGAAGCTTGGTTGTTGTCAGCAATTCGTAGCGGATCTGATCCAACAACTCCTGCATTGGCAGTTCG
The DNA here is from genome assembly GCA_002862205.1 of Planctomycetaceae bacterium. Classification (GTDB taxonomy): domain Bacteria; phylum Planctomycetota; class Planctomycetia; order Pirellulales; family Pirellulaceae; genus Rubripirellula. Next base: position 6,732 of record PKCN01000190.1, on the reverse strand, counting down.
ATCTCACCGCGTTCACGCAGGATTTGGTACAGATAGGCCTGTTCGACGTACTCGGAACGATCGAGAAGTGGCTGGGGCATGCTTGTCCGCCGAGTGTTTGAAAAGGACTTGAACCGTCCCGCTGACAGGATCCCGAAACAGCCAACGCGAGAGAACAAACGGGGTCGTTTGATCGGGTCACGACCCAATGCGGATTCTAAGATCCATGGTCAGTCGTTCTTACAGCTTTCGAGAACCATTCTGAGCTTGCGAGAACCATTCTGACCTTACGAGAACTGGGACTCTGCAATCGGACGGCAATGAATCACGAGTACTTACGAAACAGGATACAGGCATTGTGTCCACCAAAACCGAAACTGTTACTCATGGCAACATTCACTTCGCACTTGGCCGCCACATTAGGCGTGTAATCGAGATCACAATCCGGATCTGGCGTGGTGTAGTTAATGGTAGGGGCGATCAATGAATCCTGAATCGTCTTGCACGAAATCACGGCTTCAATCCCACCGCTTGCCCCGAGCGAATGTCCAAGTGATCCCTTGGTACTACTGAGTTTCATCTTGTAGGCGTGATCGCCAAAAACCGCCTTGATTGCCTGAGTCTCAGCCTTGTCACCTAACGGGGTGCTGGTACCGTGTGCATTGATGTAGTCGACATTTTCGGGAGAAACACCAGCATCCTTGATGGCCGCCCGCATCGCTGCGGCAGCTCCTTTGCCCTCTGGATCCGGCGCTGTGATGTGTCCCGCATCGCTCGTCGTTCCGTAACCGAGCACTTCAGCGTAGATGCGTGCGCCGCGAGCCTTGGCATGCTCCAATTCTTCGAACACAAGCAAACCAGCACCTTCGCCAAGTACAAACCCGTCTCGATCAGCGTCAAATGGGCGACTTGCTGCCGCAGGCTCTTCGTTGCGAGTCGATAATGCCTTCATGTTCTGAAAAGCAGCCAATCCCATTCGCGTGATCGCTGCTTCGGTGCCGCCAGTGATCACCACATCGGTTTCACCCAGTCGCACACTTCGCAGCGCATCGCCCATCGCATTGGTCGCGCTAGCACAAGCGGTAGCGACGGCATAGTTGGGACCTTTCAGACCATAGGTAATCGAGAGGTTCCCACCCGCCGCATTGAGCATCATTTTTGGGACAGTGAACGGGCTGACCCGATCGGGTCCTTTGCTGAGCATTTTCTCGATCTGTACTTCAATCTCTCCAAGGCCACCGATGCCCGAGCCCAGAATGACTCCACACTTGAACCGATCCACCTGATCAAAGTCCAGTCCTGAGTCCTGAATGGCCTGGCCACCTGCATGAACAGCGAATTGAGTGAAGCGATCGAGACGTTTGACCTCGCGTCGCTCAACCCACTCAGTGGCGTCAAAGTCCGGGATATCACCGCCAAAGTGAACTTTGTACGCAGTTGTATCAAGAGTTGTAAGCTGATGAACGCCGCTCTCACCTGCTGTGAGACGACTCCAAAACGTGTCGACTTCGACTGCCAAAGGAGAGACGACGCCTACGCCCGTGACCACAATGCGGCGCTGCAATTCTTGTTGCATTCGGATGCCTTGGACGAATGTTCCATGCTGGGGTATTGGGATCTGGCCCAAGTCACACCGGGCAGCAGATAAAACAAATGCCGCCCGCGAAGCACCAAGCCGCGCAGGGCACTTGGATCTAGGGGCGGCAGATTCGATTGAACCAGATGCGATTCACCTCACGGTGAAAACGATCAGGCGTCTTCGTCGCCTTTATTGCTCTCGATGAAATCGACAGCTTCACCAACTTTTTGGATCTTCTCGGCGGAGTCATCGGGAATACTGATATCGAACTCTTCCTCGAGCTCCATTACCAATTCCACTGTGTCGAGTGAGTCCGCGCCCAAGTCGGTAACAAAGGACGTTTCGCGGGTGATCTTTTCTTTATCCACGCCGAGTTGTTCGGACACGATATCGATCACGCGTTCTTCAACGGTAGCCATGAGCAGTCTCTAGGGGATGTCAGCAAGCTGAAAGTGTTTATTTGGTAGAAATATTGGCAGGCGATGTAAGCCGCAACCTACGCCTGCACCAAGGAACAGAGCCGGTTGCACTCGATCGCATTTGCGGAAAAGGATAGGTGAAACAAGCAAAAGGCGTCAATACACAGACGGCAAGATACGCCATGCGTTTTGACAATTCTTGCAAAGAGTTTAACCGATCATGCCGCCATCGACGACCAGCGTCTGCCCGGAGACGTAGCCAGCATTCCTGGATGCGAGAAACAGCACCGCAGCGGCCACATCTTCTGGGGCACCCACCCGTTTAGCCGGAATCCGCTTTTTGACCTCTTCGAGCACAACATCGCCCAATTCTGCGGTCATTTCGCTGGCAATGAAGCCCGGAGCGACTGCATTTACCGTCACTCCACGGCTGATCAGCTCCTTGCTGAGCGTCCGGGTCAACCCAATCATTCCCGCTTTGCTGGCAGAGTAATTCGCTTGGCCAGGGTTGCCAATCAGGCCCGAGATGCTGGCCATATTGATAATTCGGCCATATTTACTGCGTCTCATGATCCCTGCCGCAGCCCGACAACAGACGAAACAACTTGTCAAATTGGTAGCGATCACATCATCCCACTCCTCATCGGACATGCCCCGCGTCAATTTATCACGGGTAATTCCAGCGTTATTAACGAGGATATCAAGGCGTCCGTGCTTCTCTTTGGCTCCCTCGATTGCGGCCTTGGCGGCAGCTCGATCGGTCACATCGCAGGCAACCGCTTCCGCAGTACCTCCGGCGGATTCAATTTCAGACACCGTAGCAGCGAGTTTTTCGGCGTTCCGGGCCAGACAGACGACATTGGCACCATTCATGCCCAAAGCGATTGCAACCGCTTTTCCGAGCCCCTGAGAGGCCCCTGTGACAACAGCAACCTGTTCTTTCAGGTCTGTGGTGAGAGAAAGTTCCATGGCTTGGTCCGCGATGTTAGGGAATTCGATGGATCGCACTGATCGAAAACTAGAATGCAGCAGCGCGAGAAAAAGGGATTATTGCATGGCGATTCGGGGGTCACCGGATTCAACCATCCCCGAAACCATCCGTTGGCAGCTTTCGATTGATTCGCTTGAGCGTTCCGCGCAACACACGTCCGGTACCAACCTCTTCAAACCCGTCGATGCCATCCTCGAGCATCTGACGCACGGAATCTTCCCACCGCACAGAGCCCACCACTTGGCGGCTAAGCAGGTCTCGAATTTCGCTGGCTGACTGATGAGGGCTGGCATCCACATTGCTGTAGACGGGGATTTGCGTGTCCTGAATTGGAATTTCTTCTAAAGCCGCACGCAACGCCTCGACTGCTGGCTGCATTAACGAAGTGTGGAAAGCGCCCGCAACGCTGAGCGGGATTACTCTCATCGCCCCAGCTGCTTCCGCAGCAGGAACCAAACGCTCGATTGCGGTGCGGTGCCCAGAAACGGCAATATTTCCGGGGCACAGCAGATTGGCTGGCTGTAAAACCTCACCCTCCTGCCGGCAGTCATCACAAACCTGGTTGATTGCATCCAAATCGAGTCCGAGCACACTGGCCATGCCACTTTCCGCCGCATCCGCGGCTGCTTGCATGGCTTGTCCCCGTCTTTGGACGAGCTGTAGACCGTCAGCAAACTCCAACCCACCGGCGAAGCAAACTGCTGTGTACTCACCAAGACTTAATCCAGCCGCTGCCTTCACCGCAGCGATCCTGTCGGGGAACTGTTCCCGCATGACAGTCGCTGCTGCCATCCCGACGACGAACAAAGCCGGCTGGCTGTAGGCGGTTTCGTTCAGCTGGGACTCAGGCCCTTGGGCGCACAGTTGACCGAGATCGTAGCCCAGAATTTCAGAGGCTTGATCGAACAAGTGACTGGCAACAGGGTGCGTCTCGCGAAGCCATCGGCCCATGCCGATCGCCTGCGCACCTTGTCCGGGAAAAAGAATGCCGACAGATTTCATTGCTCAACGGCGCCGATCAGCTGTCTTCGTTCTCAACGACAGTGCGTCCCATGTAATATCCGCACTTCGGGCAGATGGTATGGGTCGGTACCGCGGCGCTGCATTGTGGGCAGTAGCTGATTTGACGCTTCTTCACACGGTCGTGCGAGCGTCGTTTACCAGTTCGGCTGTTGGAGTGTTTTCGTTTAGGGACAGCCATCGCTGTGTTCTTCCGATCTAGTTTCAAAAGGTTGAAATCGAGCCGCGTATCGTAGGTTGAGCAGCCCGATTCCGTCAACGCGTCCGGACGTGGTTTTTTCGAATCCGAGCAAATTCTCCAAGGAAATCTTGAATCGGCAGCGATCAGGGCTGCTCTAACGGTCGATTTGCGACTGCCATGCCCATATTCACACGGCTATCAGGCATAAAAGTGACCTGAACGTTCTCCAGCCCCAGCTCCGCCAACTCCGTCTGAATCGCCTCCAAAGACCGAATGCAACCATGCTCAGTCCCCAATTCCAGTTTCAGAGCTTCCACACATTCGCTCATATCCGGCTTGGCAGGGCCACGAAACAGATCAATGACGACCAATTTCCCTCCAAACTTGAGTGCTCTGAAAGCTTGGGAGAGCAGTTTCTGGCCTTCTTCCGGCCCCAAACACCCCAGTCGCTGGGCCACCAGCACGAGATCAAACCCTGCTTCATCAAGATCTACCTCCCCTGGATCAGCGTCCATGGTTCGAAAACGATCACCCAAACCAATCGAATCGGCGGTGCTTTGAGCGGCTTTGAGTGCTGCGGCATGGTCGACTGCCGTGACGGTGGCTTGCTGATCCCGGTGCGCCATCGCAGCACTCCAGACCGCCGAACCGCAACCAAGATCCAAGATTTTAGGCCCGCTAACCTCGTCCTCACCGCCCACATCCAGCATTTCAGCTGCCTGCATGGCAGCAGGCGTATGAACCCACTGTGTTGCTGCTAACGAATTAAGAAATGCCTGATCATCTGCACCTGACTCATCTGACTGCTGTACATGCCCCACCAATCGATTCCACGTCGCATCCCCCAAGTCCTCGTCGTACTGGCACAGCAGGTGGGCTACTCGCGAAAGAGCGTAATCGTCTTCATATTGTTCAATGATGCTGCTGGCCACCAAAGCATCGAGAACCAGTTTCGTGGCACCCGGCTTGAGAGTCAGCTTTTCACACAACTGGGAAAGCGTTCGCTGACCCTCACGCAACTCCGCCAACACTCCGAGTTCACGGGCGCTGCGAAACAAATGTGCTGCTGCGTTGATCTTCATGAACTGCTGGTACTGGTCCAGCGTCTTATCCTGTGCATTCATGGCACTGGTTCCTTTTCTTCTCAGGCATCCACGGCACGCAACGCGTCCACGACAGCATTGCAACGTTTCATGGTCTTCTCGAACTCTTCGAAAGTCAGAGATTGATAGCCATCGCTCAGAGCGGTACTGGGATCAGGATGCACTTCGATGATCAATCCATCGGCACCAGCGGCGGCAGCGGAAACAGTCATGTCAGGAACCATGTAAGCATGCCCCGTTCCATGACTTGGGTCGATGATCACAGGCAGGTGTGTTTTACGGTGCAGGTAAGAAACGCTCGCGAGGGGCAAAGTGAAACGGGTATGTCCTTCGAAGGTTCGAATTCCTCGTTCGCACAACATGACTTGAGCATTGCCCTCATTGAGGATGTATTCCGCAGCCAACAAGAACTCGTCCATTGTGGCAGAAGCCCCACGTTTCAGCAGCACTGGCTTACCAGCGGATCCCACCGCCTCGAGTAGTCGATAGTTTTGCATATTCCGAGCACCCACCTGCAGGACATCCGCGTAGCGGGCGACCAGATCAACATCATCAGTCCCCATCACCTCAGTGAAGATGGCAAGATTGGTTTCATCCCTGGCTGCGGCAAGCATTTTCAAGCCGTCTTCTTTGAGCCCCTGAAAACTGTAAGGACTGGTTCGTGGTTTGAAGGCACCGCCGCGTAACCCGGTTGCCCCCGCTGCCTTCACTGCTCGCGCCGTCGACAGAATCTGCTCTTCATTCTCGACACTGCATGGCCCCGCAATAATCCCAACCTCTCCAGCGCCAGCAACAAAATCCAGCACGCGGATCTGACTGGCATGCTGCTGAACCTCACGGCTAGCCATTTTATAGGGAGCCGCAATCGGAACCACTGTCGAGACACCCGCACTGCTTTCAATGGACTCTTTGAAATGCTCTCGCTTGTCACCGATGGCAGCCACAACCGTTCGTTCGGTCCCAACAATCACATTCGCCTTCAGACCCATGCTTTCCACCCGTTGAACGGTCGCCTCGATCTGGGCATCTGTCGCATTGGGCTCCATCACAACTATCATTATTTCACCTGGGTTAGATGTATTTTCTCGGATCTCGGGAAAAGGAAAGCCCGCTCAAGCTCTGAATCAATTGCCTGCGGACTCAGCAGACAGATTCAGTGCTGGCGCCACCATCAGAACGCGAACAGGTTGGCATGTCACCGGGGCTTACCTCCAATTCATTGCTCAAGTGCGGAGATTTGCCGTGCGAATGGCATGCGTGTTGGGCATGAATTGGCAAAAAACACAGGCAATGCCGATGGCATCCTTCGAGAAGGTACCGAGCGGCCAAGCACACGATCCGCTCGCCAGAACCAGGTTCGCAGCGTTCACACGCTGGTCACCGCACCATGCAGGCGTCCCCTGAGCGGGAAACTGATTCGGATTTTGAAAACCCCAGCAGACTCGTCACCATTCGAACAA
>PKCN01000191.1 GCA_002862205.1 Planctomycetaceae bacterium | reverse complement strand
CGATGAACAGCACGATCTTGGCGTTGGTTCAGGTAGCATGGACTGCCACACAAGAGGGGACTAACGTCGCTTTGTCCGACGGTCAATCATGCATTTTAGCATCGTTAGTACCGAGAATGCTGTGCTCGCTTGGATCCGTGTAAAGTCATGTGGGTGGGATCGAATAGCTTGGCAGCAACATTCGACCCGTGCCTTTGGGCTGAGTGAGGTCAATTTCGATAATCAGCCAGTTGGTGTCGCATTGATTGTCGGTGTTCTTAGGAATTGATAACCAATGATCCGCCGTTCACGTGCGTTTCCAGCAGGAAATTGCAATTTCATTGTTTTGATTGAGATTGAGCGGCACAACGCCTAAAATCAAATGTAATGGTCAACGATATACGAATAACAGAATGAACCCGGCCTGCTGCTCCGGTACATTTTTCGGAGATACTGCCTTCAATTGCCCGGCATGCCGTTTACGCCCGGCATCAGCAGTTCTGGGACAGTGTGTCCGAGAGGCCACTGCGAGAGCTTGAAACACCGCCGCCTTCGGCTTGAGCGATAAACGATAGCGGAAAAGGAACAATCACCATGCCAACGACTCGACGACAAATGCTCAAGGGGCTAACACTGGGAACCGGTGCGACGCTACTGGATCCAATGGTCCAGCGGGTCATGGCCAATGCCGAGGGAATCAAGACAGCGCCGCGTTTTGTATTTGTGTTGCAGAGCAACGGTTTCGATGCAATTCAGGCCTGTCCGGATACGATCCCGTTTCAGCAGTATGCGGATCGCGAGAAGTTCGAAACGGTCAACCTGACAAACCACCGTTTGCCTAAGGGATTGGCTCCGCTTGAGAAGCACAAGAAACGCGTCACGGTGCTGCAGGGGTTGTCTGGAAAATGTACCGGCGGCGGACACTCGACGTGGAGTGGTGCACTTGGACAGTATCGACTTTCCGGTGCCAACAACGAATCACCGCTGGGCACCACCATCGATTATCAGTTGGGCAAGTCGATCCCCGGCATTCTGCCCTGGATTGGCGTTGGCATGTCCGCCAACGCGGGGCGGAATGCAACGTTGGGATTCGCTGCTCGTGGTGCACACAAGCCATTGGCGATCGCGCTGAATCCAGAGAAGGCGTACAACGCTTACTTCAGCGTTGCGGCAACAGGCAATCTGAAGAAACGTTTCCATTTGAAACGCAATCTGCTGGATTACATGATTGATGATGTCAAGAGTGTGCAAAAACAGCTTGGTCCACTCGGTGGCGTTGAACTGGAATCCTATCTCGACGCCTACGATTCGCTTGCGAAAAGGCAGTACAGCCTGTTGAGTGCCGAAGCTCAGCTAACCAAGGCTGCGCCGATACTGGACGACCGGTTCACTTCGCCAGTTGCCACAAAACGCCTTGAAGCCCAGTTCGAGATCGCGACGTGTGCGCTGATCGGTGGATTGAGCAACGTGGCGACCATTACAAGCGCGGCGGGAGAAATCAACGCCCAGCCTTACCTCGGGATTGGGCTTGAAGAATCCAATCACGGTTATGGGCACATGGGAGGCAACAAACGAGATTCTCGAGGGATTCCGCTGTACGAAAAGGCGCGTGGATTCGTCATGTCGCAGATCGCCAAGATGGTGGATCGATTGGAGTCAACGCCTGAGGGTAGTGGCACCATGATGGACAATACGCTGATCATCTACATGAGCGACGCGCCTGACACGCATCATTCCACGGCGATGGAATGGCCAATGTTGCTGGTCGGCGACCTCGGCGGACGGCTGAAGCTCGGTGGGCAGTACATCAATTACCCGGGTTACGGGAAACCGGGGCACCGCACCGTGGGCTCGTTCTACTCCACGCTCCTTCACGCAGCAGGTGCGCCGCAGGAGACGTTCGGTCGGCTTGATCCTGATTTGGACGAAGTTGCCATGCAAACGGGGCCGTGCCCTGAACTGCTTGGGTGAAATCGTGAGCAGAGGTAGAAACCAAATGATTCAAACGAGCATCTTCACTTCGCCTCTTTGCGTTTTTGCGCGTACATGTTTCGTCTGGTTATTATTCGTCGCCACCACCGTCAATGGTGCCGAGACAACCGAGTACCGGCGCGCGCTGCTGATTGGAAACGAAGACGCCGAGTTGGAAGCAGTGCTGAAGCAACGTGGCTTTCTTATCTCGGATGGCACAATCACAGACTCCCTGGACAGCATTCCACACCACAGTTTTAACCTGATTTATTACCGAGGGATCGCTGAACACCGTGACGGAAAATGGCACCTGTCGTCAGAGAGCCTGGTCGCACAGGATTTGATCAATCATCTGCAAAACAGGAATGTTGCTCGCCACAATGTACTTCTGTTTGATCTCCAAAATCCGGATGACAACGCCCGAAAGACGCTGCACAATGCCGTCCGTGGAATCGTGGGCAGAAATCACAGGGGCGGATTGGCTGTCGTTAATAAATCGGCAAGTGAAGCTGATTCTCTTGCCACCCAATTCATTGAATGGCTCAAAAGTCCCGAATCGAATCTCCGCGATACGTTTACAGAAACCGCCCATGTGTCTGCAGAAACCGAAGAGCCTGTGGTGCTTCGCGGAAAGCCCTCGCGGCCGATCTCCAGCCCGGGCAAGCTGATACCAGGCGGCTCTGCTGGTGATGAATGGCTCGCTCCGGATGGCATGAATTTCATCTGGTGTCCACCAGCTGAGTACATGATGGGCGATCCTGACTTTTACGACGCCCAGCCCGTTTCGATTTCGATCGATCAGGGGTTTTGGATCAGCAAGTTCGAACTCACACGACTTGACGCATCAACCGAGCGAATGAATGCGGGCGGTTCGTTTACCTACGGTCGCCAACCGATGCATCCGGCCGGTGCTCTCCGCCTTGAAATGTTGGTCGAGCAGATTCACAAAAAGCAGGCTCCCGAGGGTTGGACCTATGATTTACCGTCCGAAGCAGAATGGGAATATGCCGCTCGTGCTGGTTCCAAAGCAGACCTGCCTGCACCGATCGAAAAGCTGGGCCAGTTTGCCAACTTCGCCGATCGAAGTCTCTTCAATGCAAATGAAGAAGTTCATTTCATCTTTGCGCATCGTGAGATTGATGATGGCACGGCGCATGGATTCTCCAACATTGGCCGCTACCTGCCCAACGCGTGGGGGATTCATGACATGTTCGGCAATGCCAGCGAGTATTGCGCAGGATACTACGCCGAAGAGTTTTCCGGAAAAGTAAATTACCATTTGAAAAGCTCACGCGATCGTGGAACCGCCATCTTGCGCGGTGGGGCCTGGTGTACGCCAGTGAAGCATCTGCACGTCGCATACCGCACCAGCTACAACGGCGATGAGAATCAGCCGTACTCTGGCGCCCGGCTTGTCATTCGACAAGGCAAGCGGATCACTGTCACCCATGCAGAGTTGGTCGCCGCAAAGAAAGCCGAAGAAGCGGCAGCGCGAGGCAAGGAATGAATCAACTCACAAGAGTCAGGAGTTTTCGTGTCTGTGGCCGCCCCAGCGTGGGAGTTTGCGTTGTGGTAAACGTTGTTGCGCTCTTTATCACCCTGTTCGTTGGATCGGCTCAGGCAGACGAGAAGCCTTTCGTCTCTACGGTCACGCCATTTCTAAAGACCTATTGCATCGATTGCCATAGCGTCGATAACGCTGAGGGTGGAATTCAGCTCGATCATCTTCACGGACGATTCAACGATCGTCGCGAGGCAAGTGTATGGGCACAAGTGCTGGAAGCTCTCGCCTTCCGTGCCATGCCGCTCGCGTCGGCCGACTCATTCCCGACAAGGCTTGAATCACGAGCAGTGCAGAATTGGATTGCGAAGAATCTGAACCATCAGGGAATTGAGTTTGAGGACAAATCACATGCCGAAGGTTTTGGCAATCTCGTGCCGCATGATTTGCTCTTTTCGTCGAGAGAACGCCATCGCACGGTCGATGTGGCGTCGCGCATTTGGCGAGTCAGCCCAGAAACACTTCGTAGCAAGATCAATGCGGCAGCCCGCTTCAACCTACCCACAAATCCATTCGATTTTGACAAGCCGCACGGGAACTTTACCGATTTCAAAGGCAAATATCTTGTCAACTCCATCATGGCCGAGCAGCTGACGGAACTTGCAATCCTGGCCGCTGAAAATCAGACGAAGGACGGTCGTGCGCAAGCCGCGATCCAAGCCAGCATGAAACGCGGCGCAACCCGGAATGAGGCAATTCAGCAATTGCTCATGCAGCAGTTCCAGAACGTTCTGCGACGGACTCCGTCCCAGGTCGAGTTAATCAGGCTGACGGCTCTGCTGAAACGAATCAATGCTGAGCTTGGTGAGCCATTCGGCCTTCAAGCAGCCTTCGCTACCGTCATTCTAATGCCGGAGACAATCTTTCGCTTTGAGGGTACTCAGCCTTCCTCGGATGGTTCCCGTCTGATCCAGCTTTCCGATCGCGAACTCGCCCACGCGCTCGCCCACGCGATCACTGATCACCCGCCCGAGAAGGAGTTGCTCAATGCTTTTGAAACGAGTGAGGCATCGATCCAAGACACGCTTCGCGAGCAGGCGACGAAACTTCTCGCGAGCAATCGTTACGCTTCGCCACGTTTACTGCAGTTTTTTCAGGAGTTTTTTGATTATCAGAAAGCGAACGATATTTTCAAGGACAAGACCCCAAAGCATCTTCACTGGGCACCGGGATTGGTTCATGACCTCGACGTCCTCATCGAAAATGTGTTGAAAAAGGACGAGCAGGTTTTTCATGACCTGCTAACGACATCGGACTTCTACGTGCTTTTCTACAGCCACAAGGAACGCGGCAATCAATTGACCTTCAACTTGCCGCCTGATTTCAAGAAGACGACACGTCCCGTTACTTTCCCGAAAGACCAGCGGATGGGAGTTCTGACCCATCCTGCCTGGCTGGTTGCCCATTCTGGTAACTTTGACAATGATCCGATCCGTCGCGGCCTCTGGATTCGTAAGAAACTCCTCGGGGGAAATGTCCCCGACATTCCTATCACCGTTGACGCCAAACTGCCGGTGGAACCGACCTGGACGCTCCGCCGTCGCATGCATGTCACAGAAGAAGATCAGTGCTACAAATGCCACAGCAAAATGAATCCGCTGGGACTGCCCTTCGAACGCTTTGATCACTTGGGTCGCTTTCGTTTTGATGAATTGGGTAAACCGGTCGAGACCACGGGGGCTGTTCTCAACAGCGGTTTCCCTGAATTGGACGGCGAAGTGGAGTCACCCTTCGAACTGATCGACAGGCTGGCACGATCCGAGCACGTCGAGCAGGTCTTCGTTCGCCACGTTTTTCGCTTCTTCATGGGACGCAACGAAACCCTTGGAGATGCGAAAACACTTCAGGATGCCCACAAAGCCTATCGCGACAGTAATGGCAGCATGAGGGCATTGGTCGTATCATTGTTGAGTTCAAATTCATTCATCTATCGAATGAAAAAGTAGAACTTTTTACTACCATCTTGTTCTGGAAAACCATCATGTTCGATAACGATCCTGCGTTGGGCAATGATGTTGGGCTTCACGCGATTCAGGGTGGCCATCCTTACTGCACTACCGGCGGTGGGTCCACTCTCTTCACTCACTCGGGTCGAGACCAATCCAGAAAGAAAAGGGGACAGGCTCAAGGGCTTGTAGGACACGTAAGCAGGTGAACAATCAGGTTCTGTGATCGCACGAAATTTCAAGCGACCCTACCAAGTTGAATCGGGGTTGTTCTTTGAAAATACACTCTTCCCTTTCGACACCCCATCCCGGATATCACGATGAAGTTTCTCAGTCTCTTTTTGATCGCTGCTCTTGTTGTTCCTGCCCTCCCTGCTGACGCCCAAAATAGAAAGGGAAAAGGGAAGGGGGTCCGTAAGCAGGCCGACACACAGGGAAACTACCGTGTCATGGTCGTTGACGTCCCTGAAAAAGTGGCGTCCGGATTTGAGAGGCTCAAGCCCAAAGCTCTGCTTTATCGGCCAATCACGACATCGAAGACGAAGTTGCCACTTGTCGTTACCTTGCATGGCTCTGGAGGTGGCAGGCGGGACATTGGGCAGAAAAAATGGCAGGGTACGATCAGGCAGTTGCTCAAGCCCGAGAACCAGAAGTACGAGGCTATGGTTCTGGAGCCTCAAAGCGAAGGACTGTGGGATCCGAAATCACTCGAAACGATGTTGGAATTTGTGATCCGCGAAAATCCTGACGTCGATCTCAAGAAGATTTGTTGCGTGGGATACAGCATGGGAGGAAAAGGCACCTGGGAGTGGGCGATGAACTACCCAAAACGTTTTGCCGCGATCATTCCCAAAGCCTTCATCCCTGACGTCAGCAAAATCGATGGAATGGTTGACTTGCCGATCTGGGCGATGGTGGGAGACAAGGATTCAAAGCCTCGGGTGGAAGGAATTCCAGCAATGAAAAAAGCCCTCGTGGAGCTGGGGTCAACCAAGGTGAAGATCTCAGTGTTCCAAGGAGCGAATCACGCGACGGGCTCGGGACGCTCGAAAGAGGAGCCGGGAGTGTTTGAGTGGTTGTTTTCATGGGAACGTGAATGAACAGCCTGTCAGGCTCACGACGCAAGCATGAATTTTAAACAACGGCCCGTTTGTTTCCGGTTGGGGTATCGTGGGAATCGAAACGAAAGGCTTTGGGTTGCTCACGTAAGCTGAACGCTGGAAGTTGGGGTTTCGTGCAAACACGCAGCAACCATCCAGATATTTCAGAAGCTTCCTACTTGGCAGGGGCTGCTTTGTCATCAATCCGTTTTTCGGAGATGATCCTTCCGCTTTTTACCGAGTGGATTACTTGCCCATTTAGGGTCACTCTCACATCCAAAGGAGTTGGCATGTATGTGAAGATGTAGGTTGCTAATTCAGGAACACCGAACTCGTTCATTGAATTTATCTGGATGGAAACCGTTGCGGAAATTTCACCATTCACTTTGTTGGTCAGTACTTCCTCGACGCGACCTACGGACTTTCTTGTCTTTTCATATTCTTCATCGGTCATATTGTCGACGAATGCCGGTTTGAATTCGGTATCTGACAGATCCAGACTGTTTCTGACCCTGTCAAAACGAATGGGTTTGCCAGTGATTGTCGTAAGCCGTTTAGCTAACGCTTCTGTCATAGCAAATCCAGTGTTTCGATCCATACTTCCACGCCGTTGAGTGGGGAGTGTTTCCAAAATCTCCTTCCCGATCGTAATTCACAAGTTCGATTAATTCGGCGCAATATTGTTTTCCCCGGATGTTAACGGCATCATGGATTTTTGCCGGCATTGCTTTGAAAGCATTTGCGTTGACCTCAATTTCATCCGCATTGAACCTGTCAACGGACATGCCAAATAAGCTGGAAACGTGAAGTTGCCTGCGGGAGAGACGCGTGGCTTTGAACCGCTTCTTGCTAAAACTGAGAGAAACGAATCTCGGTTTGCGGTCGTCGGTTTCTAACTTGCGTAGGTGATCTGCCAGACTCTCTTTCGAGTTGTCATAGGTTGCATACCTATCCTCACCAAGGCTGAGCAGTGGCGGACAACCTTTGGGGGCCGATCCGACTTCAAAACATACGTTGGCAGCAATGTTTTTTCCGTAGTAACTGAAGACTTCGTCGTACTTGTTGCCTACTCTTTCATCGATGTCATCCGTTTGCGTGAGCATTGGAAAACCGATGATCTTGCGGTATTTTTTACTGACGTCAGCTACGATTGTTGTATCCTCAACAAAGTCACTACCCTCAAAACCTGGACCTTGAATCGCTGACCACTTGAGCACGCTGGTGGGGAATTGAAGTTTTCCTGATCTCAGGCAGTTCTTAGTGAAGTCCTCAAATAGTGATTCCCTCTTTTCTGCTTTTGAGGAATCTGTGATTTTGTCATCGTGCACCATTTGTTCGAATGCAACACGCAGATCGCTTAGCCGCTTGATTGTTTGGTCGGTGTCCGCATAAATCTCTCAAGCATCGCGTTCGATGCGCAGTTGCTGGACGACATTCATGTTTTTCTTGAGGTCGTTCAGAAGCTCAACTTCCGGAACGGCCAGTAACTAAATTTTGACTTCAACCTGTTTGCCATTGTCTTGGCGAACAAGCAGGACTGTTCCATTGCCAAATCCCTCAAACCTGCCCAGTACCGAAAACTTTCCAGTGGCGTCCGACCACTCACGGAAGCCCAGGTCATCTTCACTGAATGGCAGATCATCGAACGAAGGCAGGGTAGGTGGTGTTCCTTCTTGATTCTCATTTTTTACTTCCTTCTTTGAGCCGAAAAATTCGTCAAAGGAAGAGTTCTCTTGTCCAAATGCGGCAAGCGTGCAGCTCAAACAGGCGATCGTAACAAGTGACCTGAAAAGTGCTGGAATGCGATTTTTCGAGTGACGGACAATGGATTGAAGTTGAGAACGACAGCATTGGAATCGGCCCATCGTAACACCTCACTAACGGTTCCGAAAAATTTTGCACAATCGCCCCATTGCCCGATCCGCATATTTGTCGTTCGCGTCATTGACTCATGCGGAAAGGCTCAGGATTCCGTAGATGGAAAGCACGGTCATTCCGGTCGTCAGGCGAATGAACGCACAACGTGGTTGAATCCGTTCTGCTGATGTTCAACCGAGGGGAAGTGGCTTTGCTGCGAGATCACTCGATTGGTTCGGGTGACCTTGGCCGCTCACGAGCGATGTGAAACCCCAAGCCTGGCCACTGCTTGGCCCCTCCCGTTGTACCGCAAGTAAATCGAGATTTGTCGTGAGCCGTCACAAGGTGTCTTGCCCTGCACGCGGTTCCGTTGGCCGCTATTGGCCACTCCACTTGCGTGTCAGGCGTTTCGCGATCCGGCGGGAGAATTCGTATTTCGATTCCTGCGCAGCAGCGATGTCTGTGCTGAAACGTTTGCCGCGATCGCCGAGTTCTTCGATCGCTCGCAGCGCATACATGCCGACCAGCAGGTTGGGGTCGTTGATGTGGTCGACAATCACCTGCAGCTGCGCGTCATCGCCTAGCCTGACCAGCGCTTGAGCAGCGGCGACGCGAACAGCGGGCGTTTTGTCGGTGACCAGCGATTGAAGGGCTTGTCGTCCTTGTGTCACCTTGTTGACTCCGAGCCAGACAGCAGCCCAGTAGCGGGTCGAAGGGTCTTCCGATTTTGCGAACTCCAGTAATGTCGATGCTTTGTTCTGTTCGCCGGCGGTGATTGTATCGATCAGTCTCTGGGTCTGGTCCCGTCTGTGAGTCTGATCCGGGTGGCCCGAATCACGAAATGCGTCATGTTTTGAACCTGCCTGACGGCCGATGTCTTCCAGGATGGGTTCGGGAACCAGGCCCATGTCACGCTCGCTCTTCATTCGGTCGTATAGGATTCCGCGCATGGTGCGTAGTCTGTTTTCATGGTCCGACGATGTGGCGAGATTGTGGAGTTCATGCGGATCGTTCTGCAGGTCGTACAGTTCTTCGGGAGGGCGTCGCTCAGCAAACGGCTTGGCCTGCACTTGGTTCAGCTTTCCTTCTGAGTGTAACGTGCGCATGGTTTGCATGATCTCCTTACCATCCTTGTACTGACTTGGCTGCGTGTGTGGCACGTGTGACATGAAGTTGCGGATGTATTTGAAGTGGTCGTCGCGGATGCCCCGGATGATGTCGACCGTTTCATCACAGCGGTCGCGACCGACGAACAGATGCTGGCGTGGCTTGTGCGTTGGTGAGAAGAAATCCTGTCCTTGGACGTAATCGGGCACTGGCAGTCCCGCAATGGACAGCGAGGTCGCTGCGATATCGATGTGCTCAATGATGTCGTTACGCTGCGTGCCGGATTGGGTTCCCGTCTTCTCGTGGATTTCCGCGGGCAGCCGCACGATTAGAGGGACGTGTATGCCTTCTTCGTAGAGAAACTGTTTCCCACGCAGATGGCTGATGCCGTGGTCGGTCCACAGAAAAATCGCCGTATTCTCGAGTCGCCCGGCCTGCCGGAGATCGGCAAGAATCTTCGCCACATCGTTGTCGGTCAGGACCCAGGATTCAAGATAGCTGGCCCAGTCGCTACGGATGATCGGATGGTCGGCGTAGTAAGGCGGCAACTCAAGCTTGTCGAGGTCGACATGAGAAGCAGCGGTGCGACGCTTTCCACCTTTGAGTTGGAATTGTGCAAAGATTGGCTGGTCCGGATTTGCCCCGTTCCATTCACGGCCGTGATAAAGTTCGCTGTTGGGAATGAAGTTGTAGTCGGTCTTGGACTTGTTTGTGACGTAGTACCCCGCATCGCGAAACAGTTCGGGAAGGAGTTTGATCCGCTTGGGTACCTTGTAGCTGTCAAAGTACGGGGCAGTTGTGCCGCCCTTGCCATTCGCAACCTGGCTGCGGTGGTTGTGGGAACCGAGCGTCATCTGGTACATGCCGCTTACCATCGCAGAGCGACTGGCTGAACACACGGGCGCTGTGACGAAGGCCTGCGTGAAGAGAATTCCATCGCCAGCCAGTGTGTCGATCGCGGGTGTTTTGATCGCAGTTTCGCCGTAGCAACCAATGTGCGGCGATGCATCCTCGATGACGATCCAAACGATATTCGGACGGGCTGCGATGATCAGAGATTGCATTGACAAAACGAGCATCAGTCCGGCTGCGAGCATTCTCATCTGGGATCCTTTCGCTTTCGCGGTTGAGTACTGGTTTTTCTGTTCAACGGAAGACAAAAGCCCATTTTCAATTTGTCTCATGAGTTCCCTTGTTTCTGGTAGCGCCGCGGCATCGGCGAAGAAAAAAGTGTCAGAAAGCAAACTTGAGCATTCGTTCCAATCATCTTTTCCGGTCGTGGGCCACGCCCAATTTTCTGATTCACTGCAATCTCAGCAAGTTCGCCACAAAGTGTACATTGCGTGGAGTTCTGTGAAGCCATGTATTTGATCAGCAAGGAAGCATTACTGCTCTTCAGTTATCTTGAGAACAGTCAGCAGTCGGCGCTCACAGTTATGGCTGATTAACACCATTTCAAGATTTTGATCCAGTAAAAAATCGAGTCGAGGGGAACCATACGCAGCAAAACCAGAATAGGGAAACCAGAGAGATTCCAGCGATAAACGCGACATAAATGATGACGGCTGCTGGCTCTCCCAGACCTTGCCAGTCACCTGCGTCAGCGAGAGAGTAATACTGTTTTTTGAACGCGTCAAAGGTTGCTTTTATGGCAAAGTAGGCGATCGCCACAGTCGATAAGATGCCAGCCAGGTAATTTCGCCGCACTTCATTGCCTGTCATTTTTTGCAGTGCTGCACTGTTGTTCACAGCGTTGCGTTTTAGCATTTTTGCGATTCGGGTGTTGCGTCGTCTGATCCACAGGTAGGCACCTGTGGGAATGAGTGCAGAGAGCAGGATCCCAAAAGAGAACCAGATGAATTTCGATATCAGGCCGGCGAAATTGCCGAAGTGTAAAGGGTCCGCCGTATGAGACCATCTGTCCAATAAATCCAGATTTTCGGCGTTCATCGAGTCAATCACACGCCCGGAGTGGGGATCGATTTTTACCCAATTGGTTCTGTCGCGGACCAGCCACGCAGTCGCCTGACCGGAAATAGTAACAGGATCTGATGAGTTTTTTGGAAACGCTATCTTGCGAACCGTAAAATCAGGAATGGTGTTTTTGGTGATTTCTACCAAACGACTGAGCGACAGTGGCTGAGCTGATCGATCAACAATCTGCTCAGATTCGGCAACTCGTGTTTGTTGTGGTTTGTCCGGTCGCCAACCAAGAGGGATCTCAACAAAGTACCAGATACCCGTCGCACCAATCACGAATGTGAACAGCAACGTCCAGATGCCCAAAAGACGGTGCAGATCTGAAAAGAAAACGCGACCTCCTGATCTCAGGCGAAGCATGGCGATTCGTTTCCACCATCGCTTGTAAAACAGAAGACCTGTAAATGAAGTTAACAGAAGCGGCAAAGAAAAAATGGCGACAACCCAGATTCCCCACCAGGCCATGATGTAAAAACGCCTATGGAAATCACGGAAGAAGCGTTGAGCATTCATCCACGTTGCTTTACCCGTTACTTGGCCACTGTAAGGATTGACGTAAATTCGAAGGGTATTTCCACGTTTATCCCTGGTCCAGAATTCAGCTGCGAAATACGAACCCTGCGGCGCGAAACACGTTCGGATAGCTTCGCCATCAGTGTGTTCACTTGCGGATTCCAGTAGGGTCGACCAATCCAGCCGATCACCCTGCGGTGTCACACGAATTGAAGGGTTGCAAAGCCAGTCAATTTCATGACTGATAACAGCAAAGGATCCGGAGAGACAAATGATGAACAGGATCAGACCGAAGTTAAGCCCAAGCCATCCATGAAGCTGGTAGTAAAGTTTTTTCATGGAAGTGAATCCTCCTGCCACTCCGTTTTTACGCCTGACAGTAGCACTGGAGCTTTTTTATTGGACTGAAAAATCGGAGAGTCGGTCATCACAACCTGCTGTTTCGCTGGCAACGAAATCATCGATCCAGATCAGTTGTTGAAGCGGGGATGGATGAAGGGTGGAGGATTTGGGGCATGAGGAGAAGGATTGCAAAGTCGAGTCGCCAGCCCGTGCTGGAGTGCGAATCAGTGCCTGTGCACCTGTCGATTGGTTGATTGGTTGATTGGTTGATTGGTTGATTGGTTGATTGGTTGATTGGTTGATTGGTTGATTGTTTGATTGGTTGATTGGTTGATTGGTTGATTGGTTGATTGGTATGCCGATCACAGACGAGCTGATGGAGTGATCGATTCATCCCTGATCGAGTACGCCACCGCTGGCCACAATAATGAATCAGGGGTGAATGCGGAAGAGGTTCGTTGTGTGAATCACAATCGCCTGTTCAAGTGATACCGCAACAGAATTGCCGGATCATTCGTTTCGAGCCAATCTCCCTTTTTCTGACCACAACATTTGACGTGAGCTCAGTCATGACAGCTTTCGCTTTGCGGAGCGATACCAAGTCGCTTGTTGCCGTTCTGGTTGAAAGCTCAACCGTGTTGAAAGCTCAACCGTTTTGAAAGCTCAACCGTTTTGAAAGCTCAACCGTTTTGAAAGCTCAACCGTTTGAAAGCTCAACCGTTTGAAAGCTCAACCGTTTGAAAGCTCAACCGTTTTAAAGCTCAACCGTCGAGGCACGTCGCAGGTAATCTGGATCGATAGTAACACCAAAGCCGGGCCCTGTAGGAACCTTAATGATCCCGTCACGACATTTGAGGTCAGAGGTTGGGCATTCAATGGGAATGTTACTTGTTCCCTTGAATTCCTGGTGTGCCCCTGCATTGGGGATGTATGACGCGTAGTGAGCTACATACAGATAACCGAGTCCAGACCCCGACATGTGTACGGTGCAAGGCATATCAGCCAACGCAGCCATGCGGGCAACCCGGGTGCAGCGAATGAAACCACCAAAGTATTGCAGATCCGGCTGAGCAATATCCAAACCCCTATTCTCAATTGCCCACTGAAATCTTCGCATACTGAATTCCTGCTCTCCGCCTGCCACCGGAATTGCCAACCGGTCAGCGACTTCTTTCGTTTCCCACAGATGATCGAACCGACAGGGTTCTTCGAAAAACGAATAGCCGTTGTCTTCCATCAATCGACCCACGCGAATTGCATTTGTCACGTCGTAGGAACTGTTGGAGTCTGCATACAGGGTCATGTCATCACCAAATGCCCGTCGCACCAGCGGAATCAGCGCTTCTGTGCGTCCCGGTCGTGAGTCACGGTTATTGCTCATCCGTCCACCGAGTCGGAATTTTATTGCCTTTGCACCGGTCTCATCCAACAAAGTCTGCAGGTACTCGACTTCTTGCTCTGGTCGATTGCCGCGATTGCCACTCGCGCGATAGACGGGAATATCTCTCCTGACACGGCCACCGAACATCTCGGCAATCGACTTGCCGCTGGCCTGGCCAAGTAAATCAAGGATCGCGATTTCTGCAGCTGCAACACAGACCCAGAATACAAGACCTTGTAGCTTGTAGTTGCTGTTGGTGCGATAAAGATCGTCCAGTAGTGGCTCAATCTTTCGTGCATCCTTGCCTCGAAAGAAAGGGGCAATGCGTCGAAGAAATGTGGGAAAAGCTTCCTGCATTTTTTTTGAATGGCAAACTGCAATCGATTCCAACCCCTCTTTTGACCGCACGCGGACCAGAAACTCCCGACCCTGTTTAAGGAGTTCCATTGATTCGATCGTGATGGGATCCTTCAGCGAATCCAGAGATAGAATGGGTGTATCGCTGTCCTGTTTCAGTGTCCGCTCATCACGCTCATCAGCCGAGCAAGGCGAGTTGGAGTAGCGCCATGGGGCGTTGGCAAAGGCTGCAGTGCCCCAAAGAAAGTGTCGGCGTTTCATGGTCATGTTCATCTGGCAGGGAAGATGTCTTCAAGCGATAGAATATCACTGCATTATACTAATTGAGTTCATTCGGGAAGTGAATGAAGCCAATGCTGATCAGGTTTTTCAAAATCAATATCTCTTTGTTGACGGATCATCTGCAGACTTCTGTCGTACCAGTTGACGTCATTCACTCTGGAGTTGAGTTTAGTCTGCCCCGTCAACACGGAATGCAAACGGTGAAAGGTGGTGAGACCTGGTCGCGATCGTTAGTGGTGAATCTTTCCAGTTGGTTGGTTTGGTTGGTCTCGCGAATCCAGGTCCGACCAAAATTACTCCACTGAGTGGACAAATGAGTGGACAACTGAGTGGACAAATGAGGGGATAAATGAGGGGGCAAAAAGGGGGGCAAAAAGGGGGGCTGCACGGTTGTGCGCGTTAATTGAAATTGCCAATGAAAATCACGGCGACTCATTCTTATGTCGGTTTGAATATCACGGTGAAAAAAATTGTCATCTGCTCAATGCCCAGCGACTCATAATGCGGTCACCGGCCATTGAGTCAATTGTTATCTGTATCCAATAACCGTGTGTTTTGCGTCTGTCTCGTCACTGAATTTGAATTTGCAGATACCGGGTATGTGGAAATGCTCTGACTGAACCCATCGCAATCATTGGTAATGCTTCGCAGATCATTTCAACGCTTGCTGCCATTGGGTTTTCAAGTAGCAGATCTTGTATTCGTTTGGCAGAGAAAATTTTTTTCGGATATCTTGTCTGCTTCGAGAGTGGTTTCTTGTTGATGGATTTGCAAGTACGCTGGACTTGGCTGGGTCTGCCGCGTTGAGGCTGGTTCTGGTGATTGGGATTTATGTTGGGTTCGTTTTAAACAAGCGTTCGTTTGGCTCATGTCCATGGAAAAGTTTGTAAGTGATGACGATGCAATCAGGAGAAACAACGGTTGGCACTGGCGTTTGGCAGACGCGAGTGCTGACGTCCTGTCTGCGACTGAGCGTCTTTTGCTGTTTTGCTGGTTGGGCCTGGGGGCATCTTTATTGGGAACCGTCGTATTCCTCTATTTTGTGGAGCGATGTGACATTTGAATGGTCGCAGAATTTTGGTTACAGCTGGGACGATTTTGCAGGGACGGGAGCAAACGATGGTCTGATTCAAAGATGTGTGCGTTGGATGGGCTGGTTATTGGTTGGAGGTGCCATCCTCAGTTTTACTGCGAGGCGAAGTTCGTGGATGCAATTGGGTTTGCTTTCAACCAGTGCTCTTTTGCTTTTGGCTATCGCAGTTGCGAAATACATCAAGTCGGAATTTGAGTTACCGGTGTTGGTCGAGCAGGGGGGGCAGATTTTGAGCCCGATCCTGTTGGTGATGGCTCTGACTTTGGGGGTTCGTCATCGAATGACGGTGATCACGGCGATTGTTGCGGTGTTGAGCACATTCGCCGGTCATGGGCTTTATGCGACTGGGGTTTGGACAACCCCTGCCACGTTCATTGGCATGACTCGTGCCATTTTCGGATGGGACTACGATTCTGCAAAGTTATTTGTCAACGTAGCGGGCGTATTGGACTTTGCTGTTTGTTGTGGTCTCCTGATCCCCTTTCTGCGTCGCTGGTGTGTGTTGTACGCTGCGATTTGGGGATTGTTAACCGCCGCGGCTCGACCTGTGGCCGGCATGGGCTGGGATTTGAACTACTGGGGCGCGGATCAATTTCTGCATGAATTCGTCTATCGGGCACCGCACTTTTTGATCCCCCTATTTCTGTTCCTTCATTGGAGTTTTACACAAGGTCAGCACCCCGTTGCTTCCTCAGCACCAGCCTCTGACGATTCTCGGTCTGCCTGATCGCAGATTGATTCGTTCTCGATTAAACTGCTGCTTGAACAAGAAATTCTGAACTCTGGATTAGCCATGAAAAATCGACTACCTGCTTTACTCTTGACGTTGCTGATTGCGAGTTCCGTCGCGGCCCAAAATCGGAGAGGCAGCGATTTGTCGATCCCCAACGTCGACCGCAAGGACGTGATCTGTTTCGCGCTTTACACCGTGCATGACGATACGCTGAAATTGACAGCCCAGCTTTATCCTCTAGACGACGAAGATTCGAGGGTCGCCCGACTGGAAATTGAGAAAGATGGTAATTGGGTCGAAGTCGCCCGGACTGAAGTGATCGAAGAAGGTTGGACCGCGCCTTTTCGTGTTGAGAAATGGGATGATACCAAAGCTTGCCAGTATCGGGTTCGACATGGTGATCAGGCGATGTACGCGGGTACCATTCGCAAGAATCCCAAGGACAAGGATGAGATCGTTGTCGCAGGGTTCACCGGCAATTCGATTCGACCTGCCCACGGCGGTGACATTTCGCGGCAGGATATCATCGACAATATCAAGCGAGTTGACGCGGATATCCTGTTTTTCTCTGGTGACCAGGTTTACGACCATAAACGTCATTACGCGGCCTGGCTGAAGTTTGGAAAAGACTTTGGAGAGATTATCAAGGACCGTCCCACCATTTGCCTGCCCGATGATCATGACGTTGGTCAGCCAAACCTGTGGGGCGAAAGTGGAAAAATTTCAACACTTCCAGGCGCGGCTGACGGCGGTTACTCGCAGCCGGGTGAGTATGTGCGAGAGGTTGAAAGAGCTCAAACCAGTCATCTGCCTGATCCAGTCGACCCTCACAGAATATCTCAGGATATCGAGGTCTATTTTACAAATCTCAACTGGGGCGATATCGACTTTGCCATCCTTGAAGATCGAAAGTTCAAGACGGGTCCGGCTGGTCGAGTGCCGAAACAGGGACCTCGTCCGGACCATATTCGTAATCCCCAATATGATCCCGCCAGCGTTGATGTCGAAGGTGCGATTCTGTTGGGTGAAAGACAACTCAAGTTTTTGGAATCCTGGAGTCAGGATTGGCAGAACGCCAAGATGAAAGTTGCGTTATCGCAGACCATTTTCTGTGGTGGAGCCCATATCCATGGCAATGCCAATGGGCGTTTGCATGCTGATATGGACTCAAATGGTTGGCCTCAAACAGGTCGCAACCGCGCACTGCGAAAGCTCAGGAAAGGCTTCGCATTCCATGTGGCAGGTGACCAGCATCTGGCAACAATTTTTCAGCATGGTATCGACGAACATCGCGATTCGATCTGGTCCTTCTGTGTGCCTTCGATTGCGAACCTGTATTTGCGTTGGTGGATGCCACTGGAGGCTGGTGCGAATCGCGAAAATGAAACGCCCGAATATACCGGTGATCATCTGGATGGCTTTGCCAATAAAGTCACGAATTTTGCCGCGGCCAATCCTGAAAAGAAACCGGCCGGAAACGTGCTGAACACCCGTGCGGCCGGATACGGTATTGTGCGAATCAACACCAGCAGCCGGGAAATCACGATGGAGTGTTGGCCCCGGAATGTGGACATTACCGGCGATGATGCTCAGCAATATCCCGGTTGGCCACGGACGATCTCACAAGTGGATAATTACAGCCCGCCATCTTGGGGCAGAATGAAAGAGTACCAATTCGATTATGTTGATCCTGTCATTCAACTGATCGATAATGATACCGACGAGATCCTTTATACGGTAAGGGCCAAGGGAACTTCATTCACTCCGCACGCACCGCTGGATCGAGAATTTACAATCAAGGCAGGCAAAGACCGCCCAGACAGCGTGATCGCTTCCGATGCCAAGGCAAAAAAGTAACCGCTGTGGGTGATCGTGCATTGATGAAGGACAGCAACGGAGCAGACTTCATTCAATGAAGATGGTTGTGACGGGGATTTGTGTCTCCTCCGAACCGTCACCTATCAAGCGATGGTCACAGTGATCGGCACACTTGCAAGCGAGCAGTGTCCCTGCTTTTTACATTCGCGACAGAGAAAAACCCAGAAGGTAGAAGGATGCATTATTCGAAACTGCTTTTTCTTTTCGTAGTTGCATCGGGTTGCTTTGCAACTGGTCAGGAAAAAGCAGCGTCTGATTGGGAAAGCAAATATGAAAAACTGCTGCAATCCGATCCAGCCGTTCGGCAGAAGGTGGAAGATGGGCAGGCCACCAAAAAGGAAATTATCCAATGGTTGAAGTCAAAAGGTTCGCAAGAAGATGAAAGTCAGAAGCGGAACAAAATTGACTGGGATGAAAAGTACAAGCAATTCCTCCAATCGGATCCTGATGCACGCAGGAAGTTGCAAAACGGTGAAGCCACCAAGGCACAAATAATCGAGTACCTCAAGGGGAGCGAGGGTATCGGTGAAAAGAAAAGCCGGCGGGAATCTGGTTCTCAAAAAAACGGTTGCGACAATTCCAGTCAAAAAGGGTTTCGCAAACTCGTCGAGAATGGCCAACAACGTGAGTACATACTGCATGTACCAAGCTCTTATGATCGCAATCGGTCTCACCCTCTGGTAATCAATTTCCACGGTTTTGGAGATTGCGCCTCAGAGTATGCCGAGAATATCGGGCAGGTATTGGAATTCAACTCCACCGCGAAGGAGAACAGTTTTCTGGTGGTTTATCCACAGGCGGCATTTCGTGAGAAAGGGGCTCGGTATTGGGAGCCAGGCGACAATGGAACTGAAAACATTCTGACCAACGATGTGTACTTCACCAGGCAGCTGATTGCTGATGTCAAAAAAAAGTACAACGTTGACCTGAATCGGGTTTACGCCGTTGGTTATTCCAATGGGGGAATGATGGCCTACGATCTTGCCTGCGTGAAGGAAAGGTTCATCGCTGCCATTGGAGTCATGTCTGGAACCATGTTAGGGAAACCGGGTGCGAGTGTGAAATCGCTCACGCCCGTCATTCATTTTCACGGGTTGCAAGATCAAGTGTTGCCATACAAGGGCAACCAACATTACCAATCCGTACCCGACTTGCTTGATAGCTGGCGGCAACATCATGGAATTTCCCGAGCCAGTCACGATAGAAAAATTCTGAATGATGGCAGAGCGGTTGCGGATTCCTATCTTGGGCCGAACCAACAGGCCGCTGTTGTTCTTTACACCATCAAAAGTGAGCATGGAAAGCCCGGTGGCCATGTCTGGTTTAGCGACGACATTGACGGCGTTCATCCCAATCAGATCTTGTGGGACTTTCTTTCAGATTACGATCTCGACAATTAACCCTTCGAAGTGCTGCGAATATCGTTGAGGCCTCGAGATGGATTTGTGGAAATTCCGCTATCTCTGTTTCAGCCGAATGCGATCTTGACCGACCCATTCGTTCCATGACTCGTCATAATCGACGTATCGAATCCACCACCGGTCTGTTTCTGACTTGACCACTTTTGCGTCGTACCATTTGCCCTGCCATTGGACCTTGCAGTCCGGTTGGATCCGTGCCAGCTTTGTTGCTGGTGTGCGAGTTGAAGCGGTCAGATCGGATTCGTTAAATCGTCTTACTACTTTCTCTGAGTAACGATAAAACTGGATTTGATACGGTTGGGTTGGCTCGTCGATCATGCCAATGACTCGACCATAGCGATGATTTGCCCGTACATAGCTGCCAATGGGAAACTTTGCCCCCGGGGTGGGCTGGATCTTTCCAGCAGCCGGTCCGATGATCCAGTCGGAATCGAAGTCGCTGTTGAAATAACCGCTTTTCTGGCCTTCCAGATGATGCATCGCATTCTGCACTTCGCCTTGAAGTTCGCCAAGTGAGATGTTGCCGTCTTCATTGGTGTCGATCAGTGGTGAGCCAGCGAGCCCATCAAGTATGCATTGTGTGAATGTCCAGTTGCCGGTGGACACATTTTCCAGACCAGCCGAGGTGAGGCTGAAGCAGGGAGTTTTTCTGCTGGCCAACGCTTCAGCAATCAATTTCATTCCACCGGAATAGCAACAGTCGGCCCAGAGTATCAGCTGTTTTCCCTTGAATCTGGCTGCGACCGTCGCCGCCAACTCTTTCATGCTCCAGGCAGTGTGGCGATTCGAGCGGCCCAGGCGAACGTCATGGTTGGCGAAGTAGAAATCGTCCTCCGCGTGCCATCCATGGCCCGCGTAATAGATGATCAAGGTGGAGTCCTCGGCGACGGTGTCCAGAGTTTCCCCAATCGCCTCCCTGATACTGGTCAACGAAGCTTTGCTGTCGAGCAACATCGTAATGTTCTTGGGCGGTGTACCCCGCTCAATCAACTGCTTCCGCAACGCCTCATCTTTACGATTCGATTTTGGATAGGCTGTTAAATCTGATTCCCATTCCAACACACCAATGATCAGTGCGTAGGTTTTTTCAGGCTTCCATTCGCTAGCCGAAAGACGGTTGCCAAGACTTAGTCCGATAAGGCCAAGCAACACATAAACGAATTTTCCATGATGGCATGGTGAGAATGGTTGATGGGATTTCATTGATTGCTTCATGATTGAATTCAGATCTGAATGGCCCGCTGTCACAATGTTAACCAAACGCCTTGCTCCGCGTCGATCGAGTTTAAACCCTGTTACTCTGCTCAAGCAGAGATTAGGTGATTCGACAGGCTAAGGATCTGACTGAAGTCGCTGACGTGGCATGATGATGCTCGCCATCACTCACAAGGTCATGATTATCTGCGTTGAAGGATTTTTTTCTATCGAGAGCATTCCCTGCAATTTTATGATTTTCCTAACTCAAAGTTGTGCTGAATCATTTGAATATGCTCGTTGTGATGGCCAACAAGACAAGTGCACCGTATCCAAGGACGCCCAGCAAAAGTATCCCGAGCCCGCGTTTCAGGATTTTCGCTTGCGACCGAAACAAACCGAACGAAATGTGGGCAAGAGCGATCGAAGTGGACAACATCACGGTTGTCATTGCGATCACGCCAACCCACTGCAGGACTTTGCTCGGTCGCATCGTAGGTCGAGATAGGGTAAGCATGGTATTGTTTAAAATGATTACCAGCACCAGAATCGACAGTATCGCGGTGATAATTCCGAATCCTGTCGCGATCCATGTGCGTTTCGAAGACTCTGATGAATCAGCAGGCGGAGGTTCATACGGATTCTCCATTGCCATCCCTTATCTCGGAAGTGACCAGTTCAACCCGGCAGCGACTTTCGGCATTAGTTTCAAATCACGAAGGAATCGTCGCTCCGCGTTTCGCAACTTTAGCCAGCACTGTGGATGCTTGCCAGCGTAATTGACGCTTTTGCATGGACTCTGAGTTTGCGAGTTGCCCACAGTTACTTGAGGCTCGTGACGTTTCATCGTGCCGGTTGCGACATCCCTGGCGCGCGTGGAGCGATCCTGAGGTCAATCAACGAGTGCGAGATCAGGGAACGAAAGATGTCAGGCAACCTCTGTAGCAACTGTTCTTGTTTCGGAAGGAAATCGGGATGAGTAAATGAAGATGAAATAGGGGACAGCCTAGAAGAAAAAAGGGATAGCCACCAGGAAAACGGGACAGATAACGTTCAGCCACGACGAGAAGAGAAGTCAGCAAAATATGCCTACTCCCTTTCTTAAGGAGTGATGCCACGCACATGTGAGGTGCCCGCAAACTTTGATAAAATCTTCACCGATGGACAGTTCACCTTTGGAAATAAAACCGCCACGACCAACGCAAAGCAGAGGATGCTGGGATTAGAGGCCATGCGGTGGCGTCACTTCCCAAGCAGCAGATTGATTGCTCAGCTGGCGCTGAAGAATGGCAAGAAAGTGCGGGATTTTCAGCTCAGACTTCCTTGAGAGCGTGGGGAGCTGTGCCTGTCCCCGTTTCCTTCCTCCCCGTTTCCTTCCGGCACGCCTCGATTTCCAGCTTGCAACAATTTTGGCGAGCCGTTGGAATCTTGCGCTGGGAGTTGGTTCAATCAGATGGATTCGTGCCTGCAGGATGATAGATTCGGGTCATTCCCCGGGCTTGCCAGCGAGCTTGGTGTTGGGCGAATCGAGCGTCTTGCTGAATTGCAGTTTTCTCAATGCGTTATCATCTTTCGCACGAATAGCCCATCTTGTGCACAGCGGTTGCGCACCATCGCAGCAGGGCTCGTTTTCTTCAATTTTCCCCGCGGAAACGCCTTTTCAATGCTCGATGCATTGCCTCAGCGAGACTAAGCTTGTGGCTCGGTCATTATCTTTTGAATTCGCAACTCCAGTGAGTCCTGCTATGCATCTTTTGGTCCGCTTCCGCTTCCTTATGATAGTGATCCTGCTGTCGGTCCCTGTGCTCGCGCAGGACAAGCAAGCAGAGGCAACGAAAACAGTCGACGGAAAGGCCGCCAAGGCGGAGAAAACGGAACCTGCCGACCCACCCAAAGCGAAACAAGCCGACAAGAAGAAGGCAAAGAAGCCATCTCCGGTAGTAAAGAAAGAAGAACCCCAACCGAAGATTGGCGTTCGGCAGATCCAGATCAGTGGCGATTATGTCGACTTGGTTCAGCCAGCAGGACTTGACCCCCTTTCGTTGCTCGGCGGCGGTCCTGGCGCGAAGCGTTCCTATTTCAAGCTGACACGGTTTCTCGAAAGTTTCTCGGAAGACGATGACTTCGACCACTTGGTCGTCGACTTGTCCTCGGGCTTCTCCATGAACTCGGCCCAGTTGGATGAGCTTTCACGTCACTTCAATCGCGTCACGGATGCTGGCAAAAAGACGCATGCATGGCTGGAATCGGCAAGCCGCGAGGCGCTCGAAATTGCATCCATGTGTGACACCGTTTACATGGCTGATTTCGGGGAGGTTGATATCCCATCGGTTTCGATGCAATCGATGTTTTATCGCGATGCGATGGATTTGGTCGGCGTCAAAGCATCGGTGGTTCGCGCCGGCGACTTCAAGGGCGCGGTGGAGCCCTATTTGAACGCACGGATGAGTGATCATTTGCGTCAACACTATCTGGACATGCTGACGAGTATCAACGATGCGGCGGTGGATCGCATCGCGAAAGGGCGTGGGCTCAAGACGGCAGACGTTCGAGAAATGCAATCTCAGCGGATGTGGATCGCAAAGGAAGCCTTGGCCAAAGGACTTGTCGACAAGCTGGCGCCCTACGGAGCGATGCAAGAAGTGATCGGCAATGACATTGGTGAGAACCTGAATTGGGTAACCCCAAAGAAAGCAGCGAAGAAGGACGTTTCGTTCTTCCAGTTGATGGGCGAACTGATGGCCGGCAACAATTCAAGTGGTTCGGTCCAGGACAACACGATTGTCGTGCTGCACCTGAGCGGTGCGATCGTCGATGAGGGAGGCGCCGGTTCGATCGCGGCGGGACCGACCGTGGAACGGATCAATAAGCTGACCGACGAGGAGCGGGTGAAAGGCGTGGTCGTTCGGATCAACTCGCCGGGTGGAAGCGCGACGGCCAGCGAAGCGATCCGGCAAGCATTGAAGAAGCTTGCTGAAAAGAAACCGACCGTCATTTCCATGGGAGACGTTGCCGCGTCCGGTGGATACTGGATCAGTTGCATCGGCACGCCGATCTACGCCGAACGGGGCACGGTCACCGGATCGATTGGTGTCTTCGCGATGAAGCTGAGTGGCGGGGCTTTGATGCGACGCGTTGGTCTGCATACCGAAAATATTCACCTCGACGAATCCGCAAGCCTGCTTTCACTCGACCGGGGGTTCACGGAAGATGAAACCAAGGTGATGCAAAAGTCGATCGATTCGGTTTATGGTCGATTCCTCAAGCTTGTCAGTGGGGCCAGAAAGATTCCAGTGGATAAGCTTCGTAGCCTTGCAGGTGGTCGAGTTTGGTCTGGAAGCCAAGCCGTTCGCAAAAAGCTGGTGGATCAAATCGGCGGTGTCGATGATTGCATCCGGCACATCGCCAAGAAGGCAGAGCTTGGGGATGAATACATGGTGACCCATCGCCCGATCACCAAATCGGGACTCGATCTCAGCAGCTTGTTGGGGAGTGAGGACGGAGACATCATCTCGATCGACCATCTCGGGGGAAGACTGCTCCAGACAAATTCCATCACCCTCCGGCTTCTGAAAAAGCAAGGTCTCAACACGGATACGTTGCAGTTGCTGATCAATGATTCGTTGGAAGCCCATCAGAAACCAACCGCGTGGTTGATGGGCCCGTCTAGTCTCTCGATCCGCTGACAAGCCACCACGCCGGGCGTCGGGTACTTATTGAACTCACGAGTTTGTGAGTTAATAAACTACGAGACAAGAAGTGATTGGGGATCGTCATCACTGCTGCCAAACTGGCCGAGGTCGATGTTGTGTTTGTGCACAAGTTCGAGCCATAGGTTACACAGCGGCGTTGGTTTTTCAGGCACAGTGTGAACCTGATGCCGGTAACCACCGCCAGCCACAATTGTCGGAAGATTGCTGCAGGTGTGATTCGAAGCGTCTCCAAAATTGCTGCCAATGACGACTGTGGTATGATCCAGCAACGTTCCATCTCCTTCGGGGATGTTATCCAGATCGGTCAGGAAATGATTGAGATGTTTGACGATGTCTCGCTCGATTCGGCTCAGCTGTTCCAGCTGGTTCTGTCTGCCTCCGTGATGCGATAGCGAGTGCCAACCGCCCGTTGCTCCTGGGACTTTGATCGCTCCGTAGATCCAATCCAGACTAAGCGTGATCACGCGAGTCGAATCAGTTTGGAACGCGAGCTTGGACAGTTCCAACAGATTCTCAATCTTCGTTGAAAAAGCAAATTCCGGATCTTTGCTCAGCGTGTCGGGTACTTCAGGCTTTGCGGTGTCGAGCCAGAATGATTCGTGAGAGATCTGCTTTTCAAGTTCGGCGATGACGTTGCGATAGGTTTCGATCTTGGATGCATCAGGTCCCTCGCTGGCGATTCGGGTTTCGATATGCTTGAGGTCTCGACGCAAACAGGCGATTACATTTTGATCTTTCGCGATCTGCTTGCGTTTTGCCGACAGATCCTCTTCGCCAAACAGTTTGCCGTAGATGCGATCCACATCGTGCAGCGGAGGAATTGCGACTCCTCGATCGTTCCATGAAGCCCCCCAACCGCGATCGTAGATGCTTAGCGGCAGAAACGGAAAGCGTGTGTCACCCCCCATTTTGCTCGCAAGTACCTGGTCGAGTGAGATGGAGTTTGTAAAGTTTGGAGCCTCAGGTTTCGGCACGCCAGTGAGAAACGATTTCTCGGAGTCGTGGTTGCTGGTCTCCATGCCCGGATGGTAAAGGTTTTCGAAGACGGTCAGCTTGTCGCTTGTTTTGATGGCTTTCAGGTAATCGGAACTTGAAAGATCACCGCGGTTCTTTGGGAAGAAGTGCGGTTTGTAAAAGCCCAGCGAATTGCAAATGAAAATAATCCGCTTTGGTGGCGACTTGGCTTTCGAGTCAGCACGAACGTTTAGCGAGTGCATTGCAAATGGCAGTGCAACGCCGAATTTCAATAAGTCGCGTCGTGTTGGTGCATTCATCAATGCGTGTCTTTCATTTGAAGATTCAGACAGCGGAAACAAACGCTGCATAGCTTGATCATTCCCTTGCTTTGCCCGCCTCGTTCCCGATCGAATACACAAGCACATCGGTCACTAAATCTCGCATCCTGCAACCTTTCGGATCGATCATCTCCAAGAGGTCAAGTCGCTGCATCAGACTGGGCTGATAACCATGAGTGTACTCAAAGAACTTCTTCGCAAAGTTATAAGCGATCTTCCGCTCATTCGTGGCCAATAGTTTCTTCAAACCGAAGACGTTCGCGAATTTCTGATCATCAATTTCGCCCGCAGTATCAATCTCAGAAGTCTTTTTGAAATAACCCGGCAAGCGAAACGTAAACGTTCCTCGGTGTGGAATTTCCTTCGAGTAGCGGGTTCGCCACTGGCCCGTTGAGTCAAAACTCTCTAACGCGAAGCCGTACGGATCGATGCTTTTGTGACATGCGTAGCATGCATCGCTGTCTTTGTGCTTTTCGATCTGCTCGCGTAGCGAAGCAGCAGCGTCTCCGTGATCCGGTTCGATCGCTTGGACGGCTTCTGGTGGTGGTGATAAAGGCGTGCCGACAATGTTCTTTGATATCCAGGCGCCACGCAGAATGGGTGACGTGGCGAAACCATCCGTTGTTACTTTCAGGACACTGCCCATCGTCAGCAGTCCACCTCGTGGGATATCCGGGCCGAAAGAGACCAGTCGCAGTCGCTGGCCTGTGACTGCGTCGATGCCGTAGTGGTTCGCGAGTCTTTGGTTGAGAAAAGAATAATCGGAGTCAATCAACTCGCTGACTGGGCGGTTTTCACGAATCAGATGGGCTAGGTAAGCGTTCGCTTCGAGCGGCAGGTAGTGATTCAGCAAATCATCGTAGCGTGGATAAAGCTTCAGTGAGGGGGATACGTTGTTCCATGAACGCAGATTCAACCATTGATTGCAGAGCGACTCGATCATCCGATCCGATCGTCGGTCGGCAAGCATTTCAGCGATTTGATCTCGCAACGCCAGGTTCGACTCCTTTGACTGGTCATCCGGCACAGACAGCCACATCGCTCTGGCAAGCAATGCATTGCGAGAAAACTCTTCGCTTGAATGGTCTCCCGGTGCGATCAGAAACCGGTGAGAGCAGATCACGGCTTTGAAGCCAGTCTTGGCTGCCTCGACAAAGTTGCCATCACGCCTGAGTGTCGCTCCGGCAACGTCGAAATATGGCTGCAAGTCAGAATCGGATAATTTTGATGAGAACGCACGCTCCGCAAACCGCCGGATTACCGTATTGAGATCTTTGATTTGATCAGATTCAACCAGAACCTGTGATTTTGGAAGTTCTTCATCCAGCGAAACAAGAACGTCCAGTTTGCCGATTGATGCGAGTGATCGACCATCGATGCTGAACGACTGAGTCGCAACGAACTTGAGGAATGGTGCGTTCGTCGCAACTGAGAACGGAATTGGCTGTTCGTTGGCAAGCCTTGTTTCGAGATCTCCACTCGCGATCGACTTGCTCCAGTCTTTTCCGTCTTCGGATACATGCACTTCAAACTTCTCAATCTGTCCATTGCCATTGCCGCCGGACCAGGTTGCGTACGTAAGACCCTTGATCAAGTGGCGTTTCGGATTGTGAAGAATCACGAAGTGCGGAGGCTCTGCCAGAGAGGGCTGGAAACGTGTGTGCCAGAACGTGCGATTGGAGCCGTCTTGCATCTTCTCCTTCTGCATCCCGACCTGAAAGCTGCTGACGGTGACGGAGCCGCCAATTTTCGCCAGGTTGGACCGGTATCGCGATCCCTCAGCGAGGGATTGCGTCAAGTTTGAGTCGGTCTTCCGCTCGAGCTTCGGTTGGCCAATTGTCTTGATCGGCATGCCTTCGAATAACATCCCATACCGACTGGGTGGCCAAGCATCCTGCAGTGGCC
Organism: Planctomycetaceae bacterium; assembly: GCA_002862205.1. Classification (GTDB taxonomy): domain Bacteria; phylum Planctomycetota; class Planctomycetia; order Pirellulales; family Pirellulaceae; genus Rubripirellula. The sequence goes on along the minus strand of PKCN01000191.1, from coordinate 3,077 downwards.
AAGCATCCTGCAGTGGCCAAGCATCCTGCAGTGGCCAAGCATCCAGCAGTGGCCAAGCATCCAGCAGTGGGCCGCGCGCTCTCAGGGCGCGAATGTAAGCACCTCGTTTAGGATTCTTTTCTCGGAAGTTGTCCTTGTGATAACAATGCACAGATACGTTTTCACCGGGTCGTAGAAACACTCGGATCGTTTGGGATTCAATTTTCTCGTTGTCGACCGAAATCACATCCAGCAGGCGTTGAGGCTGAGGTCGATCGTCGGCATAATAGTATTTGCCGGCGTGAACCTGAATGCTGATGTCGCCTTTCAAGTCACCGACTTTTGCGGCATCAAAGGTCAGTTCGTACCAGCCTTCGACAGGGGGATCGAAATTGTCGTAGAAGAACGAATAACTGTTGCCGTTGTTCGCTCGAGTCCACGAAAACAGTACACCGTCTTTGTAATCGCGAACATAAATGTTGTAGGTCTTGTGGCTGTCGATCAGCTTGTTTGTCACCCATGTTTGCTCTTTTGTATACCCGTCAGCGGGCAACGCATGCTCGAGCATCTCGTCAGCGACGGCGAAGTAGCTGCCTAGCATTTCCCGACTAAGCCCGATGCGGCGGTCTGAATCAAAGTTTCGTGTTCCGCGGTCTTCAGGAATCCGTCTGGCCAGATCGAGGTTAGTCCCCAGCAAATCGTTCACACTATGCACAAACTCGTGGCGACTGATCCTTCTGAATGGGATCGGCTTGGAATCCGGTTGCTGCTCTGCAAGCCAAGTCAGCATTTCTTGTCGTTCTTCATCGTTCAACGGCCCAGCGTCTGGGGGCGGCATCTTTTCGGTAGCCAGATTTTCAAAGACAAGTTTGGCGTCGAATGCACCGCCCTGAAGTTTCTGGTCAAGATCGAAGTTTCCTTCGGCTTGCGGCCCTGAGTGACAATCAAGGCAATGCTGCCCGAACAAATCGATCACGCCTTTTGCTGGTAACGAGTTCCGCACACTCAAGGTTGAAGTATTGGAGCGGACTGTTTTAGCCGAGTGCTGTTGAGGAGTGCCAGCCGATCCCGTTGTCGTTTGTATGCTGGTTACACGCAGGTTTCTAAACTGCAGAGTCCCCGCGTTTTTGCCCGCCGGTCCTCCTGACTCACCGGCCAGTCCGAATTGGGTACTTGAGAGGGCAAGTGTCTCGTGTTTTGCCTTGAACTTCTGACCATTGACGTCGACCAGAATCCGGTCATCAATCACTTCAACGGAAACCTTGTGCCACTCGCCGTTTTCGATATCCAACGGGGCGTTTAGCAGATCAATCTTCGCGATGCCTGATTGGGTAGGCTCGAAAACGATGATCTTGATTGTTTTACCCTTGGTAAACTGTTGCCTGCACTGGCAGTCCTTTGTGCTCATGAAAACAACGAAGTGGGCGGACTTGTGTCCATTTATTTGTCCCGTTCCCTTGATTGCGCTGTATTGGGCGTCACCGTTCAGTTTGAATTCATAGTCAAATTTTGCGCTCCGAAAGGTGAGGTTCCGCATCTTCACAGGCCCATGTCTTCTGGGGCCAGATTCAAAGGCCGTCAACACGCCATCCCCGGCAGTCCAAGTGCCCAGCGTAAACCCCCAGTTCTTTGGAATTACCTGCTGGAAATCTTCGACCACGTCTGGCCGCTCGGCGGCAACATGACACAGCGCAAAGAGCATTACTCCGATCGCGGTAGCACATGTCAGCAAGACGCGAATAAATCTCATCCCATCTCCCCAATGGATCGCGAGATACGTTGTCCCGTTGCGCTGACCACCGCGCCAAAATAATGGAATCTGCTTTTGGGCAACCGCTTGGCCAGGCCCGAAATCCAGATTGCTCCGGCAACCGTTTCGTCTGTATCGAAGATCGGTGCTGCGAAACAATGCACGCCGTCGTCGGCTTCTGCATGATCGGTTGAATATCCAGCAGCAATGATCTGCTCACATTCCCTCCGTAACCCGGACTTGGTGGTGATCGTGCGTGGGGTGGTCGCGGTGAGCTTGGGCTCCGACAGTGTCAGGCTCTGCTGCTCCGCCGCCAGTAAGGCCAGCAGCAATTTCCCCGGCGCATTGTTATGCAGTGCGAATCGGAGACTCAGGTTCACGATAATCCTGAGTGGCTGAGTCCCTTCGGCCTGATCGATGATGATGCCTTCCTGCTCATTGAGCACGCCAAGTTGCATGGTTTCTCCCGTTTTGTCCCGTAACCAGTTCATCCCTTCACGCGAGGCTTCCGCCAAGCCGATGCCTCTCCAACGAGGAGGCGAAAGCTTGCGGAGTTTGGGCGTTAGACGGAACGCCAAGTCAGCTTCGTCGCGAGCAAGATAGCCGTGGGAAAGCAGAGTTTGAGTGATCCGAAACATGAAATTCTTAGGAGCACTGAGCGTCTCGCTAAGCTGGGAAAGCGTCATCCCACGTGGCTCTGCACTAAGTGTTTCGAGTAGATCAAGAGATCGGTCAAGCGTCGGTGCCAATCCGGCAGATTCAACGCTAACGTTTTCAGGCAAGGGCACTTGGCTCGCAGTGGAATGTGATTCGCGTGGTCTATCGATGGAAGCCTTTCTGTATATGGTATCCCGTGGTTTTGGCCAGTCAACAAGATAGCTCTGCCTGTTCAGCGAAAGAGAAACAGCGAAGAGTCGCCAATATTTTGTAGCCAACGCAAAGTTGCTGCTGGGCACAAGAGGCCTGTCCGCTTCTTTGTTGCTTCAAGTCAGCGGAGTGGTGGTGAGAGCAGGATGCTGTGTGGCAGGATGCCGAGCAGCATGAGCAAGCCAATCAGAACCACCAGCAGTGAGGTGTCGCGATTCTCTTACTCGCAATGCTGCAATGAGAATGCTGCAATGAGAATGATGCAATGATTGGGGGGAGCCAGTTCGGGGCTTCACCTAAGCAAAAGAGTGGGGTCAAGCCAGTCCAATATGTTCATTTGGCAGTTGCAGCATCTTCATCTATCTGTTTCCCAGAAGCGATCTTGCCCTTTTCTTCATCAAGAACAATCTTGCCTTCTGTCATGACTGCACCTCCAAGGGTCGCAGGTATGTCTTTGAAAATGGAATTTACTTCAAAGCAG